>NZ_DATMRX010000001.1:0-9062 GCF_035565855.1 Pseudorhodoplanes sp.
GGTTGTTGACCCAGACTTGCCCGGCTTCGATCTTTCGCGCCACATCGAGAGCGCGATCGGTGTTGCGGCTCCATACCGATCCGCTGAGGCCGAACTGCGATTGGTTGGCGCGGGCGATGGCGTCGTCGAGGTCGTCGTACGTGGCGACCGGAATGGCCGGACAGAATTGTTCTTCGGTCATCAGCGGCGCGTCGTCGGCAAGGTTCGTCACCACGGTCGGCCGCATGAAATAGCCTCTGGTGAAGGTCGCCTCGCTGTCGATTTTTCCCATCGGTTTGACGTTGGCGCCGCGGCGGGCCGCGTCCTCAACAAGGCCGGTGGCGCGGGCCTGGGCCTTCTGTGTGTGCAACGGGCCCATTGTCACCGATGGCTCGAGCCCGTCGCCGACCACGATGGAGTCGACCGCCTTGCCGAACTTGTCCAGGAATTCGTCGCTCCGCTTAGAGGGCACATAAATCCGTTTGATCGCCATGCAGACCTGGCCGGTCATCATGAACGTTGCATTCAGGATGCGCGAAAGCGTGGCGGGATCGAACTCGGCATCGTCGAGAATGACGGCGGGATCGTTGCCGCCGAGCTCCAGCGTCACGCCTTTGATGGATTGCACCGCGTTCGACATGATGTGTCGCGCCGACGGGATGCTGCCGGTGAAGCCGATCTTGCCGACATCGGGATGCGTCGTGAGCGCGTCGCCGATTTCGGAGGGAAGTCCGGTGACGACATTGACGGCGCCGGGCGGCAGCGCCTCGGCAAACATCCGGGCCGAGCGGGTCAGCGTCAGCGGGCAGCTCTCCGGCGGCTTGAGCACGACGCAGTTGCCGGCGAGCAGCGCCGCAACGATTTGGGTGAAGGCCAAGACGTCGGGCGAATTCCACGGCACGATCGACACCACGACGCCATAAGGGCGGTTGAGAACGAACGTTTGTCCGTTGGCTGACGTGTATTTGCGCTCGGCGTCGAGTTGCGCCGCGTAGTCGAGCGCCATCAGTTGCCGCTTGGGCACGCTCAGCAATTCTCCCCGCGCGTGGGCCAGCGGCTTGCCGTTTTCGCGGACGAACACGGCGGCGCGCCGGTCGATATCCGCTTCAAGGCAAGCGAGGGCCTGGCGTAACAGGCCGGCGCGTTGCGAGAAGCTGAGAGCGGCCCAGGCCGGTTGCGCGGATTTCGCTGCCGTCACGGCCCGATCGACGTGCTCGGCGGTGCCGCGCACGACCGTTCCCACCAATTCGTCCGGCCGCGCCGGGTTGCGAACCTCGATGCGGTTGGGGCCGTCGACGCGCTCGCCGGCGATCAGCATGTATTCGGTGATGGGAGGCTCGGTGTTGAGGGGCGTGGGCACGTGGCGACTCCAATGCGTCCAGAAACGGCCGTCTCGTTATATCTGCCAGTATATAACCATGGCAGCGCATTGCAATTTTCCGGGGAACGCCGCCCGGCAAGAGAGCGTTCCATCAGGGCGTTCCATCGCCCGGTCGCTTCGGTTCGATGCGCGGGCTATTCGTGCGGTCCCGCCGACAGCGTTTCCTGCAGGAGCGACAGAAGCTGCTCCGCCCGTTGATTGCGGCCTGTGTGCGGAAGAACCACGGCCTCAATCCGCCGTGCGAAGGCAGGTTCGTGGATCGGGCGAAGCACGATATCGGGGCGCTGCGCGGTCATCGACAGACGCGGAACGACCGCCAGGCCGACACCCGCTGCGACCAAACCTTGCGCCGATTGGTAGTCTTCGGTGTGGAACACCACATCGGGCTCGAAGCCCGCGATGCGGCACATCACCTCGAAGGCGTCGCGATAGGGCGGGCGATGGCCGCGAACGATCCAGGGTTCATGCGCGACCTCGGCAAGCCGCAGCGGTTCAAGGCCGGACGCGAGCGGGTGGCTGCGCGGCAGAAGCAGGCAGAGCGGATCGTTGAGAAGATGTCGACGGTGCAGCGCGCCCATCGGCCTTGCGAGAAAGTCGTAGTCCCATGTCAGGCCGACATCGATCAACCCTTCAGCGAGCTTGGCTTCAAGGTCTTCGGGCTGCGAAGCGTGCAGGATCAGTTGGGTGTCGGGAAAGCGCTCGCGGTACTTCTGGACCACGATCGGCACCAGGTGAGCGCCGGCCGTGGAGAAAACGCCGAGCGTCACGCGCGTCGGAGGATCGGCGACGCGATGCAACTCCTGCTCAAGCGCCGCAATCTCGCGCAGCAGCGACTGGCCCCGCTCCGCGAGGACCTTGCCGACCTCCGTCAGGCCGACGCCGCGCGGCAGGCGCTCGACCAGAGGAATGCCGACTTCGCGCTCCAGGATGGCAATCTGCTGCGAGACGGCGGATTGCGTGAGATGGAGCCGGTTGGCGGCAGCCGTGAACGAGCCTTCGGCGGCGACGGCGCAGAAGATTCTCAGTCGTTTCGCATCCAGCATGCGGCCCCCGCGAACCGCTTTCGGAAAGGTGAAGCGGCCGCGCGGGTTCTCTAGTCCGGTTGGCCCGTGCTTGTCGATGCTATGGACGGCGGCGGTTCAGCCTGTGGCGCAAGCCAACTGTCGCCCTTGCGCGAAGGTGGCGACCTGTCCGCCAAGAATCCGGAGCTGCTCGCCGATCTTGATGTCTTGAATGTCGCCGTCGGGAGAGAACGGCTTATTCGCGGAGTTGACGGTCACCCCGAGCGGCGTCGGCCAGCCGCGCAGGGCATGGACGATGGAACGGATTGAAACGAGGGTGGCCGCCCCGGCTTGCCAACCCCCCGCGCTGACGATGCAGCCGACGGCTTTGCGGTGAAGATAGGGCGAAGGATCGCCCGCCAATTCCTGTAAGTAATCCAACGCATTCTTGAGCAGGCCCGACAGCCCGCCGTGATAGGCGGGCGTCGATACGATCAGCCCATCGGCGCGTCGGACCGCGTCGATCAGGCGCGCGGCTTTCTCGAGTGTACCGCAGCCGAAGTCATACATCGGCAGGTCGAGTTCCTGCGCGGTGATGATTTCGGTGCGTGCGCCGTGCTGTTCCGCGGCCTGCAAGGCGATGCGCAGCGCCTGCTCCGATGTCGAGTGCGGCCGCAATGTGCCGCCGATGCCGAGGACGAGGGGGGCTGGAAGAGACTGCGCCGACTGGCGGCGCGAAGACATATCGACGACGACGTTCATGGTGTCACCCCTTCGTTATGCGGCAACGACGGACCGGGCAGCGGATCGGCCGGCCTCGTTACCGGGCTCGGCGACGCCGAGCGAAGCGCGAAGGGTGTCGTGCTCGTAGTCGCGGTGGAACAATCCGCGGCGCTGCAACTCGGGCACCAGCATGTCGACCACGTCGTGAAGCCCCGACGGCAGCATGTCGATCATCAGCGTGAAGCCATCGGCGCCGCCGGCTTGCCATCGCTCCTGCATCACGTCGGCGACCTGTTCGGGAGTGCCGACCACCTCCTGATGGCCGCCGCCGTAGCGCAAGCTCAGCTCGCGAACGGTCAGCTCTTCCTTGAGCGCAAGATTGATGATGCTGCGGCGAAAGCCGATCGAGCCTTTGAATTCGGCCTCGGGCATGAGGCGGTCCGACGGGAAAGGCTTGTCCAGGTTCTCCTGAAGCGCCTCCATCGGGATTCCGATCCGCCGCGCCAGCTTGGCCAGGTTCGGGCCGACGCCGAGCACTTCCTCCAGCCGCTTCTTGCGCGCCCACGCCTTTTCCTCCGTGTCACCGAGGATCACAGCCATGCCGGGAAGAATCTTTATCCGATCGGGATTGCGTCCATAGGCTGCCGCGCGCCGGCGCATATCGGTACGGAACGCGACGGCATCCTCCAGCAGATGTTGCGCGGTGAAAACCGCATCGGCGAATTTCGCCGCTTGATCGCGTCCGCGTGGCGACGACCCCGCCTGGAAAATGACAGGCCGACCCTGCGGCGGGCGCGGGAACGGCAGCGGGCCGCGGACCGAGAAATGCTTTCCGACATAATTGATCTCGTGGACTTTATCGGCGCGGCCGAACAGGCCCGCGGCCTTGTCGCCGGCCAGCGCGTCCGGTTCCCAACTGTCCCAGAGTTTGCAGACGATCTCGATGAACTCATCTGCCCGCTCGTAACGCCCCTCATGGTCAGGGTGCTCGCCGCGGCCGAACTGGCCGGCGACGGTCGGGTTCTGCGTGGCGATGGAATTCCAGCCCGCACGTCCGCGGCTGAGGTGATCGAGCGTCGCGAAACGCCGCGCCAGCTCGTAAGGCTCGTTGTAGGTTGTGGAAGCGGTGCCCACGAGGCCGATGCGTTCCGTGGTGCCGGCCATCAGCGCCAGTGTGATCGCGGTGTCGAGCGTGCCGCAGGGGCGTTCGACACCGTTTTCCTGGTTGGTGATCTGCTCAGCGAGAAACACCGCGTGCAGCTTGCCGGCCTCGGCCGTGCGGGCGCATTCGGTGTAAAGCGATGGCGATACGTAATCCGATGCCTCACCGTCGCGCGCCATCCATGCACCGAGATGCAGGCCGAGGCCGTGCATCAACGCGGCAGTGAGAATCATGGAACGATCTTCGCGACTCATCGGAGACTCCTTTCAATTAATTGCGGCGCACGCAGCGAAAGATGTTCAGAAATTTTTGCCTGCGTTTCTGGCCGCAATCAAACAGCGGAGTTCGGAGCCAACAAGCGGGAAAATCTTGGGTGCGGGATTAGGAACACTGATGGCTGGCGTCGCGTCGTGTGGTTGCGATGACTCGCTAAGCTCTGCGCGTGGCAAGGCTCTCGGGCATCCGGGAGGATGCATTCTGGCGTGTCGCCTCTTCTTTGACGAAGGTTTCCGCCATCATGGTGCGGATCCATTGATTGGCCGGATCGCGATGGTAACGCGCCGACCAGAACAGATCGATGGGGATCGCTGGAAGCTCGAAAGGAACAGGCACGGAGGCCAATTCAAACGGCCCGGCGCATCGGTTCACCAGGCGCAGCGGGACGGTGGTGATGAGATCAGTCTCGTGCAGAAGATAACCGACGGCGGCAAAATGCGGGATTCTCAGTTTCACATTCCGCGCGATGCCGCGCCGCTCGAATTCATCGTCGGCAAGGCCGTGTCCTGTTCCCGCCGATACCACGACGAGATGTTCGGCCGCGGTAAACTCGTCGAGCGTCATGCTTGCTTTGTCGAGCGCATGGCCGCGCCGAAACAGACAGACGTACTGGCTGACGGTGAGCTGGCGTTTGAAGATATTGGTCTGCAGGTCGGGCAGGTGACCGACGGCCAGATCGACCTGGCCGTTCTCCAGTTCCTCTTTCAAACGAACGGCGTTGTTGCGGACGGTGTTGATCGTGATGGCCGGGGCGACGCGCCTGATGCTGTCCATCAAGCTCGGTAGAAAGTCGATCTCTCCGATGTCGGTCATCGCAATGGTGAACCGGCGCGTGCTTGTCGCGGGGTCGAACGGCGACCGGACGGCAAGCGTACCTTTGATGAGTTCGAGCGCATCGGAAATCGGGCCCGCCACCTGCATGGCGTAAGCGGTCGGCTCCATGCCGTGCGATGTGCGCACGAACAGTTCGTCGTTCAGGATGCTGCGGAGCCGATTTAATGCATTGCTGACGCCCGGCTGGGACATGCCCAGGTTTTCGGCGGCCCGCAGCACGCGCTTTTCGCGAAAAAGGTGCGAGAAGACGAGAAGCAGGTTGAGGTCGATCTTTTCCAATTCCACGATGCTGCACCGAACAAAGCCGAGGTCCGGTTGTCATTCTAGAGTCGTTATATACTAAAAAATATAGCGTATATTGCCTCATCCGGGCCTTGAGGCGAAATGCGGCGTTGCAGCATCGCGCAGAATATTTTGTTCGCCGACTGTCGAAACGGCCCGGCGCAAAAGCAAAATTCCTTCCGGTGATGACGGACATTCAGGGCGTTTCGTGGATTTGCGCCGCACGTCGCGCCATGACTTGAAACCACGATTTGGAACAAAGAAAAGCTCGGAGGCGCGCGATGCTGAATGTGCAGCCCGATGTTGAAATCCCGACATGGACCCATGACGGATCCAGCCGGATCCCGTTCTGGGCTTATACACATCCGACCGTGTATCAGCGCGAGTTGGAGCGCATTTTCTACTCCAAGCATTGGAATTATGTCGGCCTTGAAGCCGAGATTCCAAATCCCGGCGATTTCAAGCGGACGTCGGTCGGGGAACGGTCGATCATCATCGCGAGAGCGGAAGACGGGTCGGTCACCGCCGTCGAGAACATTTGCGCGCATCGCGGCGCGGCGTTTTGCCGGGAGCGCTTCGGCAACAACAAGGAGTTCCTCTGCCCTTATCATCAGTGGACCTACGATCTGAAAGGCAACCTCCAGGGGGTGCCGTTCCGCCGCGGGCTCAAGAAGAATGGGGAGGTGCGCGGCGGCATGCCCGCCGATTTCAATCCCAAGAATCATTCGCTGAACAAGCTCAGCGTCGCGGTGCGTAACGGGGTTATTTTCGCCTCGTTCGATCACGAGATGGAATCGTTCGAGGATTATCTCGGCCCGGAAATCCTCCGCTATTTCGACCGCGTTTTTGATGGCCGCAAGCTCAAGATCACCGGCTATTCCCGCCAGCGCATTCCCGCGAACTGGAAATTGATGCAGGAGAACATCAAGGACCCCTATCACGTCGGGCTTCTACACACTTGGTTTGTCGTGTTCGGTCTGATCCGCGGCGACCAGACGTCCCGCCTGGTGACTGACGTGCATGGCCGCCACGGCGCGATGGCCTCGAAGCGCGAGAATGTCGAGAGCGGCGACGTGACGAAGGGGCTGCACAGCTTCAAGGAGGGGATGACGCTGCATGACAACAGGATCGTCGATGTAAAGCCGGAGCCGTGGTGGAACGGCCCGACTGTTGTCATGCTGACGCTATTCCCGAACCTCATCGTTCAGCAGCAATCGAACAGCATGTCCACACGGCAGATCATCCCCCGTGGCCCCGATGCGTTCGATTTCGTCTGGACTCATTTCGGCTTTGAAGAGGACGACCCCGACATGGCGCTACGCCGGCTTCGACAGGCCAACATGTTCGGGCCTGCCGGCTACGTCTCCGCCGACGACGGCGAGGTGCTCGAATTCTGCCAGGAGTCTTATTTGCAGGAGCCGGCGCGCAACACGATCGCGGAGCAGGGCGGCCGCGATTGGGGCGAGCTGAACCATCTGATCACGGAAAATCCGCTCCGCGCCATGTTCGCCTATTGGCGTAAAGTGATGGAGATCTGAACGATGCTGGATATCAGCGGCGGTTACGTGGCGCTGCAGAATCTGTATGGCGAATACTCGGCTTGCCTCGATGCGGGCGATTTCGAGCGATGGCCAGACTTTTTCCTCGATGAGTGCGAGTACCGTATCCAGGCTCGCGAAAACTACGACCGCAAGCTGCCGCTGTCGATCCTATGGCTCGAGAGCAGAGGCATGCTGAAGGACCGGGTCTACGGCATTCGAGAGACGCTTTATCACGATCCCTATTATCAGCGACACATCGTTTCGGCGCCGCGCGTTATCGGCGTCGAAGGCGGCGAAATCAGATCCGAGGCCAACTATCTCGTGCTGCGCACCAAGCGCGACGAATTTAGCGAGGTGTTCAACGCCGGGCGCTATATCGACGTTGTTCGCGAGACCCCGGAGGGGCTTCGATTCAAGTCGCGCTCGTGCATTTTCGACAGTGAAGTTGTCAAGAATTCGATTATCTATCCGATCTGATTTTCACGGCGGGTAGACACCGTTGGAAACAGTGCGGGCGGGCGAGGGACGTCGCGCCCGCGCACATCCGTTCAGGCCATCACGACGTCGCGCACGTAGACCGTGATGTCGGAGACCGGGGGCACCACCGGCACCTGATACAGCATGTCGGCGACCACGCCGCGGTGATAGGTGCCGCAATTGACGATGTGCAATACGATTTCGTTGCGCGTCATCACGCCCGCGCCCCCTCCCACATATCCAAAGGAGATGGGCTCGGCCAGCTGCTGCTCGGACCAGGTATCCACCTGCTCCATATGTCACTGGTCAATTTCTGTTTTCAGCGCCCGTAATTCAGCCAGCGAAGGAGGGGTGGCCGTGTTCCGCGCGGTGTATCCGTGCGCCCACCCTTCCAGGTACGCCCTGAAGATGCGGTCGATCACATAGACATGGTTCATCGTATGAACCATGTTCTTGAATCGCGTGGGCCGCTCTTTGGTCGCTCGCCTGCCGGCAGGGCCTCAGGGCGACCGATCGGACCGGCGGCGTGACGATTGCGCGATGCTTGTCACGGAATCGATCTGACCCGTTTTCAAGCGAGCTTGGCTGATGAAGATCGGGCTCGGCTCGCCATAGACGGGGCGCTTGGGTTTGGTCGCCGCCTTGGAAGCGGGTTGGGCCGTCGTTCGAGCCGCTGTCTGCTGCTGACCGGCCTGCCGGGTGGTGACTTGGGCGCCGGGCTGCTGCTTGAGGACATCGGTGATGAACTTTGCGACGTCGGCCGGCGGCACCAGCCGGCCGGGCCGCAGGTCTACCGCCACGATCTGCCGCTTCACCGGATCGTAAGAGCACTGATAGGCGTGGCGCAGCCATTGGTTCTGCGCCGTCAGCACGCGGATGCCGTCGCCGCGGTAACGGATGATGCCGTCCGCGCCGGGCTGCTCGGCCTGGGTGAACATGCCGCCGAACGGTCGCGACAGCCAGTCGTAATCCAGCGGCGCCCGGGCCTCGATCAGCGGGACACAGGCTTGCGCCGCGACATCGGCATTGCGGCGCACGCAGAGCGCGTCGCACTCCTGAGCCGTTGCCGGCGCGGGCGGCCGATCCACGGTGGGCGGCAGCGCCGGCGAGGTCGGATTGACCTGCGCGGCGCGGATGGGCTTGCCGTTCTCAGCCGCCAAGGCATGGAAGCCGGTCGCCAAACTCCAGGTGCCGAATGCCAGACCGCCCGCCAGCAACAACGATCGACCAAGATAACCGCGCATCAAGTCCCCGCGCATCGACATAGCGGCGTCCGGCGTGCCCCATCGCAGCCATGCTGCCACCCGCGAAACATTAGCATTAGCGATAAGCTAATGAAAGCCGAAGCGTGGCCCGCGCGGCGGATAAACCCGTCCTTTGGTAACCGCGAAGAGCGGGTGGCGGCA
>NZ_DATMRX010000002.1:0-13926 GCF_035565855.1 Pseudorhodoplanes sp.
AGCGCGCGTCCCCATCGCCGTTACACGATGCGGAAGATCGCCAGCACCAGCACGACCTGGGCGAGGAAGCTGACGAAGAAGGCCAGCGTCCGGAACACCGGCAGCCCCGCCGCGTAGACGATCGCATGCGCGAGCCGCGACCAGAAATAAACCGCGCAGGCGATCGCGGTGGTGCGGGTGGAGATATCGAGCGTGTTGAGGATCAGCACCAGCGGCGCGAATGTGACGAGATTGTCGACGGCATTGGTGTGAGCGAAATAAAGCCGTTGCGCCCATGGCGATTGCGGCTTGTCACCGGGTGACGGGTTGCCGAGCGTACCCCAAAGTCCGCGCACCTTGATGCGGTCGAGCAGATACGGCAACCAGATGACCAGCGTCAGAATGCAGGTCATCGTGAGCCAGAACAATTCCTTGGACAATTGCCCCGTCATTTCGCTCAGCACGGTCGCCTCCCGTCAGCTTGTCGCAAATATCTATAGCGCGATGTCGACCGCGGCGCGATAGCGGCCGGGCCACATTTGAGGGCCGCAGTGTGGTACTGGATCAGAATCGCGGGGCGTCAGGAAGAGGCGGCCATGATTTCTCGGCGGAGTTTGCTTTGCGGGGCAGGGTGCGGCTGTCTCGCTATATCGTCACCGTTTGCGGCACTCCCGGCCTTCGCGAAAGGCAAGCCCAAAAGGAGGATCAAACCGGAGAAGGCGCTCGAATTGCTTAAGGAGGGCAACGCCGCCTTCGTGCAAGGCGCTTGCACCACCGGCGCGCCGGGACGTATTCACGAACTTGCGGACGGCCGAGCTCCGTTTGCTGTAATCATCGCCTGTTCGGATTCCAGAACGCCGCCGAGCGCGCTGTTCAATCGCGGTCTGGGCGATCTTTTTATCATCAGGGTTGCCGGTAACACCGTCGACAGTTCCGGGCTCGGGTCCATCGAATATGGAATCAGCGTTCTTGGTACGTCGCTCGTTCTGGTGCTTGGCCACACCCATTGCGGTGTGGTGAATGCCGCGGTGAAGGCGGTGACTGAAAAGGCCAAATTCCCGGGCTCGATCGGTACGATCGTAGCGCCCATCATACCAGCCGTGCGCAGCCTCAAGGGCGGCGACGATCTCGCGGAGCGAGCGGTGACAGCCAACGTGCAGCGCGTGGTGTCGCGGCTGAAAGCGGCCAAGCCGATCGTGACGAAAGGGCTGCAGGATGGCAGCGTCAAGGTCGCGGGTGCGGTCTATGACATTGCCACCGGCAAGGTCGACTTCGGCGTCGCCGCGTGAGGCCGATCAGGATTTGACCTTCACATAGCTGCCCGGCGCGTCCTCGATCGGGGTGAGCTTGCCGCCGCCCGGTGCCCGAGCCGGAACGCGCTCGTCGCCATGTGAAGTGATCCAGGCCAGCCAGTCCGGCCACCACGAGCCGGGATGTTCCTTCGCCTTTTTCAGCCAGGCTTCGACGTCGGTGCCGTTGGGCTTGGGCCCGGTCCAGTATTGATATTTGCCCTTGGCAACCGGATTGACGACGCCCGCGATATGGCCCGATCCGGACAGCACGAACCGGACCGGCCCGCCGAAATATTTGGAGCCGAGATAGACCGATTTTGCCGGCGCGATATGGTCCTCGCGCGTCGCAAGATTGTAGACCGGGATCTTCACCTTCTTCAGATCGAGGGTGACATCGGCGATCGTCATCTTGCCGCTGGTCAGCGCATTGTTGAGATAGCAATTGCGCAGATAGAACGAATGATTGGCCGCAGGCATCCGCGTCGCGTCGGAATTCCAGTACAGCAGGTCGAACGGGAAGGGCGCCTTTCCGCGCAGGTAATTGTTGACGACATAGGGCCAGATCAGATCGTTCGAGCGCAGCATGTTGAAGGCGGTTGCCATCTTCGAACCTTCAAGATAACCGACTTCTTTCATGCGCTGCTCGAGCGCCTCGAGTTGCTCTTCGTCGACGAAGACTTTCAGATCGCCGGCGTGCCGGAAATCGACCTGCGTTGCAAAGAACGTCGCCGACTTGACCCGCGTATCCTCCTTCGCCGCCATATAGGCCAGCGTGACCGACAGCAGCGTGCCGCCGACGCAGTAACCGGCCGCATGCACTTCTTTCTCGCCGGTCACCTGCTCGATCACCTCGAGCGCGGTCAGCGGACCTTCATGCATGTATTCGGCGAAGCCTTTGGCCGCGAGCCTCGCATCGGGATTGACCCAGGAGATCACGAAAACCGTCAGGCCTTGATCGACGCACCACTTGATGTAGGACTTCTCCGGCGTGAGATCGAGAATGTAGAACTTGTTGATCCACGGCGGCACAATGAGCAGCGGCGTCTTCAGCACCGTCTCGGTGGACGGCGCATATTGGATGAGCTGCATCAGCTGGTTCTGAAAGATCACCTTGCCCGGCGTGATCGCCAGATTGCGTCCGACCTCGAACATCGTCGGATCGGACTGCCGGATCTTGAAATTGCCTTTCTCGTCGATGTCCTCGCTCAGCATTTGCATGCCGCGCACGAGATTCTCGGCGTTCGACGACAGGGTCTCGCGCAGCAGTTCCGGATTCGTCAGGACGAAGTTCGAAGGAGAGAGCGCGTTTGCGATCTGACGGATGTAGAATTCCGCTTTCTGACGGGTATGTGGATCGAGCGCCTCGGCTCCCGAGACGAGATGCTCGGCCCAGCGTGTCGAGAGCAGATAGAGCTGTTTCAGAAAATCAAAGAACTGATTGCTGGACCATTCCGGGTCGGCAAAGCGCTTGTCCCTCGGGTCCGCCTCGACCACAGGTTTGGTCTCTTCGCCGGCCATGCGCTTGACGGCGCTGCCCCACAGCTCGAGATAGGCGGCGCCGATGCTGCGCTGCAATTCGAGCGCGCGCTGCGGATCCGACAGCCAGTATTCCAGCACCTGGCCGAGCGTCTTGACCGCGTCTCGGATCTGATCCGGAAAATCGACCGTTGCGGCGCCTTCCTCGCGCGGCTTCAGATAGGCGGCGAGCGCCTTGCCACCCTGTTCGACCAGACGCGCGACATTAAAGGCAAAGCGTTCGATATCGACGCTGCTTGCCTGCGCCACCGCCAGTCGGTCCGGCACCTTGTTCATTGGCCCCGCTCAACGTTTCCCCAGCTCCAGATGGCTGCCGCGCGCGCCTGCCGCAAGGTGGCGCAGCGACGGCTATGGACGTTAACCGCCCATTCTTTCATCCTTGCTTTCGTCATATTAACCCGTTAGCCGCGCAAATTCCCGTCAGAACAGTGCTGCAGATGCCCGATCGCCGCATGAGTGCATTTCCCGTGCCGAACCGCTGCCGCGGCGCATGGGTTTTGCTGGCGGTGGCCCTGACGGTGTCGGGGTGCGCCGGCACCATCGATGCGATACCAGCGGCCGTCGGCGGGCTTCCAGCGGATGCACCGGCGCGGCCCGCGGAGACCCCGGCCTTTCCGCATGTCCACGACACGCCGCCGCCGCGCCCCGAGCCTCTTGATGCAGCGCAGCAAAAGAAGCTCGAGGCCGACCTGATCGCCGCCCGCGATCGGCAGCAGCCCAAAAAAGGGAAGGCGAGCGCGGCCGAGAAGGCTAATGCCCAAGCGGCCAAGGCCAAGCAACAGGCAAAGCGCGCTGCAAAAGGTCAGCCAGCTTCGACGGCAGAGCCGCCAGCGGCAACCGGGCAGGCCACGCGGGAAGCGGCTCCCTGGCCGGTACCGCGTTAGAATACTGGCGGAACCGCCCGCGCGTGATAAAAGCAATCGCATTGCCGGCCATTTGAATCGACGACAATCGCCCTGGAACCGGCTCAGGGATGCCCGCGGGCACTTCGCCTGGGGCCAAGGACGAGCGATCGATGGAAGAATTTTACCGCGTCCGACGTTTGCCCCCCTACGTTTTCGAGCAGGTCAACCGCGCCAAGGCGGCCGCACGTAACGCCGGCGCCGATATCATCGACCTCGGGATGGGCAATCCGGATCTGCCGGCCCCGGCGCATGTCATAGAAAAGCTGAAGGAGACGCTCGGCAAGCCGCGCACCGATCGCTATTCCGCTTCCAAGGGCATCGCGGGCCTGCGACGCGCGCAGGCGGGCTATTATGCGCGCCGTTTCGGCGTGAAGCTCAACCCGGATACACAGATTGTCGCGACGCTTGGGTCGAAGGAAGGCTTCGCCAATGTGGCGCAGGCGATCACCGCGCCCGGCGACGTCGTGCTCGTCCCCAATCCAAGCTACCCGATTCACGCGTTCGGCTTTCTGATGGCGGGCGGCGTGATCCGGTCGGTCCCGGCCGAGCCCAATCCTGAGTTCTTTGCCGCGCTCGAGCGCGCTCTTCAGCATTCGATTCCGAAGCCGATCGCGGTGATCGCCTGCTACCCCGCCAATCCGACTGCCTGCGTCGCGAGCCTCGACTTCTATCGCGACCTTGTCGCATTCGCGAAGAAGCACGAGATCTTCATCCTGTCCGATCTCGCTTATGCCGAAGTCTATTTCGACAACAACCCGCCGCCGTCGGTGCTGCAGGTGCCGGGCGCGATCGACTGCACCGTCGAATTCACTTCGATGTCGAAGACCTTTTCGATGCCGGGCTGGCGCATGGGCTTTGCTGTCGGCAACGAACGGATCATCGCGGCGCTGGGGCGCGTGAAGTCCTATCTCGATTACGGCGCCTTCACGCCGGTCCAGGTGGCGGCAACGGCAGCACTCAACGGTCCGGACGATTGCATCCGCGAAATGCGCGAGATCTACCGCAAGCGCCGCGATGCGTTGGTGGAAAGCTTTGGCCGCGCCGGCTGGCATATTCCGTCGCCCTCGGCGTCGATGTTCGCATGGGCGAAACTGCCGGAGCCGTTTTCCGGGATGGGCTCGATCGAATTTGCGAAGCTTCTGGTCGAGAAAGCCGATGTCGCGGTGGCGCCCGGTATCGGTTTCGGCGAACACGGCGATGACCATGTCCGCATCGCGCTGGTCGAGAACGAACAGCGCATCCGGCAGGCCGCACGCAACATCCGCCGCTTCCTCGAAACCGGCGTCGACAAGCTGCACAACGTCGTGCCGCTCGCCAATCGGCGCTAGCGCTTCGCCTCTCTCTCGGATCTGAATATGGTCGCGCCACTCAAAGTGGGTCTTGCCGGCTTAGGCACTGTCGGCTCATCGGTTCTCCAATTGATCGCTCAGCAACAGCTTGCGGCGCGCTGCGGACGCAGCGTCGAGGTTGTCGCGGTCTGTGCCCGCGACAGGAACAGGGATCGCGGCGTCGATCTTTCGGGCATGCACTGGTTCGACGATCCGGTGAAGCTCGCGTCCGATTCCGGCATCGACGTGTTTGTCGAGCTGATGGGCGGAGAGGGCGATCCGGCTAAGGCCGCGGTCGAAGCCGCACTCGCGGCAGGGAAGTCGGTGGTCACCGCGAACAAGGCGTTGCTGGCCAGGCACGGCGTCGCACTTGCGAAGCTTGCCGAGACCAACAAGGTGGCCCTGAATTTCGAAGCCGCCGTTGCCGGCGGCATTCCGATCATCAAGGCGTTGCGCGAAGGCTTCGCCGGCAATTCATTCGCGCGGATTTACGGAATCCTGAATGGCACCTGCAATTACATCCTCACACGCATGGAGCAGGAGAAGCTGTCCTTTGCGGAATGTCTGAAGGATGCGCAGCGGCTCGGCTATGCCGAAGCCGACCCGACATTCGATGTCGAGGGGTATGACACCGCCCAGAAGCTCGCGATCCTCGCCTCGATCGCCTTCGGGACCAAGGTGGACGCCGATGCGATCTATGTCGAAGGCATCTCCTCGATCGCCCCGGCCGATCTGATCGCGGCCGACGAGCTTGGCTATCGCATCAAGTTGCTCGGTGTTGCGGTGAAAACCGACACCGGGATCGAACAGCGCGTGCACCCGACCATGGTGCCGAAGAGCTCCGCCATCGCCCAGGTGATGGGGGTCACCAACGCGGTCACGATCGACGCGGACGGGATCGATCCGATCACGCTGGTCGGGCCGGGCGCCGGCGGGCTTGCGACCGCCTCGTCCGTGGTCGCCGACATCGGCGACATCGCGCGCGGCGCACGCATTGCACCATTCGGACGCGCGGTGGACAGCTTATCGGTCGCAGGGAAGGCCCCGATGCAAATGCACGAGGGCGGCTATTATATTCGTCTTCTGGCGGTGGATAAACCGGGCACGGCCGCGACCATTGCCACCCGGCTTGCGGAGCAGGATATTTCGCTCGAATCGATTGTGCAGCGCCACCTGGTGACGCCCGGGGCGGCACCGCAGGGCGGCACCGACGCGAGAACCGCCAGCGGTCCGGTGCCGGTGATCCTGATCACCTATGCGACCACCGAGGACGCTGTGCGGCGCGCAATCGCCGCAGTGAAGGCCGATCAGGTGATTTCCGGCGAACCGCAATTGATCCGCATCGAGAAAAACCGATAGAAGAGCGATGCAGCTTTGGCCGCGGCCATGCTGCATGGGGGTTAGAAGGGGGCGATATGGCGTCGACGACGATCACAGTTCAGCCGCACCAGATTCTCGAGCGAATCCTGTCGCTGGAAATCGTGCGCGTAACGGAGCGGGCCGCGGTGTCGTCGGCGCGGCTTCGCGGGCGCGGCAATGAGAAGGCGGCCGATCAGGCCGCGGTCGATGCCATGCGGCGTGAGCTCAACAAGCTGCCGATCGATGGAACGGTGGTGATCGGGGAGGGCGAGCGCGACGAGGCGCCGATGCTCTATATCGGTGAGAATGTCGGCACCAAGAGCGGTTTTCGGGTGGATATCGCCGTCGACCCGCTCGAAGGTACGACGCTGTGCGCCAAGAACATGCCTGGGGCCATTGCAACCATGGCGATGGCGGAGGGCGGCACGCTGCTCAACGCGCCCGACGTGTATATGGACAAGATCGCCATCGGTCCGGGCTACCCGGCCGGTGTGGTCGATCTCGATGCGCCGGCCGAGGAGAACATCCTCAGCCTCGCCAAGGCCAAGGACGTCAAGCCCGCGGACATCACGGCGCTCATTCTGGATCGGCCACGCCATGCCGACCTGATCGCGGCCGTCCGCAAGGCGGGCGCCGCTGTGCGCCTGATCACCGACGGCGATGTCGCCGGCGTCATTCATTGCGCCGATCCTCAGCAGACCGGCGTCGACATCTACATGGGCATCGGCGGCGCGCCGGAAGGCGTGCTGGCCGCGGCGGCCCTGCGCTGCATCGGCGGCCAGATGCAGTGCCGGCTGATCCTCGATTCCGACGAGAAGCGCGAGCGCGCCAAGAAGATGGGCATCTCAGATCCACGCAAGAAATACGAGATCGCCGACATGGTGCGCGGCGATTGCCTGTTCGCCGCGACCGGCGTCACCGACGGCTCGTTCCTGCGCGGTGTGAAGTTCCGCAAGGACGTGATCGAGACTGAGACGGTGGTGATGCGTTCGGTGACCGGCACGGTGCGCTATATCCGGGCCGAGCACCGCCAGCTCGACAAGTTCTATCTCGACTGAGAACGGCGGGGCCATGCCGCGCGATATCTATCTCGTCGGCAGCATCCCCTTGCCCGATGCACCGACGGTATTCGAGACAGTCGGTGCCGCGTTCGGTCCGCGCATCAAGCGCATTCCGGACGGCGAGACTGGCGAGCGCCTCAACTGGGTGTTCTGGCAGGAAAAGCTGTTCGCGAACCATCCGGGCTTCGAACGCTCCGACAAGGATTTCCAGCTTCACGCAACCAGCGGGACAGCGCGGCGCTACCGGCTCAAGTCGGGTGTGACGGCACGCGAGGTGTCGTTCGACAACCTCTTCTATGCCGATGTTGCGATCGACTCGTATCGCAGCTTCAAGGCGCTGAAGGACGAGGGCAAGATCGCGCCGGGTACCCGATTCCAGGTCGATCTCGTGCCGGCGCATTCGGTGATCTGGCTGTTCGTCGACGAAGACCTGCACGCAGCGATTGACCCGCTCTACAACGCGGCGGTGAAGCGCGAGGTCGACAAGCTCGCCGCGGCGATCCCGCATGATCAACTCGCGATCCAGTTCGACGTCGCCTCGGCGGTGTTCGCGCGGCTCGAACGCGGGGACGTGTCGAGCTACGGCGCGTCCAAGGCGGAGATGGTCGAGACCTTCAGCCGCATCCTGCTCGATCTCGGCAATCATGTGCCGAAGGACGTCGAGCTGCTTTATCACTTCTGCTACGGCGACGCCGAGCACCGCCATGTTGTCGAGCCGACCGACATGGGCGACATGGTGGAACTGGCGAACAGGCTCTCCAACGGGATCGCCCGGACCATCGAATTGATCCATATGCCGGTGCCGCGCGATCGCTCGGACGAAAGGTATTTCGAGCCGCTGCGCGCGTTGAAGCTGGGGCCGGAGACGGAATTGTGCCTCGGCCTCGTGCATTACACCGACGGGGTCGAAGGCACACGCAGGCGGCTTGCGACTGCGGAGAAATTCGTGCGCGATTTCTCGATCGGCACCGAATGCGGCTTCGGCCGCCGCGACCCCGCAACGATACCGGAACTCCTGCGCATTCATGCCGAAGCCGCTGCCTGATGTGCTGGTACGGCCGCTACGCCCCGATGAGCGCGCGGCGTGGGAGCCGCTGTGGCAGGGCTATCTGACCTTCTATGAGTCGCAGGTCACGCCGCAGACCACCAGCGTGCTCTGGGAGCGCCTGCACGATCCGCAGGAGCCGATGTTCGTGCGTGGCGCATTCGCCGCAGGCCAGCTAATCGGCATCGCGCATTATCTCTTCCACCGCTCGTGTTGGACCATCGGCGATTATTGCTATCTGCAGGATCTGTTCGTGATCCCCGAGGCGCGCGGCAGCGGCGCCGGCCGCGCGCTGATCGCGGCGGTCGAAGAGGCCGCGCGGGCGCAGGGCGCAAGCCGGGTGCATTGGCTGACCAAGGAAGATAATCACGCCGCCCGCGCGCTCTACGACAAAGTGGCGGAGCGATCCGGTTTCATCCAGTATCGCAAACTGTTCTGACAGAGACCGAATCGGTTCCAATGGCCGCTGCCACGTCCATTCTGGCCGCCGTGCCGGAAGCGCAGCCGCGCTTCTTTCTCGGCGTCGAAAAATCCGCGCGCGGACGCGCGTGGCGCGACCGGCTGGATGCGCGTGGCAGCGCGCTCGCTCTGGCGATTGCCCAGCGTCACGGCGTCCCCGACATGCTGGCGCGCATTCTCGCTGGCCGCGGCGTGGATCCCGCGGAGGCGGCGAGTTATCTCGATCCGGCGGTGAAGCGGCTGATGCCGGACCCCGATACGCTGACGGACATGCCGCAAGCCGCTGCGCGCATCGCCGACGCTGTCATGCGTGGCGAGACGGTGGCGATTTTCGGCGATTACGATGTGGATGGCGCGACATCCTCGGCCCTCTTGGCGCGCTATCTCCGCCATTGCGGCCTCGAGCCGATCATCCATATCCCGGACCGGCTGTTCGAGGGATATGGCCCCAATGTCGAGGCGGTGCGGGGCCTTGCCGGCCGCGGCGCGACGCTTCTGGTCACTGTCGATTGCGGGACGACGTCGATCGACGCGCTGACCGAGGCGAAGCGGCTCGGGCTCGACACCGTCGTCATCGACCATCATCAATGCGATCCGGTGCTGCCGCCGGCGCTTGCGATCGTCAATCCCAACCGGCTCGACGATCTGTCCGGGCTCAATCATCTCGCGGCCGTCGGGCTCGTTTTCATGACGCTTGTCGCGGTCAATCGCGAATTGCGTCGTCGCGGATTCTTCGATGCCGCACGCGCCGAGCCCGACCTGCTCGGGGCGCTCGATCTTGTTGCGCTCGGCACGATCGCCGATGTGGTGCCGCTCAAGGGACTGAACCGCGCCTTCGTCTCAAAGGGCCTGATCTCGATGCGGCGCCGCGAGAATCCCGGTCTGACCGCATTGATGGACGCCGCCCGGCTCGACGGACCACCGGAGCCATATCATCTCGGCTTCCTGCTGGGGCCGCGTATCAATGCCGGTGGGCGCATCGGCCGTGCCGACCTCGGCGCCAATCTGTTGCTCGAAGCGGACGCGACGGAAGCCGCGCGCATCGCGGCCGAGCTGGACCGGCTCAATCGCGAACGGCAGGCGATGGAACAGCACATGCTGGCGGAGGCGGAAGCCGAGGCGCTGGCCTCGCTCGGCCTGGAAGACAAGGGCGCCGTGTTGGTCACCGCGTCCGAGGGCTGGCATCCCGGCATTGTCGGCCTCGTCGCCGCGCGCCTGAAGGAAAAATTCGGCCGGCCCGCCTTTGCAATTGCGCTTGGCGCAGGTGGCATCGGCACCGGGTCCGGGCGCTCGATCGCGGGCGCCGATCTCGGCCGGGCGGTGCGGCAGGCGGTAGCGGATGGCTTGCTGGAGAAGGGTGGCGGCCATGCGATGGCTGCTGGCATCACCATTCGCCGCGACCGTCTGGCGGAGTTTCGCGCCTATCTGGAGACCGCGCTCGGCGAAGCGGTTGAGGCAGCGCGCCGCGACAATGTCCTGCTGATCGACGGCGCGCTCAGCGCCGCTGCGGCAAGCCTCGATTTCTGCGCCGCGATGATGCGGGCCGGACCCTACGGAGCTGGCAATCCCGATCCGGTTTTCGCACTGCCCGGCCACACCATCGCGTTTGCCGACGTTGTTGGCGGTCAGCACATCCGCGTGCGCCTGCGCAGTGCCGACGGCGCATTTCTGAATGCGGTCGCGTTCCGGGCGGTCGAAAGCGATCTCGGCCGGGCGCTGATCGAGGGCCGCGGTCAGGCGATGCATGTCGCGGGGACGCTGTCGATCGACCGCTGGCAGGGAGCCGAGCGCGTGCAATTGCGGCTGCTCGACGTGGCGCGGGCCTCATAGCTTCAGTATTCGCTTTCCTTCGCGCCACCCCGGATCGGGCACGCTTGGCAAATCGGCATACGGGCTTTGTGCCGGACGGCCTTGTGCGGTTCGTCCATGGCCTTATGAATGCTCCGGCTCGCGTGGCCGGACCCGAGTGGGCCCAGCCGTGATAAGAACCGCCACCAGCCAGGGTGAGGAATGGCCAAGCTCAATCTTTCGGTCGCCATCGGCGATTATGACCGCAATCGTCCGCTGATGGACGGCGCCGTGCAGATCGACGGCGTCGATCCGGTCTTCATGACGCTGTCACCGGAAGAGATTTTCTTCCGGGCCTTCAAGACCAACGATTTCGACATCTGCGAATTGTCGCTCTCGAGTTCGACGGTGAAGACGGCGGACGGAAACTTTCCCTATGTCGGCGTGCCGGCCTTTCTGTCGCGCTGCTTCCGGCACACCTCGATCTATGTGCGCACCGATCGCATCAAGAAGCCGCAGGACCTCAAGGGCAAGCGCATGGGCCTGCCGGAATACCAGCTCACCGCCGTGGTCTGGGCGCGCGCACTCCTGGAAGACGAATTCGGCGTGAAGCCCTCCGACATCACCTGGGTGCGCGGCGGCATCGCCCATGCGGGCCGGCCGGAAAAGATCAAGCTCAATCTGCCAAAAGACGTGCGGCTCGAGGACGCGCCGGAGGGCAAGACGATTTCAGGCATGCTCGCATCGGGCGAGATCGATGCCTTCATGGCGCCGCGTGCGCCGGCGCTGCCGCCGAATACGCCGAATGTCGGCTGGCTGTTTCCCGACCCGGAAGCTGCGGCGAAGGATTATTACGCGCGCACGAAAATCTTCCCGATCATGCATATCGTCGGCGTGCGCAAGACTTTGGCCGAAAAGCATCCATGGCTGCCGGCCGCGGTGTTCAAGGCCTTCGAGCAGTCGAAAGCGATCGCGATGGAGAGGCTCGCCGATGTGTCGGCGGTGAAGGTGACGTTGCCTTTTATCGAGGAGCGCATCCTGGAAGCGAAGGCGCTGATGGGCGAGGATTACTGGTCCTACGGCGTGCCGGCGAACCGTCATGTGCTGGAGACGTTCTTCCGGCACCATTACGCGCAGGGGCTGTCGTCGCGCCTCGTCACGCCGGAGGATCTGTTCCATCCGGCGACGCTGGAAACCGCGAAGATCTGATCGGAGCCCCCATCGTCATTGCCGGGCTTGACCCCGCAATCCATCGCTTGGAAACGATTGATGGATGCGCGGGTCAACCCCGCGCATGACCACCGCTTCGGGCCTTCTCAGAACCGCTTGATCTGGTCGAGGCCGCCGAGCCGTCCGATCAGCGCATTCGCACCGATCGCCAGTACGAACAGCACGATCAGCATCGCGTACATCCGTGGCATGTCGAACAGGCTGTAGGCCTGGATGATCAGGAAGCCGATCCCGCGATTGGACAGCTTGGTTTCCGCGAGCAGCGTGCCGATCAGGCCGACGCCGAGGCCGAGCCGGATGCCGTTGATGATCGGATGGCGCATCGCCGGCAGATAGACCTTGATCGCCATCTGCCAGCTATTGGCGCGGAAGCTCTTGCCGACGCGGATCAGCACCGGTTCGATCTGGCGCATCCCGGCGGCGACCGAAAGCGCGATCGGGAAGAAACACGACAGGACGCCGAGCGCGATCTTGGACGGTGGGCCGACACCGAACCACATGATCATGATCGGGAAGAAGATGATCTTCGGCGTCGGGCCGAGATAATAGAGATAGGGTTCATAGGCGCGGCTGAGGAACTTGTTGCCGCCGAGGATGAGCCCGACCACGATCGCGCTGATCCCGCCGATCAGGAGCGCGGCGCCGACCTCATAGGCGGTCACGCCGAGATGCCAGTAATAGTCCGGGTCGGTGAGCAGGCCGACGATCGCCTTGCCGATCGCGAGCAGGGAAGGGACCACGTCGCGATACAGCAGGCCCGATTGCGCGAGCGCTTCCCATCCCACCAATATGGCAGCGATGATGGCAAGGCGCACGAGCGTCACCGGGCCGATCGCCGGTGCCCGCATTCCGGTTGCTTGTGTCAGGCGGCCCGCGTCAGCCATCGCTCGAACCACTCCACCACGACGAAGAAGCACACGCTCACGAGGATCACGAAACAGATCGCGGCGTAGGTTCCGGCAAGATCATAGCGCTCGGCGAGATCGTTGATGAGCTGGCCGAGCCCGCCGAAATTGATCAGGAATTCCACGCCCACGACATTGATCAACGCGAAAATCAGCCCGAGCTTGAAGCCGGTGAAGATCGTTGGCAGCGCCGAGGGGAACTGGATCTTCCAGAACATCTGCCAGGGCGTGAGCTTGAAGCTCATGCCGACATTCATCAGGACGCGCTTCGTTCCCGACAGCCCCTCGATGGTTTTCAGGATCACTGCCGGCAATCCCGCGACAAATCCCATCATGACGATCGTCGTCGCGGAGCGACCGAAGATCACCATGAAGAGGGGGTACATCAGGACCGTCGGCGCGGCCGCGGCGGCGGCGACCCAGGTTTCGGTCGCTAGCCGCAGAATGTTCACTTTGTGGAGCAGCGTGCCGATCGAAATGCCGAACACCGCGAGGAGCACGGCGCACGATACGCATTCCTGCATCGTGAGCAGGAACCGGGCGAGGATATGTTCCTCCATGATGACCCGCTCGAAGGCGAGCGCGACGTCCGATGGCGGCGGCACAATGAAGCGGTTGAGGAGGCCGGTCTCGACCAGAACCTGCATCAGCGCGATGAATGCCGCGAGCGTAGCGATGCCGAGCAGGATCGGCGCTGATCGGGAGCGGGCGAGGGCGGCTGCGTTCACTTTCGCCGGGTTCCTGTTGCGCGCGCGCGCGACTCGTCGTCGGAGAGGCCGCGGCTCGCTTCCTCACGCAGATCGGCCCAGATCTGCGCCACATAATGACCGAATGCGTCGCTGCCGACCACCTCGGACGTGCGCGGGCGCGGCAGATCGATATCGACGACGCGTTTGATCTTGCCCGGACGGTAGGTCATCACAAGGATGCGGTCGGAGAGCTGCACCGCTTCGGTGATGTTGTGAGTGATGAGCAGCGTCGTCTGCTTCAATTGCTGCTGGATTTGCAGCACCTTGTCGCCGAGGAGAAGCCTGGTCTG
>NZ_DATMRX010000003.1:0-7895 GCF_035565855.1 Pseudorhodoplanes sp.
GAGGCAGCGATGACGAATCCGGCGAGCGTGGAGGTGGCGATCGTGGGCGCGGGCCCAGCCGGGCTGACCGCAGCCATTGCGCTGGCGGAAGCCGGCATCCAAGCCGCGCTGATTGCGCCCCGGGCTGCTTCGGATCACCGCACGACGGCGCTCCTGGCCGGTTCGGTCACAGCGCTCGAAACGCTCGGCGTCTGGGATGGCTGCTCCGTGCACGCCGCACCGCTCCGTGTCATGCGTATCGTCGATGCCACCGGCCGCCTCGTGCGTGCGCCGGAGGTTCGCTTTACCGCGGCCGAAATCGGCCTCGATGCCTTCGGCTACAACATTGAAAACCGTCACTTGATCGCCGCGCTCGAAGCTCGGGCGGCCCGGCTTCCTTCGCTCACCCGCTTCGAGAGCGAAGCTGCCAGCATCGACCTGAACGACAATGGTGCAGTTGCGCGGCTCGGGAGCGGTGAAACGATTTCAGCCCGGCTGATTGTCGGCGCCGATGGCCGCCGCTCGCTCTGCCGCGCCGCGGCCGGCATCGAAAGCGAAGGGCGGCGCTACCCGCAGACGGCGCTGACCTTCAACCTCGCCCATACGCGGCCGCACCACGGCATCTCGACCGAATTTCACAGCGAAAGCGGACCGTTTACGCTGGTGCCGCTACCGGGCACACGGTCGAGCCTGGTCTGCGTGGTCGGCTGCGCGGAAGCCGATTTCATCAACAGCCTTGGTGAAACCGCGCTCAATGCCGAGATCGAGCGGCGATCGCACTCGCTCCTCGGCAAGATCACAGTCGAACCAGGGCGTGGAGTGTTCCCATTGGCCATTGAAACGGTTCGGGCCTTCGGTCGAAACCGCGTCGCGCTGGTTGGGGAAGCCGCGCATCTCATCCCGCCCATCGGGGCCCAGGGCCTCAACCTTGGTCTCCGCGACGCGGCGACCATCGCCGAGCTGGCGGTTGCTGCCCATCGCGAGGGGGCCGATATCGGCGCCCCCGCCCTGCTCACCCGCTACGATACGCAGCGCCGCGCCGACGTGGGCACGCGCACGCTCGCGGTGGATCTCCTCAACCGCACGCTGTTGTCGGACTTCCTCCCCACCCAGGGCGCGCGGGGTTTGGGCCTCTATTTGATCGACCGGATCGGCCCATTGCGCCGCGCGGCCATGCGCGAGGGCGTGATGCCGAGCGTCTCCCAGCCGCGGCTCATGCGCGGCGAATCGCTCTGACCGTCCCACCCATCGTTACGCCGCCCACCGCGTCAACGTGGAACAAATCCAAGCTTGTGGCCTTTTGCCGGCGGCCGCCAACTGGCATGACAGGCCCTCGCACGAGACGCCTTCGGAAGAATCCCTTGGGCTTTTTTTCGATCTGTTACGGCGCGGAATTCATCGCTACATTGCGGCCCAAGAGCAGGACCATGATGACAAAGATCGTGACCAAAAAGCTGTTCGACAGCCCATCCAAGACGCGGGTTGCCAAATTCAAGCTTGGCGAGGTGGTGAAGCACCGCCTGTTCCCGTTCCGTGGGGTGGTCTTCGATATCGACCCGGTGTTCAACAACACCGAGGAATGGTGGCTGTCGATTCCCGAGGAATCGCGGCCGAGCAAGGATCAACCGTTCTATCACCTGTTCGCCGAGAACGACGACAGCGAGTATATCGCCTACGTCTCCGAGCAGAATTTGCTGTCGGACACCTCCGGCAAGCCGATGCGCCATCCGCAAATCACAGAGGTATTCGAGCGCGATAGCGACGGCAGCTACAAGCCGCGCAATCCGATGCTGAACTGATCCGCCCGCGCCGTCCCCTTGGCCGACGGCACATACGAAAAGGCCCGCCGCTCGCGACGGGCCTTTGTCGTGTTGAAAGCAGAGGGCAGATTACCGCTGCGGAGCCTGCGCTGCTGGCTTCTGCTGGCTCTCGAGGCGCTTGCGGGCCTCTTCGGCGCGCTTCTGCAGCTCCTCCTGCAGCTTCTTTTGCTGTTCCTCGAACACCTTCGGATCGGTCGGCGGGCCGTCGTAGGCCTTGGCGAAGTCCCGGAGATCGAGCTGCGGGCTCATCGCCTGGCCGTTCATGTGGATCGCCTGAACGGTGAGAACCTGCGCCTTCTTCATCCGCGCGATGAGATCGGTCGTCGCCTCGTAATCGGCGATGCAACCGCCCGGCGGAACCACCGGCGGCAGACAGGTGACGAACGGCGCGGTCTGGGGCGTCTGCTGATCGACGATCAGTCGGGTGCCGTGCTGAAGCGCCACACCGTATGGCAAGCTCATGCGCAGGAGCTTCTTCTGCTCGCCCTCCATCTCGATGATTGCGACACTGACCACCAGCAGGCCGGATTCGACGCGACCGTCCTTGACGGTGACGCAAACCCGCTTGGCCTTCGGGTCGGCGTCCTTGTTGCAGAGCTTCACCCACGGCGAAAAGATCAGTTGTGGCTGCTCGGCGGCCTGCGCTTGCGGCGCGGGCTGCTGCTGTTGCTGCTGGGCCGGTGCCTGCTGCGCCGCCTTGGGAGCCTGTCGCGGCTTGGGAGCCGGCTGCGCCGCGGCCTGCGAGGCCGCCAGCACGGCAAACATGCTCGTCGCCGTCAGCGCCGCAAGCGCCTTGCTGGCAGTCCGTGCCGATCCGGACACAATCCGATGAGTCATTCGAGATCCCTCTGTATCGCCGTTGTTCCGCGGCGTGGCCCGCGCGGGCGCCCAGCGCCTGTCTCGACGCCCCAAAAAAGGCGGGAGCATGGCCTGGGATGCGCGCTTGATTAGCCGAATTCGGCCCCCCGATAAAGCCTCAATCGGGGCGAGGCAACAGCGGCATGATGTGTTCGGCGGACGCGGAAGCCGGCTTATTTCCCCGCATCCATCGGTGGATTGGCCGCCTATGCTAAACCTCGACCGGACAGTGATTCGACCGGGATGAAGAGGCAGCCCGTGTCCGACCCTCGCCATCGCCGTAGCGCGCATTTGCTCAGGAGAGGCAGGCGCTTGCTTCTCTCCGCTGCGCTTGGCCTGCTCGGCATCGGCCTCGCGCAGGCCCGGCCCGGCGTCCCGGAGCACGGCATCGCCATGCATGGCGAGCCAGCCTTGCCACCTGACTTCGACCATATGCGCTACGCCGATCCGAACGCGCCCAAGGGCGGCCGACTGACGCAGGGCGTGGTCGGCACCTTCGACAGTCTCAACCCGTTTATCGTCAAAGGCCTCGCGCTGCCGCAAATCCGCGGCTACGTCGTCGAAAGTCTGCTGGCGCGGGGGTACGACGAGCCGTTTACGCTCTACGGCCTGCTGGCGCGCACGGTCGAAACCGACGCCGGGCGCACGGCTGTCACCTTCACTCTCGATCCGGCGGCGCGATTTTCGGACGGTAAGCCGGTGACGGCCGAGGACGTGGTGTTTTCCTGGCAGCTTCTGCGCGACAAGGGACGGCCGAACTATCGTACCTACTACACCAAGGTCGCCAAGGCCGAGGCGCTGTCGGAGCGCGTGGTGCGCTTCGACCTGACCGGCGCCAACGACCGCGAGTTGCCGCTCATCCTTGGCCTGATGCCGGTGCTGGCCAAGCACGCTGTCGATCCAGCGACATTCGAGGACACAACCTTCGGTCCCATCGTCGGCAGTGGTCCCTATACCATCGGCGATGTCGATCCAGGGCGTAGCGTCACGCTCAAACGCGATCCCAACTATTGGGGCCGCAACCTCCCCATCAATCGTGGCCTCTGGAATTTCGACGAGGTGCGCTTCGAGTTCTATCGCGACGCCAACTCATATTTCGAGGCCTTCAAGAAGGGCCTTTACGACGTCCGGTCCGAAACCGATCCGGGCCGCTGGGAGACAGGCTACGACGTGCCGGCCTTCCGCGACGGCCGCATCGTCAAGGAGACGTTCCACACGGGCCTGCCAAAGACCTTCTCGGCCTTTATCTTCAACACCCGACGTCCGATCTTCGCCGACGTTCGCGTGCGCGAGGCGCTGGGTCTGTTGCTCGATTTCCAATGGCTCAATCGCAACTTCTTCTTTGGGCGCTATCAGCGGTCCGCGAGCTACTTCGAAGGCTCGGAGCTGTCGGCGCGAGGCCGCGCAGCGGATGCGCGCGAGCGCGCCCTGCTCGCGCCATTTCCCCGCGCGGTGCGCGCCGACATCATGAACGGCGCCTGGCAGCCGACCGTCACCGACGGTTCCGGTCGCGACCGCAATACGCTCAAGCGCGCGCTCGCGCTGTTGCGGGCTGCGGGCTACGAGCTGTCGGGCACAGTGCTGCGGTCGCACACCACGCACCAGCCCTTCGCCTTCGAAATCCTGGTGACAACCAAGGAACAGGAGCGACTGGCGCTGGCCTTCTCCCGCGACCTGTCACGCGCGGGGATCACCGCGCGCGTCCGGGTGGTCGATGCCGTGCAATACGACCGGCGGCGACTCACCTATGATTTCGACATGATCGAATACCGATGGGATCAGTCGCTGTCGCCGGGCAACGAACAGGCGTTCTATTGGGGATCCGCGGCGGCCGATGCGAACGGTACGCGCAACTATATGGGCATCAAGAGTCCGGCGGTCGATGCCATGATCGCCGCCATGCTCGAAGCGCGCGACCGTGGCGATTTCGTTTCGGCGACACGGGCGCTCGACCGCGTGCTGATGTCGGGCTTCTATGTCGTCCCGCTGTTTCACCTGCCGGATCAATGGGTGGCGCGCTGGGCCACCATCGGGCATCCGTCGCAAACGTCGCTGTTCGGCTACCTGCCGGAAACCTGGTGGCGCAAGACGCCGGCGAAGCGCAAACCGTGATCCTCGGCGATGCCAACACACCGGATGCCGATGCCCGCGCGGGCGTATCAACGCTCGATAGCCTGTTCGATTACGCCGCCACGCGCCGGCCCGATGCTGCTGCGCTGATCGACCCGCCGAACCGTGCGCATTTCACCGACGGCGCGCCGCGCCGGATGACCTATGCGCAGGCCGATCGTGCCATTTCCGCGATCGCCTCACGCCTGCATGCGCTTGGCTTGCGGGCCGATGCCGTCATCGGCATCCAGCTTGCCAATACCGTGGAGGCCGTGCTGGCGATCCTTGGCGTGATCCGCGCCGGCATGATCGCAGCACCCCTCCCGCTGTTGTGGCGCCACGCCGAGGCGGCGGACGTGCTCGGCCGGCTCGGCGCGCAAGCCATCGTTACCACCACGCGTGCTGGCGCGTTCCGCCCTTGCGATCTCGCCATGCAGATCGCAGCCGGACTTTTCCATATCCGGCATGTCTGCAGCTTCGGCCGCAATCCGCCCGATGGCGTTGTGCCGCTCGATGAATTGCTCGACGAAAACGCCAAGGCTTCTCGGCCCCTGGTCGCGCGTGAAGGCAACGCCGCAAGCCATGCGGCGATGGTGACATGGACCGTGACGCCATCGGGCCGCGCTGCGGTCGCGCGCAACCACACGCAACTGATCGCGGGCGGCCTCGCCACCGTATTGGAGAGCGGGTTGCCGCAAAACGCGAGACTTTTCGGCGGCCTTGCCATCAACTCGTTTGCGGGCTTTGCGACAACGGTCATGCCGTGGCTTCTATCGGGCGGGACGTTATCGCTTCATCATGGCTTCGACCCGGACGTCTTTGCCGCGCAGCGCGCCGACGATCGCTGCGACACGATGGTCGTTCCCGGCGCACTGGTACCGTTGCTTCAAGAGGCGGGTCTGTTCGACCACGCTGCCCTAAAGAACGTCCTTGCGGTCTGGCAGGCGCCGGAGCGCCTGTCAGTCAGCCCGACCTGGCGGCATCCGAAGGCCGGACTCATCGACGTGCTGGCGTTCGGTGACCTCGCTGTCCTGGCCTCATGTCGCGGTCCGGCCGGCCGTCCCGAACCGCTGCCGGCGCTCGAGATGCGCGCACCGCGAAGTCGCGATGAAGGGGTGCGGATCGCCGATATGGCGCGTACGCTGACCGGCACGTTGGCGCTGCGCGGGCCAATGGTGCCCCGCCATGCCTTCCCGCCGGGTATCGAGCGTCTTCATGCACCGCGTCTACAGGCCGACGCCGGGGGCTTCGTCGACACCGGCTATTCCTGCCGCATTGACCGCGCCGGCGGTACGCTCGCGATCACCGCGCCTCCGCTCGGTGTCATAACCATCGGCGGCTATCACTTCCTGCTCAGCGACCTGACCCGGCTGGTCAAGCGAGCGAGCGGCAACGCCTACGTCACCGCATTGCCCGACACGCTGACCGGCCATCGACTTGCCGGTATCGCCAGTCTGCCCGAGGACGTTCGTTCGCGCCTCGCGACGCTTGGCGCCAACCCACTGCTCGCATCCGCCTTCGGCCAGCGGCGTAAGCCTCAGGCGGCCTGACAGGCTCAAAAAACGCCCGCCGTCGTTGACCAGACGTTAATGGCGCGCGCGTAAGGTGGCGTCTCTGTTCCCGGTCCTGCGTACAAATCCCATGTCGCTACAAGGTCCCATCCTGATCGTCGCGGACAAGCCCGCCATCCAATTGGCGCAAGCTTTGACCGACGCTGGCGCGTTTCCCGTCATCGAAGCGTCGTGGTACGGCGCGTGTACTGCGCTTGCGGAGGTCAAACCCTCGGCCGTGGTGATCGCCGCGCTCGACCACTCGAACGCCGACACGGCGCAGGCCCTGGCACGGCAGGCTGCAGAGGCGTCGCCGTTCGTTCCTGTGCTGGCCCGCGTGCCGGACGACCTGCCGTTCCCGCTGCCCGATGTCTTGACCGTTCCGGAAGCTGCCTCATTCGCGCGGCTGGTCACGCGCCTCTCGGCTGCGCTCCGTGTCCGCACGTTGCACGCCACGGTGCTGACCCGCTCGCTCGCGCTCAAGGCCGAACGCGAGATCGTCGCCGAACTGCCGGACGGCGATCCACTCGATGATGCCACCGTGCTGCTGATCGGCCGCGGTCGCCACCATGCAACACTCAGCGTCGCGGTCGGCGAGTGCATGGGCGTAATCGGCGCTCTCAGCGTCGATACCGCCGCGCGATGCCTCGTGGCGCGCGAGGTGGATGGCGTGGTGATCGGCGATGGCCTCGCCGCAGGCGCGGTCGATGCCTTCCTCACGTTATTCGCGGAGGATTCCCGTTTCCGCGAGCTGCCGGTCGCGCTGCTCGGCCATCGCGACGACGCGACGGCGCCGACGAAGCTGGTTTGCGCGCGCGATCCATTGGCGCTGCTGCAACGCGCCGCCCCGTTGATCCGCTTGCGGGCATTCGAGACGGCGCTCAAGCGGCTGCTGGCGTCAATCGAATGCAAGGGCATGCTCGATGCGCAAACGGGGCTCCTCACCAGCACCGCGTTCGGCCCTGCGTTGGGCCTTGCCATCGAAGACGCCGGCGAGCGCGGCGTCGGCCTGTCGCTGGCACGCTTCTCCTTCGATGACCTGATCGACCGTCGCACCAACCTTGACGCGGCGCGTCTTGTCAGCCGCCTTTTGCGCGACAGCGACTTCGCCTGCCGTCAGGAGGATGGCTCCATCCTGTTCGTCTTCGGCGATACGGATTTGCGCGGCGCCCATGTCGCGGCGCGGCGACTGGCCAGCGTGCTGAAGCACACCATGCTACGGCCCGGCGGCGAGCGGCCCACCGCAAGCCCTTCGGTGACACTGGCAACGCTCAAGCCTGGGGATACGGTCCTCACCCTGCTGGGGCGTGTCATCCCGCGCCCGGTTGCCGCCGCCTGATTGCAGGCTTAAGTCTGGCGGATCAGCAAACGAGGCCGCCATGCCCAATCAAGTGTCCGAGCATCAGAACGCCGCAACGCCGCTTACGATCGACGTCGTCTCGGACGTGGTTTGCCCCTGGTGCTTCATCGGAAAGAAGAGACTTGAAAAGGCCTTGGCCCTCAAGCCGGATATTCCGGTTGAGGTCCGCTTCAGGCCCTATTTCCTCAATCCGTGGGTGCCGCGCGAGGGCATCTCGCG
>NZ_DATMRX010000004.1:0-19909 GCF_035565855.1 Pseudorhodoplanes sp.
TCCCGCGCCGGTCGCGCAGACCTTCTTCGTCGACGAGGAGGTCGGCAAGAAGACGCGGCTCGATGCCGTGGTGACGGTCGCCGACGCCAAGTGGCTGAAGGACCGGCTGAAGGATGCCCCAGAAGCCAAGAACCAGATCGCGTTCGCCGACGTGATCCTTGTCAACAAGACCGATCTCGTCGACGAGGCTGATCTGCAGGAAGTCGAGGCGCGGATCCGCGGCATCAATCCTTACGCGAAGCTGCATCGCACGCAGCGGTCACAAATCGCGCTCGATCAGGTCTTGGACCGCAAGGCGTTCGATCTCGACCGTATCCTCGATATCGAGCCGGACTTCCTGCACGGCGATGGCCACGACCACGATCACGATCACGACCATCACCACGGCCATGATCACCACCACCATCACGACCATGGCCATCACCACCACGGCGTGAAGCATTATCACGACGAGGAGATGCAATCGATTTCGCTCTCGACCGACAAGCCGCTCGATCCGGACAAGTTCTTTCCGTGGATTCAGAAGCTGGTTGCCGAGGACGGTCCCGCCATCCTGCGCTCGAAGGGCATTCTGTCCTTCAAGGACGATCCCCAGCGCTTTGTCTTCCAGGGCGTTCATATGATCCTTGACGGCGATCATCAGCGGCCCTGGAAAGAGGGCGAGAAGCGCGAGAGCCGCATCGTCTTCATCGGCAAGAAGCTGCCGGAGGAGAAGATCCGCAAAGGCTTCGCGGCGTGCGAGGCCTGATTTCCGGTTACGGTGGAATCGCATCTTCCGTGTCGTGTCGTCCCCGCTTGCGCGGGGACGATGGTGCATTTGAGAGGTTTCCAGGAAGACTTGGAATTTGTTGATGTCTGACGTTCGCCCAAACACCCCCTCGGTTGCCGATCGTATCCACCCCGTTGCGACCGAAGGCTCTGTGATCGCAGTTTACTTTCTTGGCGATAAGGCAGCATTCGTGCTCGCCGAGGAAGCCGCGCTGCTGGTCGATGCCGGCGGCGAAAGCAGGCGCATCGCGCTGCATGACGGCGGGGTTCTGTCGTCAGCCGGCGACGGCACGCGGATCGTCACCGGTGGCGACGACGGTAAGGTGATCGAGCTCGATGCGGCAGGCGTCACGCGCGCCGTCTCCACCGATGCGAAGCGCAGATGGATTGATCACGTCACGCTCGGCCCGGATGGCAGCGTCGCGTGGTCGGCGGGCAAGAGTGTGCATACCGCAAGCCGCAAGGGCGAGGTGAAATCGCTCGATCTGCCCTCGACCGCCGGCGGCCTTGCCTTTCTGCCGAAGGGATTCCGCCTCGCGATTGCGCATTATAATGGCGCGTCGCTCTGGTTTCCGAATGCGCAGGTCAAGCCTGAAGTTCTCGAGTGGAAGGGTTCGCATCTCGGCATCACCGTAAGTCCTGACGGGCGCTTTCTGGTCACGACCATGCAGGAGCCGATGCTGCATGGCTGGCGTCTGGTGGACGGCAAGCACATGCGGATGTCGGGTTATGCGAGCCGCGTCCGGTCGATGAGCTGGACGGCGGATGGGGCCTTCCTTGCCACTGGGGGATCCGATCAGCTCATCCTGTGGCCGTTCTCCGGCAAGGACGGCCCGATGGGAAAACAGCCGACGCTGTTGGCACCCCATGGCAAAAAACTAGCCGTGGTCGCCTGTCACCCGAAGCAGCCGGTGGTTGCGGCGGGTTACGAGGATGGCCTTGTGCTCCTCGTGCGTCTCGACGACGGCGCCGAAGTGCTCGTTCATTCCTCCGACCTCAATACGCCGGTCACGGCGCTTGCCTGGAGCGGCGATGGCTTGCGGCTCGCCTTCGCCTGTGAAGACCGGGCGGCCGGCCTTGTGGACTTGGCTTGAGGCGGCGCTAGACTTGCCCCGACGCAAATGTCGGAGGGGCGTGATGATTCGACGAAGCCGGACGGTTCTGGTTGCTGTCGCCATCCTGTTGGGGCTCGCAAGCCAGGCGCTGGCGCTGCCCAAGAAGGTCATCATCCTGCGTCACGGCGAGAAGGAGAACGATTTCGCGCTGTGCCGGATCGGTCTCGATCGTTCCCTGGCGCTCGCGGCGCAATTCCTCGGACAGGGGGCAAAGCATTCGCTGTTCGCGTCCGGCGAGAAGCCGGCGGCGATCTTCGGCATCACGTTGCATACGCTCGAACTTGCATCGCCCGCCGCCGCAACCTGGGAAATGCCGGTGACGACATTCTCCGTCGTGCCGCTGCCCGGTATCGATCTCACGCCGCAGCTCAACCTGCGGACCCAGCAGGCGGTCGGCGCGCTGATGGATGATCCGCGCTACGACGGCAAGACCGTCGTCATGGTGTGGGAGCATCACCACATCGCCGATCAAAAGATGGAGCTGAAATTCCCCGATCAGAAGGTCACGCTGCGCCAGCTTCTCAACCTCGACAAGCTGCCGGACGTGCCCGACACCTGGCCCAGCCAAACCTACGATTTCTTCTGGGTCGTGGAATACGGAACCACCGGCTCGCGGGTGCCGACAAGCTTCAGGATGGTCCGGCAGGAGTTCACCGCCCCGTTCGACAAGGTGCCCTCGAACGAATGGGGCAAGCGCGCCAAGCTGCCGATGGGCAGCAAGTGTTTGCCGTAGAGGCTTTTCTTTCCCTCTTCTGAAAGAAGAGGGCCGTACTGCGAAGCAATCCCGGGTGGGGTCCTTGCTGAAGCGGCTCCCACCCGACCTCGCGTCGCGCAGTCACTCTCCCCCCGTCAGCGGGGGGAGAGATAAGACTCACCGCACCAGAATGTTCTTGAACTGCCAGGGATCGCTCTCGTCGAGATCCTCGGGAAACAAACCGGGCCGGCCGTCCAGAGGCGTCCAGTCGGTGTAATAGCCCTTCACCGGTCCGAGATACGGCCGCTGGATTTCGAGGCAGCGCTTGAATTCCATCTCGTCGGCCTCGACGATGCCTTCGTTCGGATTCTCCAGCGCCCAGACCATGCCGGCGAGCACGGCCGAGGTCACCTGCAAGCCGGTCGCGTTCTGGTACGGTGCAAGCTGGCGCGTCTCTTCCAGCGAAAGCTGCGAGCCGTACCAATAGGCGTTCTTCTTGTGCCCATAGAGCAGCACGCCGAGTTCGTCGATGCCGTCGGTCAGTTCGTCCTCGTCGAGGACATGCAGCTTGTCCTGCACCTTGCCTCCGCTGCCGAACAATTCGAACCACGACAGCACCGCGTCATCGGCCGGATGATAGGCATAGTGGCAGGTCGGCCGATACACCGGCTTTCCGTCTTCGAACACCGTGAAATAGTCGGTGATCGAGATCGACTCGTTGTGCGTGACGAGGAATCCGTATTGCGGCCCGGGCGTCGGGCACCAGGTGCGAACGCGCGTGTCGGCGCCCGGCCGCATCAAGTAGATTGCGGGCGCGTTCGGATCGTCGTGACGGCGCGCGTAGTCCGGCATCCATTTCTCGTGCGTGCCCCAGCCGAGTTCCGCCGGTTGCAGGCCTTCGGATATGAAGCCTTCCACCGACCACGTATTGAGAAACACGTTGCGCGGCTTGGGTGACTTCGTGCGCTGGGTATCGCGTTCGGCGATGTGGATGCCCTTGACGCCGGCGTGACGCAGAAGGCTCGCCCATTCCTCGCGGGTGGTGGGGTCCGGAACGTTGAGGTTGAGGTCGCGCGCCAGATTGAGCGCCGCCTGCTTGACGAAGAACGATACCATGCCGGGATTGGCGCCGCAGGTGGAGACCGCGGTCGGACCGCCCGGATTCCTGCGCTTCGCCGCAAGCGTCATTTCGCGCAAAGCGTAGTTCGAACGCTCGGCGGGGCCTTTCGACTTGTCGAAATAGAAGCCGAGCCACGGCTCGTTTACGGTGTCGATATAGAGCGCGCCGAGCGAACGGCACAGCTCCATGATGTCGACCGAACCGGTGTCGACCGAGAGGTTGACGCAGAAACCCTGGCCACCGCCATTGGTGAGGAGCGGCGTCAGCAGCTCCTTGTAGTTTTCGCGTGTGACATGCTTCTGGATGAAGGGGATGCCGCGCTCATCGGCAATCCACTTGTTGAGCGGATCGGGATCGATGATCACCATGCGCGACTTGTCGTACTCGAAATGCCGTTCGATCAGCGGCAACGTGCCGCGCCCGATCGAGCCAAAGCCAACGATAACGATGGGACCCTCGATCTTGCCGTAAACGGGCCAATCGGTCATTTCGCGTCACTCCAGCGCTGGAACGAAAATGAAAAGGGCGGGGTATCGCGGCTTCTGCGATACCCGCCCAGAAGCGGCCGCGCAAATTCAGGCTGCGCGGGGTGTGGAAGCGTTGGCGGAACCGTTTGATGCCGCTGCGGCAGGCGTGCGCCGGCCGGGCTTCGGAACGCGGCGCCCGGCGGCGGCGATCATGCCGCTGGCTCCGTCGAGTGCGCCCGCTTGCAGTTCGAGTCCGAGCAGACGGTCCTGCTGGTACGCACCAGGCATCGACAGCCGGCCGGTCTTGTCCGCCGAGAATCCGAAGCGTCCGTAATACGGCGCGTCGCCGACCAACAGGATCGCGCCATGCCCGCGCATGCGCGCGACCGCGATCGCCTGCTTCATCAGCTTGCCGCCAATGCCCTTGCCTTGATGCTCCGGCGACACCGCGAGCGGGCCGAGCAGCAGCGCGTTCTGCCCCGTGCCGGCCGACACGTCCCACAGACGCACCGAGCCGACGACGCGGCCTTTCTCGGTCGCGACAAAGGACAGGCCGGCCGACGGCAGACGATCTTCGCGCAGGCGCTGCGAGGGCTTGGTGAAGCGGACATCGCCATAGGCGCGGTCGAGCAAGGCCTCGCGCGCGTTGTGGTCGGTGTGGCGTTCTTGGCGAATGGCAATCATGGCCATCTCCTTCCGAGCCCCGCCTTTGCGCGGGACGGCTTCAGTCCTGAGAGTGAAGGGAAGGGAGGTCGGCTTTTTAGCCGACCTCCGGCGTTGTCAGATGTGGCCCGATCGCGGAGCGATCAGATGTGGCCCGATCGCGGAGCGATCAGATGTGGACCGTCTTCAGCGGCGGGAAACCGTTGAAGGCTACCGACGAGTAGGTCGACGTGTAGGCGCCGGTGCCTTCGATCAGCAGCTTGTCGCCGATCTCGATCGAGACCGGCAGCAGATAGGGCTGCTTCTCGTACAGCACGTCCGCCGAGTCGCAGGTCGGGCCTGCGAGGATGCACGGCGCCGTTTCGCCTCCATCACGCGGCGTCCTGATCGGATACCGGATCGCCTCGTCCATCGTCTCGGCGAGCCCGCCGAACTTGCCGATGTCGAGATAGACCCAGCGCACCTCGTCCTCCTCGCTCTTCTTGGAGACGAGAACGACTTCGGTCTCGATCACGCCGGCGTTGCCGACCATGCCGCGGCCCGGCTCGATGATGGTTTCCGGGATGCGGTTGCCGAAATGCTTGCGCAGCGCCCGGAAGATCGCCGAGCCGTAGGTCCTCACCGACGGGACGCTCTTCAGATACTTGGTCGGGAAGCCGCCGCCGAGATTCACCATCGACAGGTTGATTCCCCGCTCGCCGCATTCCCTGAACACGGCCGCCGACTGCGCCAACGCACGGTCCCAGGCATGCTGGTTGCGCTGCTGCGAACCGACATGGAAGGAGATGCCGTAGGCGATGAGGCCCTGCCGATGCGCATGCTCGAGAACGTCCGCAGCCATGGCCGGCTCGCAACCGAATTTGCGCGAGAGCGGCCATTCGGCACCGGCGCCGTCGCAGAGGATGCGGCAGAACACCTTCGAGCCGGGCGCCGCGCGGGCGATCTTGTCGACCTCGGGCTTGCAGTCGACCGCGAACAGGCGAACGCCCAGCTCGTAGGCGCGCGCGATGTCGCGCTCCTTCTTGATGGTGTTGCCATAGGAGATGCGATCCGGCGTCGCGCCTGCAGCGAGCGCCACCTCGATCTCGGCGACCGAGGCGGTGTCGAAGCAGGAGCCGAGCGAAGCCAGAAGCGACAGCACTTCCGGCGCCGGGTTCGCCTTCACGGCATAGAACACGCGGCTGTCCGGCAGCGCCTTGGCGAAGGCATTGTAGTTGTCGCGCACGACGTCGAGATCGACGACCAGCACGGGTCCGTCGTCAACGCGGTTGCGCAGGAATTCGCGAATGCGGTCGGTCATGGTCTTCCCCAAACAGCGCGCTGCGGGCGAACGCCGGAAGTGCCGGCAAACGCCCTCGGTATGCGTCTGATGGCGAACCCACGCTGCCGTGCGATGGAGGTCACGACGAGCGGTGTTCGACACCGGACAATGCTGCCGTGGATTGGATGGGAAGATCCCGTCCGCACACCTGGCAATGAAGGACAAGCCCTTTCGGAACCAGACCGGCTTTTGGACAGCCGGCGATAGCCAAAAAAGCCCGCTCCGTCGTTGCTTTAAGTCGCGTCCTCAGCGGAGAACTGAGTTCGCCGGTTTCGCCTCCGGCTGCCGGTCAGAGTTCTTGGAGAGACTCTCCGTAGAGAGCTTTGGTCTCCCCAGGCGGCTGGCGGGCCTCTTGTCCCGCTACCTACCGACCGACACGCGACCACAGGCACGTGCGAAATTGGGCAAAGGCGGAAATAATCCATTCATGCTGCATGTCAAGCAATACATGCGCGGCTGTGTGAAAATGTTCAGACATTACCAACGTGTTAACGTCGCGCCCGCGTGAGCGCGCAGCAACGGCAAGGAAGACGCCGCTTCAAGGCACCGCAACTACGCAATCGACTCCGAACAACGGACTTTTATCGCGTCTGCCCCGCGGCGCGCGCGACTTCGCCGAGCTCCGGAAGGCGTCTGTCAGCGAGCGATTCGAATCAGTTGAAGACGGGAGAGCACCGGGGCGGTGGCAGGCTTCGTCAGCTCAGCGGCTGAACGGCTCGACCTTCTGCGCGAAGCGCACGAACCGGAACATGATGTAGGCGCCGATCGCGAGCAGGATCACATCCAGAATGCGCCGGATGGTGTCGTCGAAACCGAACAGGTTGGCGATCGCCCAGCTGCCTGCGAAGGCCGCGCCGAACACCTCGGCGCCGATCAGGATCGCGGCGCTGGCCACCGTCATCACATTGATCCACTGGATGCGGCTGCCGCCGGCGGGGCGCGTGGTCTTTTCGGTAGCTTCGGCGTTCATGGGTCGTCCGGTTCGATGGGCGCGCAATGTCGTCCAAACCCGCCCCGCGATCAAGGCTGGAATTGGGGTCTCGAAAGCCCCATCTCGGAGGCTGGACCTCTGCTCCCATCCGCAAAAGTCGAGATATTTCAAAGCATGACTGCCTTGGCCGCGCCCGCCCCCCCGACACAACCCGAGAATCCTTTGCTGGCGCCTTGGATCGGGCGCTTCGAGGTTCCCCGGTTCCAGGAGATCGATCCGGCGCATTTCGTTCCGGCTTTCGAGCAGGCGATGGCGGAACACAATGCCGAGATCGCCGCGATCGTCGGCAATCCGGAGACGCCGAGCTTCGACAACACCATCGCGGCGCTGGAGAATGCCGGGCGCACCCTGTCCCGTGTCTCGGACGTGTTCTATGTGCTGACAGGCGCGCACACCAACGAGGCCATCCAGGCGGTCGAGCGGGAAATGTCGCCGCGCCTTGCCGCCCATCACAATGCGATTCGCCTGAACGGCGACCTGTTCCGCCGCATCGATCAGGTGATGCGTGCTGCGGCCGATGCCGGACTGGACGCGGAACAGGCGCGCGTGCTGGAGCGCTATCACACCGGGTTCCGGCGCGCCGGCGCGCATCTCAATGAGGCGGCCAAGCGGCGCCTCGCCGCCATTGGCGAGCGGCTGGCTTCGCTCGGCACCGCCTTCAGCCAGAACGTGCTGGCCGACGAGCGCGACACCTATATCGAACTGACATCGGAGGACGATCTCGCCGGCCTGCCGGATTTCGTCCGCTCGGCCGCGCGCAAGGCCGCCGAAGAGCGCGGGCTCACCGGGCGCTCGGTCATCACCCTGTCGCGCTCGAGCGTCGAGCCCTTCCTGCAATATTCCTCACGCCGCGACCTGCGCGAAAAGGCGTTCCGCGCCTGGATCGCGCGGGGCGACAAGGGCGGGACGACCGACAACAAGGCGATCATCGCCGAGATGGTGGCCCTGCGCGCCGAGCGCGCGAGGCTGCTCGGCTATCCGACCTATGCCGATTATCGCCTCGACGACGCGATGGCGAAGACCCCGCGCGCGGTGCGCGATCTTCTGGGCGAGGTCTGGCCGCGTGCGCTGAAGCGCGCGCTTGCCGATCGCGATGCCCTGCAGGCGCTGGCGCAGGCCGAAGGCGGCAATTTCAGGATCGCGCCCTGGGACTGGCGCTATTACGCGGAGAAGCTGCGCAAAAAGCTGCACGATGTCGACGAGGCGTCGATCAAGGAATATCTGCAACTCGACAACATCGTCGCGGCGGCCTTCGACACCGCGACTCGCCTGTTCGGCCTGCGCTTCAAGGAAGTGAAGGACGTCGCCGCCTGGCATCCGGACGTTCGCACCTTCGAGGTGACGGATTCCTCCGGCAACCACGTCGCCCTGTTTTTCGGCGATTATTTCGCCCGACCGTCCAAGCACAGCGGCGCCTGGATGACCTCGCTGCGCGATCAGGAAAAGCTCGCCGGCGATGTCCGTCCGTTGATCGTCAATGTGATGAACTTCAACAAGGGCGCCGACGGCAAGCCGGCGCTTCTGAGCTACGACGACGCCCGCACGCTGTTTCACGAATTTGGCCATGCCCTCCACGGCATGCTGTCCGACGTCACCTATCCGATGATCGCGGGCACCAATGTCGATACCGATTTCGTGGAACTGCCCTCGCAGCTCTACGAACACTGGTTCGAACGGCCGGAGGTGCTGCGGAAATTCGCGGTGCATTACCGCACCGGCGAGCCGATCCCGGAAGACCTGCTGCGCAAGGTGCTTGCCGCGCGGACCTTCAATCAGGGCTGCGCCACGGTGGAATATGTCTCGTCGGCGCTGGTCGACCTCGAATTTCATTCGCTGCAATCGGCCGAGGCGCTGGATGTCTCGCGCCTCGAGCGCGAGACGCTCGACCGGCTCGGCATGCCCGAGGAGATCGTGATGCGGCATCGCTCGCCGCACTTCCAGCACATCTTCGCGGGCGCCAGCTATTCGTCCGCCTATTACAGCTACATGTGGTCGGAAGTGCTCGACGCCGATGCGTTCCGCGCCTTCGAGGAGGCGGGCGACGTCTTCGATCCCGCGACCGCCCACCGGCTGCGTGACAATATCTATGCCGCGGGCGGACGCCGCGCGTCCGACGAGGCCTATATCGCCTTCCGCGGAAAGCTGCCGAGCGTCGATGCGCTTCTGGAGCGGCGCGGATTGCTGGATGCGGTGCCGGCCGGGGAGGCGTAGCTTCTGCCTCGCGCATAGCCGGGCTTGTACCGGCCATCCACGTCTTTTAGTGCTGATCATCTTTTAGACGTGGATGCCGGACAAGGCCGTATAACCCGAGATGATCAATACACATTCCGCCGGCCATCGCCGTGGCGTTGCCGCCGCTCCCCATTTCGCCGCTGCCGAAACTGGCCGGTTGATCCTCGCCGAGGGCGGCAATGCGCTGGAGGCGATGGTCGCGATGGCGGCCTCGATCGCGGCCGTCTATCCGCACATGACGCATATCGGCGGCGACGGCTTCTGGCTCATACGCGAGCCGAATGGCAGCGTGCGCGCGCTGATGGCGCCTGGTCCCGCGGGCGCGAAGGCGACGGTCGCGCTCTATCGCGAGGCCGGTCACGACGCGATCCCGGCACGCGGCCCGCTGGCGGCGCTGACCGTGCCGGGCGCGATCGGCGGCTGGATGCTTGCGCTCGAGGCGGCAAAGGCCTTCGGCGGCAAGATGCCGCTCGATGTCCTTCTCGCCCCGGCGATAACGCAGGCGCGCGACGGCTATGTCGTCAGCCGGAGCCAGCATGCGCTGACCCGCGACAAGCTGGCCGAGATGGGCGAGGCGAGTGGCTTTGCGCAAACCTTCCTCGCAGACGGCAAGGTGCCCGAGCAAGGCGCGGTGATGAAGCAGACGGCCCTGTCGGCCACGCTCGATCACCTTGCGAATGCGGGACTGGACGATTTTTACCGGGGCGACGTTGGGCGCGAGATCGCAGCCGATCTTGAGCGCATCGGATCGCCGGTGACACGCGCCGACCTCGAACGCTACCGCGCCTATGTCGCCGAGCCGCTCTCGGTGCCGCTGCAGATCGGCACGCTCTACAACGCGCCTCCGCCGACGCAGGGGTTGGCCTCGCTGATCATCCTTGCGCTGTTCGAGCGGCTGCGCGTGGCGAAAGCCGAAAGCTTCGATTTCGTCCACGGTCTCGTCGAATCGACCAAGCGTGCATTTCGCGTGCGCGACCGGGTGGTCACCGATCCGGCGCGGATCGCCGAGCCGCTCGATCGCTACCTTGCTGCCGGCTTCCTCGACGCCGAGGCGATGAAGATCGATCGCAAGAAGGCGGCGCGCTGGCCCGCACCCTATGGGGAGGGAGACACCATCTGGATGGGTGCCGCGGACGCGTCCGGCCTCGTCGTGTCCTACATCCAGTCGATCTATTGGGAATTCGGTTCGGGCTGCGTGCTGCCGCGCACCGGCGTGCTGATGCAAAATCGCGGGGCGAGCTTTTCACTGGAGAAGGGCGCGCTGAATGCACTGCAGCCGGGCCGCTTGCCCTTCCACACTCTCAATCCGGCCCTGGCAGAGCTGAAGGACGGGCGCGTCATGGCCTATGGCACCATGGGCGGGGACGGGCAGCCGCAGACGCAAGCCATGATCTTCTCGCGGCATGTGATGTTCCGGCAGTCTTTGCCGGAGGCGATCGAGGCGCCGCGCTGGCTGCTTGGCCGCACCTGGGGCTCGACCCATACGAATCTGCGGATGGAGTCGCGCTTCGACGGCAATCTGATCGACCGACTGATGTCGGCCGGCCACGATGTCGCGGTGCTGGAGGAAGCCTTCTCCGATACCATGGGCCACGCTGGCGCGGTTGTGCTCCATCCGGACGGAACGATGGAGGGGGCGCACGATCCAAGAGCCGATCCAGGTGCGTTCGGGGTTTGACTTAGGGGCACTCCCGCCGTGAGGGCCAGTGCAACGCCTCGCCCGCCTCCATTCCGCCGCCTTCCGTGATATTGTGCCGCAACATCGCTTCGGCATCTGGAACCCCATGATCTCCCGCATCCTTCGTCCGCTTGCGCTCGGCGTCCTGGCGCTCGGCTGTTCCGTATTCGCCGCGCACGCGCATCCGCATGTCTATGTCACGATGACCAGCGAGATCGTGTTCGACAGCCAGGGACAGATGACCGGCATCCGTCATCACTGGACTTTCGACGACATGTTTTCGTCCTATGCGACGCAAGGGCTGGAATCGAAGGAGAAGGGCAAGTTCACGCGCGAGGAGCTGCAGCCGCTCGCCGAGGTGAATGTCACGTCCCTGAAGGAGTATGACTTCTTCACGCAGGGCAAGATGAACGGCAAGAAGGCGGAGTTCGAACTGCCGGTGGACTATTTCCTTGAGCAGAAGGACGATTTGCTGACCCTCCACTTCACGCTGCCTCTGAAGACACCGGTCGCGACCAAGGATATCGATCTCGAAATCTACGATCCGCTTTATTTCGTTGCGTTCGAATTCGACAAAAAGGAACCGATCACGCTGAAGGGCGCTCCGGCCTCCTGCAAACTGTCGACGGTGAAGCTCGGCGACGAGTCGCAGTCGAAGTCGCTGAGCGAGTCGCTTTTCTCCCGGCCCGATCCCAACAATCCGTTTGGGGCGCAATTCGCGAACAAGATTGCCGTGAAATGCTGACAGGCCGCCGGCCGATGTCTCGTCTATGGTTGCTCGTTGGCGTCGTGGCCATCGCCTCATTGTCGATCGCGCTCGCGGCCGATCCCGCGCTTGCACAGGCAAGTCCGTTCGGCGCACCGCGTACTCAGCTCGCCGCGCCCCCGGACGGCATCGTCGGGTGGCTCCTCGCCAAACAATCCGAATTCTATCGTGGCCTCTCCGGCGCTATCCGTGCGGCGAAGAAGGATGGCAGCGCCGTGTGGACGCTGTTCGCGCTGTCCTTTGCCTACGGCGTGTTTCATGCCGCGGGACCGGGGCACGGCAAGGCGGTGATCTCGTCCTATGTCGTCGCCAATGGCGAAACCTGGTGGCGGGGCGTCGTCCTGTCTTTCGCGTCGGCAATTCTGCAGGCGGTGGTCGCGGTGGCGATCGTCGGCATTGCCGCGGTCTTGCTGGGCGCGACCCGCCGCACCATGGACGGCACGGTATGGTGGATCGAGGTGGTCAGCTACGGGTTGATCGCGGTGCTTGGCGCGCGCCTTCTCTGGGTCAAGGGCCGCGCCTTGATCGCCTCATGGCGCAAGTATCGTGCCGGCAACGCAGCGCATAGTCATGGGCACGGATCGGCACACGCGAACGACCATGCGCATTCTCACGCGCACCACGATCACGCGCATCATGGTCACGCCCACCACCATGACGAGGCTCACGGCCACCCCCATCACGGGGCGGCCTGTAGCGGCCATCACCATCATCATGGCCACGACCATGACCATGACGATCATGCGTCGGCCTGGGGGCACGCGCATGCGCCCGAGCCGCAGGAGCTTGCCGGCCCCGGCGGCTGGACGCGCGGTTTGTCGGCCATCGTCGCGGTCGGTTTGCGCCCCTGTTCCGGTGCGATCCTGGTTCTTGTCTTCGCGCTGGCGCAGGGGCTGTTCTGGGCGGGCGTCGTCTCGACCTTCATCATGGGTCTCGGCACAGCTATCACCGTCGCCGCGATCGCAACGCTTGCGGTCGGGGCGCGCGGGCTCGCGCAGCGATTTGCATCGAGCCGGCCAGGACCCGGCATGCTGGTGCTGCGCGGACTGGAGGTCGCGGCCGCGCTCCTAGTGCTGGTATTCGGGATTGCCCTCCTGACCGGCTACATCGCGAGCGAGCGGATGTTCGCTTAGGGCGCGCGCGCCGCTATAGTCTGCGGGCAAAGGACTCGCAGACTAAGATGCTTCGTCTTGCTGACATAATCGATTGGGTGAATACGGCCATCGGACGCGCCGCCGCGTGGCTGTGCGTTGTCGTCGTTGGGGTGCAGTTTGCGGTCGTGTTGCTGCGTTATCTGTTCGGAACCGGCTCGATCCGGCTGCAGGAAGCGATTGTCTACAGCGCGAGCGCGATGTTCCTTCTGGTGGCGGCGTGGACGCTGAAACAGGAGGGCCATGTTCGCGTCGACATCCTCTACACCGCCGCAAGTCCGCGCCGGAAAGCGATTGTGGATCTGTGCGGGGCCGTCTTGCTGCTGATCCCGTTCGCCGCGGCGATCCTGTATTTCTCCTGGCCCTATGTCGCCCGGTCCTGGGCAATCATGGAAGGCTCGCGCGAGGCGGGCGGCCTGCCGCTGGTCTTTGCGCTGAAGACACTGATTCCGGTTTTTGCCGCGATGCTGATATTGCAGGGGCTCGCGCAAGCGAGCCGCGCCTGGGCGGTGCTCACGCGCCGGGCCGTGGCCTGACCGATGGCCGAAATTTTCGCGATCCTGCTGGTTCTTGCGATCTGCGTTGCGCTGTTCGCGGGATATCCGGTTGCCTTCACACTCGGCGGTGTTTCGCTCTTGTTCGCCGCCGCTGGAAGTGCGTTCGATCTCTTCAATATCGGATTTCTGGGCGCATTACCGCAGCGCATTTTCGGCGTGATGACCAGCGAGGTGCTGCTGGCCATCCCGCTCTTCATCTTCATGGGCGTGATCCTCGAACGTTCGCGGATTGCCGAGGATCTCCTTGAATCCATCGGCCGCCTGTTCGGCACGATGCGCGGCGGATTGGGACTTGCGGTGGTACTGGTCGGCGCATTGCTGGCGGCATCGACAGGAATTGTCGGCGCTACGGCTGCCACCATGGGCCTGATCGTGTTGCCGGTAATGCTCCGCCACGGCTACGACCCGCGTCTCGCCTCCGGTGTCGTTGCAGCGTCGGCGACGCTTGCGCAGATCATTCCGCCGTCGACGGTACTGGTCGTGCTGGGCGATGCGCTCAATAATGCCTATCAGGCGGCGCAATTGTCGAAAGGCGTGTTTGCGCCGCAAGCCGTGACCGTCAGCGATCTCTTTGCGGGCGCGCTGCTCCCCGGCATGCTGCTCGTGGCGCTGTACATGCTTTATGTCATTGCCACCGCATGGGTTTCCCCGAAATCCGCGCCGGCAATCCCGCCCGATCCGGATCCGCTGATGGGCGTGGCGCGTGTCCGTCAGCTCATCGCGGCGCTCGCCGCGCCGGTCATTCTCATTGTCGCCGTGCTGGGATCGATCCTTGCCGGAATCGCAACGCCGACCGAAGCCGCGTCGGTCGGCGCCGTCGGCGCGACTTTGCTCGCAGCCTTGCGGGGCACCGGGTCGTTCGCCAAGTCGCTGGTCGAGACCGTCATCAAGACCGCGCAGATGACGAGCATGATATTCGTCATCCTGATCGGGGCGACCATGTTCGGCCTCGTGTTTCGCGGCTTCGGCGGCGACGACCTCGTGCACAGCGCGCTCAGCGATCTGCCCGGCGGCACGGCCGGAGCGTTGCTCGCCGTGATGCTGGCGATGTTCCTCCTCGGCTTCGTCATGGACGCATTCGAGATCATCTTTGTGGTGGTGCCGATTGTCGCTCCGATTCTGCTCGCTATGCCCGGCGTGGATCCAATCTGGCTCGGCATCCTGATGGCGATGAACCTGCAGACCTCCTACATCCATCCGCCGCTTGGTCCGACCCTGTTCTTCCTGCGCGGCGTGGCGCCTCCCGAAATCACCACGCGACACATCTATGTCGGGATCATCCCCTTTGTCGTGATCCAGCTCGTCGCGCTGGTGGTATTGTGGATCGTGCCGCAACTCGCGACGGCGTTGCCGCGCGCACTTTATGGTGGGTCATGAAAGCCGCAGCGTTGTTCGATCTGTCAGGCGAGACCGCGCTCGTCACCGGAGCATCGTCGGGGCTCGGTGCGCGCTTTGCGCAGGTGCTGGCGGCGAATGGGGCGAGCGTCGCGTTGGTGGCGCGCCGCAGGGAGCGGCTCAAAACGCTGTGCGAAGCCATCGTCGCCAACGGCGGCACTGCGATGGCCATCGAAGCCGACGTGACCGACCGCGCAGCCATGATGCGCGCTTTTGACGATGTGCAACGTGCGTATGGAACTCCGACGATCGTCGTGAACAATGCCGGTGCGGCGCAAAGTGTGCGTGCGCTGGAGATGAGCGAAGAGGAATGGCGGCGCGTCCTCTCGCTCGACCTCGATTCGGTATTCTTCTGGTCGCAGGAAGCCGCGCGCCGCATGATCGCCGGTGGCGCCAAAGGCTCGATTGTCAATACGGCGTCGGTGCTCTCCTTCGGGGTCTCGAAAGGCGTCGCGGCCTATGCCGTTGCCAAGGCGGGGGTCGTGCAATTGACGAAGGCGCTATCCCTGGAACTCGCCTTCAAGGGCGTGCGGGTGAATGCCATCGCGCCCGGCTGGTTCGTGACTGATATCAATCGGAACTTCCTTGAGAGCGACAAGGGACAGGCGATGAAGCGAGCCATCCCGATGGGGCGCTTCGGCGCAGAGGGCGATCTCGACGGCGCGCTTCTGCTCCTCGCCTCGAAGGCTGGGGCCTACATCACCGGCACAACGGTCGTCGTGGACGGCGGTCAGGTCGTCGCACTGGCCTGATCCATAAGCAATTCGAATGCGTGACTTGCATTCAATTGGCTTGATGTGATCGCGAGCGCGCATCACTGTGCGCCACCTCGCACGGAATGTATCTCATGGACGGCTATGCCGGACGCCGCCCCAGCCTCGTCGATTCACGTTACGCCTGGTTAAGGCTTGGCGTTGCGCTGGTGCTTGGCACCGTCGGTAGCGTTGGCATGTGGTCCTACGTGGTCGCGTTGCCTGCCGTGCAAATGCATTTCGCGGTGACGCGCGCTGAAGCCAGCGTGCCTTACACCATGGCGATGGTTGGTTTCGCGGTAGGAAACCTTATTCTCGGGCGGCTCGCGGACCGGTTCGGAATCCTTGCGCCCATCCTGCTCAGCATCGTCTCGCTCGGCCTTGGTTATGTGGGGGCGGGGTTCGCACCGACAATGTGGCTCCTGTGCGCGGCCCATATCCTGATCGGATTTGGCAGCGCCGCTTCGTTCGGCCCCTTGATCGCCGATCTGTCGCACTGGTTCGAAAAGCGGCGCGGGATCGCGATCGCGATCGCCGCATCCGGAAACTACGTCGCTGGTGCGATATGGCCGCCGGTGTTGCAGCATTTCATCGCCAGCGATGGCTGGCGCGCCACCCATATCGGCGTCGGCATTGTCTGCGTTGCGGCGATGTTGCCACTATCGCTGGTGTTTCGCCGCCGCCTCGATGTGCATGGTGCCGGCAGCTTGCAGGCGCGTTCCTTTGTCCCGCCGGACATCGGTGTTTCGCAGAACACGCTGTTCGTTCTGCTGTGCATCGCCGGGATTGCCTGCTGTGTTGCGATGGCGATGCCGCAGGTGCATATCGTGGCTTATTGCGGCGATCTCGGTTACGGCGTCGCACGCGGCGCGGAGATGCTGTCTCTGATGCTCGCCTTCGGCATCGTGAGCCGGATCGGCTCTGGCTTCATTGCCGACCGGTTCGGCGGGGTCGTCACCTTGCTGATCGGTTCGGTGATGCAGGGGCTCGCGCTGTTTCTGTATTTCCTGTTCGACGGGCTAACCTCGCTCTACATCATCTCGATCCTGTTCGGCCTCTTCCAGGGCGGCATCGTGCCGAGTTACGCCGTCATCATCCGCGAATATTTTCCGCCGCAAGAAGCCGGCGCACGCGTCGGCACGCTCATCATGGCGACGGTGTTCGGCATGGCGCTGGGCGGCTGGATGTCCGGCTGGATCTTCGACCTGACCGGTTCCTATCGCGCCGCGTTCCTCAACGGGCTTGCCTGGAACCTGCTCAACCTGTCGATCGCCTTCTGGCTCTTGCGTGCCGGGCGGCCGGGGGCGCGGACTGCAGCGGCCTGACTCGCCCTTAGGCCTGCGCTGCCCGTTTCGACCAATCCGGGACGAGAGCGTCCTTGTGCATGATCGTGGACGAAGACGGTCTCGCCCGGGCTCCAATCATGGGGCTGGAAGGTCGCGGCGGTTGATCCGTTATTGTTCTCCTGCAATGCATGCACGCAATCTGTGAGGACCCTTCTGCACATCCGCGCTTGCGGTTCATGCCGGGCTCCCGCAGAATAGGTCTTGCCCGAATCCGCCTCGGCAGCGGCACCTCCAGGCCCTCGACAATCTGACGGGGGTGCCCTTAAAAGGTCAGCTTCACTGACCTATCTGCCACCTTGCTCATCTGATGAGCCGCGCCGGGCTAGCAATCGACTGCCCCGGTGCGCACATGAGGCATAGAGGATCGCGCATGGCTTTGCGGCAGGTCAGCCTTGACGACAAATACGACCTGACGAGACAGCAGGTTTTCGTCACCGGCTATCAGGCTCTGGTCCGGCTCTGCTTGATGCAGAAGGAGCGCGACCGGCGCGCCGGCCTCAATACTGCGGGCTTCGTCACCGGTTACCGCGGATCCCCGCTCGGCGGGCTCGACAATCAGTTCATCCGGGCGCGCAAGTTCCTGACGCCCAACGACATCATCATCCAGCCTGGTCTGAACGAGGACCTTGCCGCGACAGCCTTGTGGGGCACGCAGCAGGCAGAGCTCAGGGGCGAGGGCAAATTCGATGGCGTGTTCGGCGTCTGGTACGGCAAAGGCCCGGGCGTCGATCGCACCGGCGACGTATTCCGGCATGCCAATTTCGCCGGCTCATCCAAACACGGCGGCGTGCTGGCCCTGATGGGCGACGACCACACGGCGGAATCGTCCACAACCGCGCATCAGTCCGAATATCACTTCGTCGACGTGATGATCCCGATCCTGAATCCCGCCGGCGTTCAGGAGATCATCGATTACGGACTCTATGGGTTTGCCATGTCGCGCTTCTGCGGCACCTGGGCGGCGCTCAAATGCATGCATGAGACCGTGGAATCCACCGCGGTGGTCGACGGCTCTCTCGACCGCGTCAACATCGTGATCCCGCAGGATTTCGTCATGCCCGAAGGCGGACTGAATATCCGCCTGCACGACACCATTCTCGGTCAGGAGGCGCGGCTCTACGACTACAAGCGCGATGCGATGCTCGCTTTCATCCGCGCCAACAAGCTCAATCGCATGGTCACCTCCGGTGGCCCGAATGCGAAGATCGGCATCATCACCACCGGCAAGGCCTATCTGGATGTTCGCCAGGCGCTCGACGAACTCGGCATCGACGAGGTCCGCTGCAACCAGCTCGGCCTGCGCATCTTCAAGATCGGATGCCCCTGGCCTATCCCCCGGGACGAACTGGTCGCATTCGCCAATGGTCTCGATCTCATCATCGTGGTCGAGGAGAAGCGCTCGCTGATCGAAGTGCAGGTGCGCGAGGAATTATACGGCACCGCGAACCAGCCGGTCTGCATCGGCAAGAAGGACGAGCGGGGCAATTGGCTGTTCCCGATCAAGGGGGCGCTCGACCCGAACGAAGTCGCGATTGCCATCGGCGACCGCCTGCTGGCGCGCGGCCATGACGATGCGATCGCAACCCGCGTTTCCCAGCTCAAGCAGGCGCAACACGCGCTCTCCGAACTTCAGGAAGTCGCGGCGCGCACGCCGTATTTCTGTTCGGGCTGTCCGCATAACACCTCGACAAAGGTCCCGGAGGGGATGCGCGCCTATGCCGGCATCGGCTGCCATTACATGGCGCAGTTCATGGACCGCAACACGCTCGGCTATACCCATATGGGCGGCGAGGGTGCGAACTGGATCGGCGAGGCGCCGTTCTCGAAGCGCAATCACGTTTTCCAGAATCTGGGCGACGGCACCTACAATCACTCGGGCTATCTTGCGATCCGCGCGGCGATCGCCTCGGGCGTCAATATCACCTACAAGATTCTCTATAACGATGCGGTCGCGATGACTGGTGGTCAGCCGCACGAAGGCTCGCTGACGGTTCCGCAAATCGCGATGCAAGTCGCGGCGGAAGGCGTCAAGCGCATCGCAATCGTCAGCGACGATCCGCGCAAATACCCGAGCGGAATCGATTGGCCGAAAGGCATCACCTTCCACCACCGCGACGATCTGAATGAGGTGCAGAGGGAAATTGCGACCGTGCCGGGCACCTCGGTCCTGATCTACGATCAGACCTGCGCGGCCGAAAAGCGCCGCCGCCGCAAACGCGGCGCGTTCCCCGATCCCGAGAAGCGCGTGATCATCAACGAACTGGTCTGCGAAGGCTGCGGCGATTGCGGCGTCAAGAGCAATTGCGTTTCCGTGCAGCCACTGATGACCGAATGGGGCCGCAAGCGCACCATCGACCAGTCAAGCTGCAACAAGGATTATTCCTGCGTGAACGGGTTCTGCCCGTCCTTCGTCACGGTCCATGGCGCAAAGCCGAAGAAAGGCCGTGCGGTCGCGGAGGGCGACGTGCAGCCGCTGCCTTCGCCTGTGCTGCCCGTGATCGGTGAGCCTTACGGAATCATCGTGACCGGCATCGGCGGTACCGGCGTCGTGACCATCGGCGGTGTGCTCGGCATGGCGGCGCATCTGGAAGGCAAAGGGGTCGGCATCATCGATATGGCCGGCCTCGCGCAGAAGGGAGGCGCGGTCTATAGCCATATCCGCATCGCCAACAAGCCGGACGACATCCATGCCATCCGCATCGCCGCGGGTGGTGCTGACCTTGTGCTCGGCGGCGATATTGTGGTCGCCGGCAACTAGAAGGTGCTCGCCGCGGTGCGGCACGGGGTGACGCGCATGATCGTGAACCTCGCCGAATTCCTGCCCGGCGATTTCACCCGCAATGCCGATTTCTCGCTGCCGACCGAGCGGCTGAAACGAGCGATCGTCGCGGCG
>NZ_DATMRX010000005.1:0-10302 GCF_035565855.1 Pseudorhodoplanes sp.
CAAGCTGATGCCGGATTTCTTTCCGAAGATTTTCGGGCCCGAGCAGAATCAGCCGCTCGATGCCGATGCCGTGCGCGACGCATTTGCGGCGCTTGCCGCCGAGGTCGGCAACGGCAAGACGCCGGAAGAGGTTGCCGACGGCTTCATCAAGGTCGCCGTCGAGAACATGGCGAATGCGATCAAGAAGATTTCGGTACAGCGCGGCTATGATGTGACGCGCTATGCGCTGAACTGTTTCGGCGGCGCCGGCGGCCAGCATGCCTGCCTTGTTGCCGATGCGCTCGGCATGACCAGCGTGCTGATCCATCCGTTCTCGTCGCTCCTCTCCGCCTACGGCATGGGGCTCGCCGACATTCGCGCCACCCGCCAGCAGGCGATCGAGGAGCCGCTGAACGCAAAGGCGCTGAAGACCTTGAGCAGGCTGGGCCAATCGCTCGGCAAGATTGTGAAGAACGAAGTCGCTGGCCAGGGCGTGCCGGCCCGCGACATCAAGGTGATCGTGCGCGCGCATATCCGCTACGCCGGGACAGACACGGCGCTGGTGGTGAACGCTGGCGACATCGCCGCGATGACCCGGGCCTTCGAGAAGGCGCACAAGGCGCAGTTCGGCTTCATCGACCGATCCAAGCAACTGGTGCTGGAAGCGGTGTCGGTCGAAGCCATCGGCGGGGCTGCGACCTTCCGCGAGCGCGCGCTAAAGACGACGCGCGGCAAGCTCCCCCCGCCCGCCCGCCGCACGAAATTCTTCTCCGCGGGCAAATGGCACAAGGCCGCGGTCTATACGCGCGACCAGCTCAAGCCCGGCCACAAGGTCAAGGGACCGGCCATCATCATTGAGCCGCACCAGACCATCGTGGTCGAGCCGGGCTGGCAGGCCGCGCTCACGGCAAAGAACCACCTCGTGCTGACGCGGATCGCAAAGCTCAAGCGCATTGCGGCGATCGGCACCAAGGCCGATCCGGTGATGCTCGAAGTCTTCAACAATCTCTTCATGTCGATCGCAGAGCAGATGGGCGTTGCTCTGCAGAACACCGCTTATTCTGTGAATATCAAGGAACGTCTGGACTTCTCCTGCGCGGTGTTCTCCGGCGACGGCGCGCTCGTCGCCAATGCGCCGCACATGCCGGTGCATCTCGGCTCGATGGACCGCGCGGTCGAGACCATCATCCGCGAGAACAAGGGCAAGATCCGCCCCGGCGACGTCTATGCGATCAACGCGCCCTATAACGGCGGCACGCATCTGCCGGACATTACGGTCTGCACGCCGGTGTTCGACAATGCGAAGCGGAAGATCCTGTTCTGGGTCGCCTCGCGCGGACATCACGCCGATGTCGGCGGCATCTCACCTGGCTCGATGTCGCCGAATGCCACCACCATCGAGGAGGAAGGCGTCTATCTCGACAATTTCAAGCTGGTGGATCGCGGTCACTTCCGAGAGAAAGAAATCTATGCCGCGCTGACCGGCGCGAAATATCCCGCGCGCAATCCGGTCCAGAATATCAACGACCTGAAAGCGCAGATCGCCGCCAACGAAAAGGGCGTGCAGGAGCTGCGCAAGATGGTGGAGCAGTTCAGCCTGCCGGTGGTGCAGGCCTATATGAAGCATGTGCAGGACAACGCCGCCGAGAGCGTGCGGCGGGTGATCGACCGCCTGCACGATTCCGAATTCTCCTACGAGATGGACCAGGGCACCGTGATCAAGGTGAAGATCACGGTGGACAAGAAGAAGCGCGAGGCGACCGTTGATTTCACCGGCACCTCGCCACAGCAGCCGACCAACTTCAATGCGCCCGAGCCGGTGACGCGCGCGGCCGTGCTCTATGTCTTCCGCGTGATGGTGGACGACGACATTCCCATGAATGCCGGGTGCCTGCGGCCGATCAACATCGTGATCCCGAAGGGCACGATGCTGACGCCGGAATATCCGGCGGCTGTTGTCGCGGGCAATGTCGAGGTGTCGCAGGCTGTCACCAATTGCCTGTTCGGTGCGCTCGGCGCGCTCGCCGCGGCGCAGGGCACCATGAACAACCTGAATTTCGGCAACGAGCGCTATCAATATTACGAAACAATCTGTTCCGGTTCGCCCGCGGGTCCGGGCTTCAACGGTACCGATGCCGTGCACACGCACATGACCAACACGCGGCTGACCGATCCGGAAATTCTCGAATTCCGCTATCCGGTGCTGCTGGAGGACTTCCACATTCGCAGGGGTTCGGGCGGCCGCGGCAAATGGCACGCGGGCGACGGCATCCGCCGCACCATCCGCTTCCTCGAGAAGATGGAATGCACCATCCTCTCCGGCCACCGCCGCGTGCGGCCGTTCGGCCTGGCGGGCGGCGAAGCCGGTCAGGTCGGCGACAACCTCGTGCGGCGCAAGGACGGCACCATCGAAAAGCTGAACGGCTGCGACGCCACCGTGATCGACGCGGGCGAAGCGATCATCATCCAGACGCCGACCGCGGGTGGATACGGCCCGGCGGGATAACAATGCCCGATGGCCTCAGGACGCAACCTCCTGAAGGTCTAGTTGCAGGCCGCGTGGGTAGGTTCAGGGACTGGCCCGTACCCGGATTGCCAGTCTCGCAGCGCCGCCGCCCCTGGCGAATTGTCACGACCGTTGCGCGACGCATGAACTCTGTCTGCGATCTGGTCCGGTGACCGCACCGCGCCTCGGCGGAAAGCACCCATTGCGGCGCTATTCGTCCCCCGCTTCCGCTGCCGTGCCCTCGCCGATTTCGATCTGCAGCGTCGGATGCGCAATGCCGAAACGCGCGAGAAGCTCGTGCTGCGCCTTTTCAAAAAAATCATTCCCGGGATGACCACCGGGCATCACAAGATGCGCAGTCAACGCGGCCTCGTTGGTGCTCATGCCCCACACATGCACGTGGTGCGCGCGGACGACGCCGGGCAGGCTTTGCAGATACGTCTTGACCGCTTCGAGATCGATATGCGCGGGCACGCCGCCGAGCGCGAGATTGATCGAATCGCGCAACAATCCCCAGGTGCTCCACAGGATCACGGCCACAATGATCAGGCTCGTTACCGGGTCGAGCCAGAGCCATCCGGTGAACATGATCGCGGCGCCCGCGACCACCACACCGAGCGAGACGCCCGCGTCCGCGACCATGTGCAGATAGGCGCCGCGGATATTCAGATCGCTCTTGCTGCCGCTCATGAACAGCCAGGCGGTGAAGCCGTTGATCAGGATGCCAATGCCCGCGACGACCATGACGGTCGTGCTAGCCACCGGCTCGGGCTCCGCGAAACGCCAGATCGCCTCCCAGGCGATCGCGCCGCAGGCAAAGATCAGAAGCAGCGCATTGCCAAGCGCTGCGAGGATCGAACTCGCGCGCAGGCCATAGGTAAAGCGGGGGGTCGGCGGGCGCTTGCTGAGGATAGCCGCGCCCCAGGCGATCACCAGCCCGATCACGTCGGACAGATTGTGCCCGGCATCGGCGAGGAGCGCCGTCGAATTGGCGAGGATTCCGAAGGCCGCCTCGACCGCCACGAACCCGAAATTGAGCGTGATACCGATGACAAAGGCGCGGCCGAAATCCTTCGGCGCGTGAGCATGCGAATGCGTGTGTCCGGGCGCGTGGCTGCCGTGATCGTGAGAATGATCGTGCATGACGGATGACCACTATACACCGTTCGTCCCCACGAAAGCGGGGACGGAGGACCACGACATCCAAGTTCCCGCTTGCACGGGAACGAACGGAGTGCGGCTATAGCTCGTTCAATTTCTACCGAAGCGGCCGCTCTCCAGCTGTCATCGCCCGCGAAGCGGGCCATCCAATAAAAGCGACCGCTTCAAGAGCTTACTGGATGCCCCGCTTTCGCGGGGCATGACAAAACATGGCTGAAGCGATTCGCCTCAGCCGAAAGTGAGTCACTCCGCCGGCCTCGGTCCCTCGTCCTCGATCCAGTCGTCATCGTCGAGGATGTTGCGCTTTGCCGACCTCGCCTTCGGCTTTCCGCCGAGTGAAACGCTGCGGGACCGTGATCCCGCCTTGCCGATCGCCCCGGTGAAGCCAGGCTCAGTCCGCCACGCATAACCCCGCTCGCGGGCCACCCGCGCCGCCACCACGTCGCCGGGGATCTGATCCGGATTGCAGATGCGGTTGCCGCTGCGGCGCCGCATCAGATCGAAATGGAAGTGATCGTAGTGGAAGCGATTGGAGCCCGGCGCGAGCACCGTGTTGAACATCTCGCAGGCCGCGCCTTGAACGTCGCGCAGGAAGCCCTGCTCTTCCGGCGAGCCGCGCCAGCCATTCTTCACGGTGATGCGCCGGCCGTCGGCTAGGGTGAAAGACGATACGTCGAGCGCATTGCCGAAGGCATGTTCGGAAATACGCGCACCGCGCTGGCCGTTCATGCCGCGACAGGAATAGGCCGAGATCTGCCGGATCTCGACCACCGGCTGCCGGAACCAGCGCCGCGCCGCAGGTTGCACGGCATCGATGATCCATCGATCGAGTTTGGAGACCATCGGGCATGCCAGCGTCGCCGCGGGCTTGATCTCGACCGGGCCGAGCGCGGAAATCGCGCTCCGTCCGAGCGGCACGGCCGACTGGACCGGAGCGGCCGTGGATGCACTACGCGATTGCGGCTGATAGGGCCGCAGTGGCGCCGGAAATGGCGAGGACGACGCAGCCTTGGACTCGACCACATCCGCATCGTCAAACTCAGGTTCGGACGGCGGATCGTAAACCGAGGGCCGCCGCGTGGCCGCAGTGGGTTGTGCGCCGCTGCTCCGCCATGGATTGCTCTCGTAACGTCCGGCTGAAGCACTCTGTTGCGACGGCACAATCTCGAGCGGCGCACCGATATTGCGTCCGTTTGCAGACGGTGGCGGCAGCGCCTCCCGCTGCACGCTCGAGCGACGCAGCGGATTGAAGAATTGCGGCTCGTCGCCGCGATCGCGCGTTGCTTGCGGCGCCGCAGACGGAGCCGGCGTCGTGGTGACAGGCCAGCGCTGCGGGCCGGCATTGGGCACAGAAGCAGGCGGTCGCAGGTCCGAATAGCCGAGCAGGGGCTGGTCGCCCAGGGCGGCAACCTTCAGCGGAAAATCCGCCCCGCACATGCCGGGTCCGTTGATCGGCTCGATGCGGACGATGGTGCCGCTTTCCTTCACCGCGCCCGATTGAAGACAGGTCAGCTCGGCCTCTTTCCGCCACGGCTCGCGCTGCATGAGGTAATGCCCGGCGCAGCCCGCAAGCGCCAGGAGGCTCAATCCGGTGACGCTTGCGCGCCAGTGATGAGACAATACCCGCAACATGACTCCGACAATGCGAAGGAGTCCGTTAACGGGTCATTCACCGGTGCGCGGTGGTATTCGTTATCGTTACCGGAAGGTGACTGCGATACCCGTTCGGCGTAATCTCCGCCCCCCGCGCAGAGACATTAGGACCGGGGAGGATCTGGATGAGCTGGAAAGTGCGTGCGCTGACCGCGGCCTTGATGACAATCGTGATGGTCGCGATTGTCACCTTCGTTGCGACCTGGCTCGCGCTCGGCATCGATCCGGGGTTTCCATGGCAGTGGGCCAAGGCTTTCATTGTCGCCTGGCCGATCGCCGCCACGACCGGCTTTATCGTCATGCCGACAGCACGCAGGCTTGCCGAGCGGATCGCAGGCGCTGGCTGACTCGCGAACTCACAACGCTCGTTGACGCGTAGGAAGCATGCTGCATTGCAGTGAGCGAAGCTTTGCCATGACCACCGCTTCGAGCCTGTGAAAAAATATTTTGTTTCGACAAATCAGGTGGTTAGAGGCGACACCGGCATTGTGCTACCCGACGTCGGCGGCACTTTGACGCTGCTACCGCGTTCGGCCCTTCGATGATGTTCCGTGGTCTGCTATGGTTAACCAAGGACAGCGAAAGGAGGCCTTATGGACCTATCCTTGAAGCTCAACGTCCTGGCCTTGTTTGCCGTGTTCGCCTTCGTGAGCGCGGTGTTGCTGGGAGCGTTCTGAGAGTCTCGGAGGTAAGCTATAAGACCAACAATCGCCGCATGCGTACCAGGCGGCTTGGGGTTCAAAGCACCGGAGCGAAGGTTCGCTCCGGTGCTTTGCGTTTCAACGCCCGCAATCCCTATTGAGCGGCCTTGATGCCGGTGATCCGCACGATGTCCGCGCCATAGGCGTGCTCCCGCTTCACCTTGGCTTCGAACTCGGCGGGACCGGAACCGACCGGCGTGTAATCCTGCGGGTCGAGAAACCGCGCGCGGAATTCCGGATCGTTCACCGCAGCGCGCACGGCGCTCGCGATCTTCTCGCGGATTGCCATCGGCGTGCCGGCCGGCGCCATCATCCCGAACCAGGCGCCCTTGTAAGGGAAGTCGAAGCCAAGTTCGCCGAGCGATGGCGTGTCGGGCAACAGCTTCGAGCGCGTGTCGCCGATCACCGCAAGCGGGGTCAGCTTTCCGCTCTTGAAATGCGGCACCACGATCCCGAGCGCGACATAGGAAACCGGGATGCGTCCCGAGACCACTTCGTTGATCGCATCCGTAGAACCGCGGAACGGCACATGCAGGATGTCAACATTCTGCGTCTTCTTCAGCCACTCGAAAAACACCTGCGGCGACGACGCCTGGCCCCAGGACGAATAGGACAAATCGCCGGGCTTGGCCTTGGCCGCCTTCACCACATCGCGCAGGTCTTTCGCCGGGAATCCGGCGCTCGCATACACGACGCCCGGCGCGGTGAGATATTCGGTCACCGGCACCAGCGTCTTGTAGCGTTCATAGAGGGAAGGATCGTAGTGCGGCAGAATGGTGAAGGCCTCCGCCGTCACGGAGCAGAACGTGTATCCGTCCGGCTCCGCCTGCGCGCATTGTTGCATGCCGATCGAGCCGTTGGCGCCGGGCTTGTTCTCGATGACCCAGGGCTGCCCGAGGATCGGGCGCACCTTGTCGCCGATCGCGCGCGTCAGCGTATCGAGCACGCCGCCCGCCGGGAATGGAACGATCACCCGGATCGGGCGGTCGGGATAGGTCTGTGCCGGCGCGGGCTTTGCGGCGAACAGCACTGACGCAACCACTGCGATTGCAATCGCGCCCGCCGATTTGAATTTCGTTCTCATGGCATCCTCCCTTCGTGGTTTGCCAATTGTCCTATCCGCTCAGCAGCACCTGCCCGCCGGAGAAGAAGGTCCCAATCCGGTTGCCACGCGTGACCGGCAGCAACAGGTGCGAGGGATGTTCGAGCGAATGATGGATGGTGACGGTCGATGCGACCGGCCGGTGCAGGTGCCCCTGCGCGATCCATTGCAGGTCGTGCTGCGGTTTTTCGTCATCCGCGCATTTGATCCGAAGCGCCAGCCGGTAGCCGGGCCTGAGCAGGATGCCATAGGGACGGATTTCGACATCGAATGCGGTGACTTCGCCAGGTACCAGCTTCTCGCGCGATGTGTGCGCATGCACCGGCTGCCACAGCTTGCTCTTTGCCGGATCGATTTGCCGTTGCGAGCCGCGCAGCCAGCCCCGCGTCAATAGCCGCTCGGCACCATCGGGTGCGATTTCGATCAGGCTTGCGAAGACCAGGAGGTCCGTGTCGGTCGTCGATGCGAACAGCTTCAGCGCAATTGGCCCGCAGATCTCGGTCGCTTCGACCATCGGCGGCGTAACGAACCGCACTTCGCCGCGCGCCCCCGGCGCGTCCTCGAAGCTTGTGCTCGTCGATCCGCGGAACGGCTCGCGCTCGGAGAGAAGACCGCCATCATGCAGATGGAACGGCGTGAACCGCGCCCTGTGCGGTGGCCAGCCGCCAAAGTCCCGCCACGCCCCGCTATTGTCGATGAAGGTCTGGACCTGCGGCTCGCCCAGAATGCCGGTGTCGTTGTCCTTCAGCCAGTGATCGAACCAGCGCAGCTGGTCGAACTGATATTGATAGACCGGGCGATCGAGATAGACCGGCGGGCCGATCAGCATGCGCTTCGGCCCGCGCCAGTTTTCGAAGCCGCGGAAGGCGCCTGGCAAATGCAGGCCGTAGATGCCCCAGCAGCCGCCGAGCGTTGCCGGTACATCGATGGGTTTTTCGAAGTCGATCGATCGCTCGCGCCAGAACGGCCCGTCGAACCGGTGCGCGAGGATTTCCACCATCAGCGGATTGGTGCCGCTCTCCGGCGCCGCGAGACACTCGGCGAGGAACGGCACCGCCGCGATCTCGGGATCTGCGCGCAGCGCCTCGATGGTCGAGCGCATTTCGGGCGAGCGGATCAACGCAAGCCGCTGCTCCCCCATCTCCATGCCGGCGACGTTGCGCAGCCAGCCGCGCATGAAGCCGTAGGAGAGGATGCCGCCGTGATAATAGCGGTCGCGATAGGCGTCGTTCCAGCCATAGGGCGCCCAGATGCAGCGCAGCGACGGCGGAGCCAATGCAGCCACGCGCTGGGAGACGATCGAGAAATAGGACACGCCGGTCATGCCGACCCGGCCGCTCGACCACGGCTGCGATGCCAGCCATTCCACGACCTCGGCGATATCGCCGATGGCGCGCTGATTGAGATTGCCGAATACCCCCTCAGACTTGCCGGTGCCGCGGATATTCACCACCGCATGCGCGTATCCGCGGCGCGCGAAAAACACCGAGTCCCCCGCCTCCATATGTCCGCGCTTGTGGCTCATGCCTTCCGGCATCAGGTCGGTGAACTGGTCGGCCATCGAATAGGCATGCACGCCGAGCAGCACCGGATAGCGACCGGGCGCGGATGGGCGCGTCACCGCGCAATGCAGCGTAATCCCGTCCGACAACGGAATGCGCAATTCGCGCTCATGCGTGACGCCGTATTGCGGCTGCGACAGCGACCAGTCCCGCGTGAACAAGCGTTTTCTCCCCGGGCTTCCGGGTTCATTTATATGACCATTTAAATCGCGGTCAAGCAAAGGCCGCGTGACCCGCATCGCGGGCCGGTCAGCGCGAGCGTTGCGGTTTTTTCTTGGGATTCGCGGCGATGCCGTAGATCAGCATCTCGATCATGGTCTCGACGAATGCCCCGAAGCGCTCATCGTCGCTTTGCGGCTTGCCGCCGAGGCGCTCCATCATCGGCTGCAGATTGGCGTAGAGATCGCCGAGCGCCACGTAATGCGCGAAATAGAACAGCGGCTCGACTGGCCTGAAGACGCCGGCATCCACGCCCTTTCGCAGAAGCGCGGTGTGCTCCTCAAAATTCACCCGCGCGAAATTCTCGATGAAGAAGCGCGACTCCTTCGACTTCACCGTCATCATCTGATGCATGATGAGCCGCGTGAGATACGGATAGCGCCGCAGGAAATGCATGGTCGCGCTCGCGCGCAGCCGCAAGGCTTCCTCAGCCTCCGCGTCTTCCGGCACGACCGCCAGAATTTCGGCGCGCCATTCGCCGACCACCTGCTCCACTACCGCCTGGAACAGGTTGTCCTTGCTGCCGAAATAATAGGACACCAGCGCCGGATTGAGCTTCGCCTCGCGCGCCACATCGTTCAGCGAGACATTGCCCATGCCTCGCTCGTTCAACAGCCGGATCGCCGATTGCAGCAGCGATTGCCGCGCGACGCCCGGCGGCAGATGGTAGTCGCGCGATTTTTTTGCGCGTTTGACCGCCGCTTTGGAGTCCGGCTTCGCTACGCGCGTTGTTTTCTTCCCCATACGAGGAGATTGCCGGGCGGTGGACGCAAGTCAATCGTGCCGTTACGCCGCCTGCGCCTTCCTCACTTCGTTCGGATTGTAATTGAGGATCGGCGCCAGCCAGCGCTCGCATTCCTCCACGCTCCAGCCCTTGCGGCGCGCATAATCCTCGACCTGGTCGCGCTCGATCTTGCCGACGCCGAAATAGTGGCTCTGCGGATGGCTGAAATAGAGCCCGCAGACCGAGGCGCCCGGCCACATCGCAAAGCTCTCGGTGAGAGTAACGCCGATCCGCTCGCCGCCGATCAGCCGAAACAGCGTCGCCTTTTCGGTGTGATCGGGCTGCGCCGGATAGCCCGGCGCCGGCCGAATGCCCTGATAGCTTTCGGCGATCAGATCGGCCGGCGTCAGTTTCTCGTCCGGCGCATAGCCCCAGAATTCCCGGCGCACGCGCTCGTGCAGGTGCTCGGCAAAGGCCTCCGCCAGACGATCGGCCAGCGCCGACATCATGATCGCCGAATAATCGTCATTGGCCCGCTTGAACCTTGTCGCGATAGCCTCCTCCCCGATTCCTGCGGTGACCGCGAACGCACCGACGTGATCCACCGGCGCACCGTCCCCGGATGCAACAAAGTCGGCGATCGAGACATTCGGCCGCCCGTCGCGGCGCGCGATCTGCTGGCGCAAGCCATGCAG
>NZ_DATMRX010000006.1:0-50110 GCF_035565855.1 Pseudorhodoplanes sp.
TTCGACCAGCACATTTACCGAAGCCCGGCTTATGCGCAGCTCCTGGCCCGGGAATGCGCGATCCTGACGCCCGATTACAGCATGAAATTCGGCTCGATCCGGGCTGCGTCCGAGGTCGCGGATTTCAACGTGGTCGATCGCCTGTTCGAGTTCGCGGCCGAGCACAAGCTCAAGATGCGCGGACACACGCTGATCTGGAACGACCACATGCCGGACTGGACGCGCCGGCTGTCCTCCGCCGAGATGACGCGGCTGCTGGATCGCCACATTGACGAGGTCGCCGGCCGGTACTCTGGCCGCGTGCATTCCTGGGACGTCGTAAACGAACCGATTTGGGTCGATAGCCGGAACGAAGGCGGCTTGCGCGGCGGACCGTGGTATGCGGCGCTCGGGCGCGACTACATCGCGCGCAGCTTCCGTCGGGCCAGGCAGGCCGATCCGCACGGGCGGCTCGTGCTGAACGAGGCCTTCCTGGAATATCGCTGGTTCGACTCGCCGTTCGCCAAGAACCGTTCACGCAAGCCAGATTCACCCTGGTCCAAGGTCCGCGTTCACTTCCTCGATCTCGTCCGGCGCCTGCGCGACGATGGCGTGCCACTTGACGCTATCGGCATCCAGTCGCACCTGTCTGCGCAATTTCAGCCCGAATACGATCGCGACTCGTTGCTGGAATTCCTCGACACGATCAAGGGCATGGGGCTCGACATCCAGATCACCGAGCTTGATGTCGACGATACGATCTTCCCGGAAGACTTCGCGGTGCGCGACCGTGGCGTCGCGAAGATATATCGCGATTATCTGACCGACGTTCTCTCGACGGGCGCGGTCCGCGAGCTCGTGACCTGGGAACTGAGTGACCGGCACACCTCAACGGCCGAAGAAATCCAGGCCGGCAAGAAGATCGAGGCGAGAATCCCGCGCAGCCTGCCTTTCGACTTCGACATGAATCCGAAGCCGGCTTACGGAGCGATCGTCGCCGCCTTGAAAGGCAAGTAAAGCGCAAGGTAGCGCGCGATGTGCGCGTCACAGGCGCTCAGGCCGCGTCCGGCAACTGCCGCTTGCCGCCGCCCGCGCAACCGTCCGACGCGACGGCGTTGGCCGAGTCTTCGGACACGCGTTCCAGCCAGACCTCGCGCCACCACGAATAGATCGCGCGCGGGCAGAACATCCGGCAATCGCTGTAACGCGACTGGCACCAGACATTTTCCAGCATGACCGCCGGCGTCTTCAGCGAGATCATCCGGCCCGTCTTCTCGTTCAGGAAGTTATGCACCCTCGCCTTTACGCGGAAGGTGCGTCCGCAATACGGCACCATCTCCGCATCGAAAAACAACCCGCGATTCTTGTTACCCCTGTCGAGCGTCGCAAGAATCTCCTGATAGGACTTGACCCGGACCAGTTCGCCGGGCTGCAGATGAAGATCGGCGATCGCAACCGCCATGCCGTCGGGAAGCTTTCCCTTCTTGCGCGGAAACGGCACGCCACCGAGCACACGCTGCACGAGATCGTACAGCCACCGCGCCGGCAGGCCGATCTTGTCGCGATAGGAGAGCGAGCCGTTGTAATAGGCGGCGTAGATCGCGCCGTACAGAACCTGGCGCAGCGACACGTTCCCGGAGCGATAATCCTCGATATATTGCCGGATGTCCCACCACGGCAGCAGCCTGGTGTAGCGCGGCAATTCGGTCGCCTGACAAGCGTAACGAATGTCTTGCGGTGTGCTCCCCGGATGCCACACCGCGTTCCAGACATCCTCCTCGGTGCAGCCCGCATTCGTGACAGTCGCGGGCACGCTCTTCGCGGATTGCGACCCATCGACCGGCTTGAGCCACGCCTCCTTCCAGAAGATCAGGCACGCGGCCTGGCATCCGCCGTAAGCTGCACCATCACAACGCAGATCGAGATGGACCGTATCGGGAAGGCTGCGTCCCCCGGTCTGATCGACCGTATCGCAGGTCTTGTGTGCCCTTTTGAAGACCCGGAACCGCTGGCCGCAATATTTGAACATCTGCGGCATGAACGGCAGCTCGTCCAGGCGGCCGCGCCTGTCGAGGGACCTCAGGATTTCGTCCTTGCTTCGAACTTCGACCCAGTCGCCTGCCTTCAGCATAACTGCATCCCTTTCAGTGTCCGGATGTACGCTGACGTCGTCGCTCCATATCCGCCGGGCGAAATCACTCCGCCGGACCATAGCTTTCACTCGACGGACGGCTTTTCAACCCGCGGATCAAATCAAGGTAAAAGTGCCTCTGGTTGAGCGCGAACAGCAGCACCGCGCCGTAGACGAGGACCATCGCGCCGCCGCCGACGGCGAGTTCCAGAATGGCCGGCAACTTGAAGATGTCGCTGACATAAAGCTGGACGCCGAGCGCGATCGCGGCGGCGATCAGGCCCGACAGCAGCGGCCTGCCGACCACGACGATCAGATCCTTCGGCGATATCTTCGTCCCGTGCAGACACCAGGTCACCATCGGCACGATCCAGAGCGCCATCGCGATTGAAAAGGCTGCCGCGACGCCATTGGGGCCGTATGGAAGGCCGATGAAATATGCACCGATCAATATCGGCATCAGGACGAGCGCAATATGAAGGCTGCGCCGGTGCTTTCCGATCGCGTACAGGAGCCACGACAGAGGATTGATGACCGCGAAGATCAGAATGGTCGGCGACAGCAGACGGAAGATCTGCGCGGCATCGATCCATTGCGACCCGAGCACGGTCGTCACGATCTCCAGGGAGAACACCCCGCAAAAGATCGCAACGGGAATCGTTATCGACACAACCAGCGAATAGCCTTTGAGGAAATAGGACTTGAGGCGCTCAGGATCGTGCTGCAACCGGGACAAGGCAGCAAATGCAACCCCGCCTATGGACAAGTTAAGATTGAGGATCGGGATATTGATAAGCTGATAGGCGCGTCCATACAGACCGAGAGCGTCTGCGCCCCAGACCCGTCCGATCAGCAGCTTGTCGAAATTGTAGGCAACATACGCGACGAGGCTGTTGAAGCACATCGTCGCGCCGAACCAGAGCATCGGTCCAATTTCGGTGGACGAACTGAAGCGCCCGGGCACCCAGCGCGTCACCGCAAAGGCGCCTATCGCCGTGACCGCTTGAATGGTCAGAGCAGCGCCGACGATGGCCCAATATCCGTATCCCGTCATTGCCATGCCGATGCCGACGGCAATGCTGGCAATCAGCGCGACAAGTTCAATGATAGCGACGGTGATGTAACGCAATTCGCGCTGCAGGATCGCCATGTGCTGCACGCTTGCCGCGCCGAGCAGGAACGTCGGCGCCATCGCAATCGTCACCCACAGCAATCTCGGTTCGTTGAAGAACATGACGAGGACCGGTGCGGTCGCGACGCAAAGAATGCTGAGGACGACGCCGAACAGCAGGTTTGCCCAGAACAGCTTCGATATCTGATCGCTGGAGATCGTCGCCTGCTGGATCATTGCGGACGACAGGCCCGCGGAGGTGAAGATCTCGTAGACTCCGGTCACGACCGTCACCATCGCCACGAGGCCGAAATCATCCGGGCTCAGCAACCGCGCCAGAATCATGATGTAGCCGAAGCGAAGGATGAAGTTCGCAGCCTGCCCGCACAGTTTCGCAAGGCCACCGCGAAGCGTCCGCCCTTTCAGGTCGCCGCTCATCGGCTACTCCATGCTTCCGAAGACCCGAGGGTCTGCTCGGGCAAAAGACGCCGCACGAAGGCCGGAGGAAGCGCTGCAATTGCGAGAACGCCCGCGACGTTTCGAACACGCTTCGCGAGCGGAATATCGGGATAGGTCAGGAATTTCCGGATTGCCTGAACCAGAGCGAAGCCGCAGCCGATGTGCCGCACGCTCGAGTCATTGCGATAGCCCCGATTCAAAAGGAGGATCGTACGAAAATCGTAAGGCCCGAGGTAATTGAGCGGCCTATCCGGAGCGAAGCCGCGCCGCTCAAGCGTTTGCGCGAGCCGCTCCCGGAACTTGATGTCGTTCAGAAGCTGGCGCTGCAGGGTCTGCGGCGAGACGATCGCGGACGGCGAGGTGTTTCCGCCATGGACCCGATAGCAACCGAGAGCTCTCTCGAGTGCTGCGACTTCGCCGAACACCGGCGCGCAGTAAATCAGATATCCGTCGGCCGCCATGCGCTCGTCCGGCGCGGGCATCGCGAACAGCTCGGCCAGATAGTTGCGCGAGAAGGCGTTCCCCGACATTGGAGACGAGGGGATATATCCGTATCGCAGCAGGAAACCGATGTGATCCGACTTGATGAACGGGCCGTTCGGATAGGTCCCGAGCGGCTTGCCGGCATTGTCCTTCTTGTCGAGGCCGAATTGCAGCAGCGAAAGTCCCGGCCGCCAGGCCGCTGCGATCTCGCTGCAGGCCTTTGGATAGAGGGAATCATCAGAATCGAGAAAGATGACGATCTCGCCAAGCGCCTGCTCAAATCCGGCCCGCACCGCAGACAATTGACCGCCATTCGTCTTGAAGACCGGCTTGATGCCGTCATAGCGACCAATGACCGCGCGCGACTCGTCGGTGGAACCGTCATCGACAACGATACACTCAACATCGCCGCAGGTCTGCGCCAGCACGGATTCAATCGCTGCGCCGACATAGTCCGCGTAATTGTAGTTGTTGATGACGACGGAGATGAAAGGATTATGCATCGGGGCGATAATCCTCGGAACCGCGGCATGCGCGCCCCCGCAAGCTCTGTCCAATCCGGCCAACGATGCCCGAGACAAATCCCGGAAGCAGAATGATCGCGACGAACCTCGTGAATTCCGACGCGCCAACGGCCATTCGCGAATGCGCGATCTCTCGCCTGCATTGCCAGATCCGGGGCAACATCCTCGCAAGAGACACTCCGCTCTTCCTGCATGATGTGATCGCCGCCATCATGTCCCGTGCGATATAGCGCCTAACCTCGCGCTTGATGTTCGTCCGCAAAACAGGGTCCGCGACGTGATAGTCGATCGCCGTATCCAGCGTCGCGATGAAACGCCGCCCGCTGTCGCGGCGATTGGAAATCGGATATTTCGATGTCGCGCTTTCGTCGTGCCAGGCGAAAGTCGCGCAGCTCTCGTTGACCAGGCCGGCACGGCCCATCAGCATGATCCGGCTCCATGCCGCGGTGTCGCCAGCATAGGGCCAGTCGTTCGCAAAGCCGCCGATGCGCCGCAGCAGCCTGGTGCTAATCACCAGACTGCACATTTGAACCGAGAGATGACCTCTCAGATATTCGAGCAGGATGTCGGACCCCTCATGGATACCGGTCGGCAGGATGCGGCTCTGGGCCGGACCGAGTCTGCGGCCATCCTTGAGCAGATGAAGATCGTTAAGCGCAACGACGCCGACGAGTGAGGGATCGCGCGCAAGGAGGTCGGTGCAGCGTTCGAGCATCCAGGGTGCGATCCGGTCATCGTCCGGAACGAAAACGATGAAATCACCTCGGGCCTCGGTGATGCAGGCATTCCAGTTCGGCATCAGGCCGATATTTTGCTCGTGCCGCACGACCCGCAATCGCGGGTCGTCGATCTCGCTCAACATTTCGGTTGTCCGATCCGTCGAGGCATTGTCGCAGACCAGAATCTCGAATTTCTCATAGGATTGCGACAGCACGGAGTCGATGCAGCCGCGAAGCAGCGACGCGCGGTTGCAGGTCGGGATTGCGATCGTGATCAGCGGTTTGCTTTCGGCAAAGTCGGTCATGACGATTGCACTCCAATGGCGCTGCCCTGCGATATCCGGTCACCGGAGAGCGCGGGCAGCGAGAGACGGCCTTGCGATCCGCGGTACTGCCGAATGGCAGGCGCTGTGACCACGAGGTCCTTCCGCAGGAACGAAAAAACGATGGCCAAAGTCGTCGCGAATCCGGGGTTTTTCGCCCAAAGATCGTTGGTCGCGTTCGAGAGGATGAGCTGGAAAAGCGCGGTGTAATAGATTCCCGATGTGCAATAGCGTGGGTTCGACCGAAAGAGCAGCAGGAGATAGGAGACAAAGAGCGGGATGGTGACGATCAATCCGCAAACCAGGGCGAAATTCATCCAGGCGTTCTCAATCGCGACCAGCCGGAATCTGCGCTGCAGGTTCAGGACGTACTCCAGATCGAAGCCGAGCCACAGGTCCTCGAGCCGCTGGCTCAGGACCAGTTGCAGCGCGTATTCGCGGCTCAACGTGCTGCCGTCGTCGTGCGAGAAGCGGGCGAGCATCACGTTGAACACATCGAAGCGCTCCATGACCGGAAGCGAAAACACCATGCAGGTCAGCAGAGCCACGAACCAGACCAGGCCCGCCTTGCTGAACGATCCCTTCGCGAGCGCGCGGAGTACGGAGACCCCGACATAGACGGTCATGATCAGCGCGCCGGCAAGCAGCGACGACCGGCCTCCGGTCGGCAGAACGGCGACGAAGGCCAGCCCCGCGAGAAACAGGCGCGTGGCGCAGCCGAACGACAGCCGCATCGGCGTCGAGACGAAATTCAGGATCGCATACAGGCTGAAAAAGCCCGCGGCGCTGAGCGGATGTCCGAAGATGCCAGCGGCGCGGAATTCGGTCACGATCGTCTGCCCGGTATTGGGATCGTAGAAGACCGGGTTCTCGAAGATCAGCGAGCGCTTGAACGCGAATTCAAAGAACACCGACGCCGCGCCGACGAAAAACAGGACGTCGACGAAGGTACGGAACTGGATCATCGGCTTGCGCGGAATCGCGACAATCGCGAGCCGGACAACCAACGCCAGAGCGAATGTCTCGGCGAGATTGGCAATCGAGGCACCCCGCACCACGATGGCGACGAACGATGTCGCCGTCGCGGCTATCGCGAACGCAACGAAGGCGTAATCGCTCATCAGCTGCGCGAGGCATCGGCGGCGGAACGTCCGATCCACCGCGATGAGCAAAGAGAAGACAACAATCGTCAGATACGTCGCCGGATGGATCTTCTGAAATTCCCCGCCACCGCCGTAATACTGCCATCCCAACATCGGCAGCGCGTCGCCGGGGAGCAGGAAATACAGCGCGATGCAGAACATGAAGGCCGACGACAGCACCACAAGCCGCCCGCTCTCGACGGGCGGCCGGGCGCGCAGTCTCATATCGCCGTGGGGGCGGACCTCAAGCTGCATCGGTTACACGGGTTGGGAATTGGCTGACGCAATTCATGGCCCGGACACCTAACACATCGCATTGCGATCAAATGCGGCGACAATTGTCGCGACTTGCAACTTCGCGCATTAACCTAAATGTGCGGCTGAGCTGATTACAGAAACTTGGCAGTATTGTTCCACCGCAAAAATTTGCGCGGATCACGTCGGGCAATGCGCTCGCGCGGGGTACCCCCGCCCACATTAGGCATGTTGCGGTCCCGCCGTTGACTTGCAGGGGCCGCTGCGGTCCCTTTCGCCGCAATGTCGTCCTTCCTTCCGGTTGTCGTGATGGCGGGTCTGAGCACAGGAGTTTGATGATGCGTGTCCTTCTTACCGGTCATCTTGGATATGTGGGCACCGTGCTCACGCCGATGCTGCTGAAGGCGGGGCATGAGGTGGTCGGTCTCGACAGCGACCTCTATTCCCGTTGTACTTTCGCGCATGGCGGCGACATCGTGCCGGTTCCGACGATCCGCAAGGATACGCGCGACATCGTGGCCGGCGATCTCGCCGGCATCGATGCCGTCCTGCATCTCGCCGCCTTGTCAAACGACCCGCTTGGCGATCTGCAACCGGGCCTGACAGATCAGATCAATCATGTCGCGAGCGTCCGGCTCGCCGAGCTCGCGAAAAATGCCGGCGTCCGCCGCTTCGTATTCGCCTCCTCGTGCAGCAATTACGGGCAATCCGGGGACGACCTGATCGACGAGACCGCGCCGCTCAATCCTGTGACCGCTTATGGCGAATCCAAGGTCATGTCGGAACGCGACATTTCCCGGCTGGCGGGCGACGGCTTCTGCCCGGTTTATCTGCGGCCCGCGACCGCCTACGGCCTGTCGCCGCGCCTGCGCTTCGATATCGTGCTGAACAATCTCGTAGCTTGGGCGCTTACCACGGGCAAGATTTACCTGAAATCGGATGGCACGCCCTGGCGGCCGATCGTGCATGTCGAGGACATCTCGCGCGCGTTCATCGCCGCGATGGAGGCGCCGGAAGACGTTGTCTTCAATGAAGCGTTCAACGTCGGGCAGACCCAGCACAATTACCGGATCCGCGAACTTGCGGAAATCGTCGCCGGCATCGTGCCGGGATGCAAGCTGGCCTTCGCCGACGATGCCGGGCCGGACAAGCGCTCCTACCGCGTGAGCTTCGAAAAGATCCGCCAGAAGCTGCCGGCCTTCAAGCCGCAATGGGACGCGAAAAAGGGCGCGGAACAGCTCTACAAGGCGTATCGCGAATCCTCCGTGACCCTCGAGGAGTTCGAAGGGCCGCGCTACCAGCGCATCAGCCACATCAAGAAGCTGCTTGCGGAAGGATTGGTGGACTCGCAGCTTCGCGCCACCACGCCGCCGCTCGCGCCGGAAGCGACCGACGAGAGCGCCTCGCGCGCGGCTGTCGCCGTCTGATCGACACGAAACTGCGGAGCAGCAGCCGGCCGCTCAGGCCGGCTGGAGCGCGATGTTCATCCTGCGCTTCAGTTCGTCTTCGCAGGCCGCGTAGAGGGGAAGGTTGCGATCCTTCTCCGAAATCACCGTGACCGGAAGTGGCCAGCCGATATCCAGGGCAGGGTCGTCGTAGCGCAGGCCGCCTTCCACCCCGGGCGTATAGAAATCGCCCATCAGGTAGATCGCATCGGTGTTGTCGCACAGCGTCTGATAGCCGTGCGCGAACCGTTCCGGAACATACAGGGCGGTGCGGTTCTCCGCGTTAAGCTCGATGCCGAAATGCTGAAGGAAGGTTGGGCTCTCCGGGCGCAGATCGACGATGACATCGTAAAGCGCCCCGCGAATGCAACTGACCAACTTGCTTTCGGCGGCGGGCGGATACTGGAAATGCATGCCGCGCATCGTGCCCCCGGCGATGTTCGAAGCGATGTTGGCCTGCGCCACCACCGGCCGGAGCCCATGGGCTTGGAACTCCCTCTGGCAGAAGGTGCGCGCAAAGAAGCCGCGATCGTCCTCGCGGCGTTCGAGATCGAGGACAAAGGCGCCTTTCAGGGGAGTCTCACGGAAGATCAAGGATCGCCCTCATCGATGCCGGTTCTGCTTATCATGCCGCGCTGTCGGCTATTCGTCCAAGCAAGGGTTAACCTTAAACCGGAAAGCGCATCGTTAACGAAACGCGCGGCGTATCGAAACCCTTGCCACTTGCTTGCGCGCTCCAATCTAAAAACATCGGGCTTCGTGCGCGCCGCTTTTTGCGACTCGTCTATTTACGCTAACACGCACTTAGCCGCGACAGAGGATGCGAAACGCTTGATTCCTCTTACCTTTGCGCGCAACGATTGATGCAACAAAACGCAGCGACAAAGCCGCTGCAGAAACGTCGCAAGCCGACCATGTACGGCGCGACAAGGCAGGCGGACAGGCAATGAAGGTCGTGCTCTTTTGCGGGGGTCTTGGCACCCGAATCCGCGAATATTCCGAAAGCATCCCCAAGCCGATGATCCCGGTCGGTTCGCACCCGATCATGTGGCACGTGATGCAATATTACAGCCGCTACGGCTATCGCGATTTCGTGCTGTGCCTCGGCTACAAGGCGAACGTCATCAAGGACTATTTCCTCCATCTCGACACGGCGGCCACGCATAACTGCGTGGTGTCGCAATTCGGCAAGAAGGTCGAGATCATCGGCGAGCCGCCACCGGATTGGCGTCTGACGATGATCGACACCGGAGTGTGGCGGAATATCGGCCAGCGGTTGCTCGCGGTTCGCAATCAGGTCGAGGATCAGGAGATGTTCCTCGCCAATTACAGCGATGGCCTTACCGACGCGCCGCTGGATGAGATGATCGATTACTTCAAGCGGAGCGGCAAGATCGCCTGCTTCATCGCCGTGCGCGCGCCGTTCAACTTTCACCTCGCCGAGTTCGACGAAAGCGGCGTCGTCAAGCGGATGCGCTCGAACTCCGAATCCGAGACCTGGATTAACGGCGGCTATTTCATCTTCCGCCGCGAGATTTTCGACTATATCCGGGACGGTGAGGAACTCGTTCTCGAGCCGTTCAACCGCCTGATCGCGGAGAACAATCTGCTCGCCTACAGATACGAAGGCTTCTGGCGCGCCATGGACACGCTGAGGGACCGCCAGATCCTCGAAGAGATGGTCGAGAACGGCCAGATGCCGTGGGCGCCGGAGCCCGACCTTCAACGCCAGCGCCACGTGGTCCGTCGGATCTGATAGAGCCTTCGCGTCGCGAACGCTCTATCCTGCACTTGTCTGCCGGTACCGGAACGTCAGTCCATGCTGTCCCTCAATCTGCCGGCTCCCGGCAATCGTCTTTCCGTTCTTTGTCTCGGCGCTCATTCCGACGATATCGAGATCGGACTGGGCGGCACGCTGCTCGGCCTGATCGCGCGCGGATTTGTGCTCGACGTGCATTGGTGCGTGCTGAGCGCCGCAGGGCCGCGTGAAGCGGAGGCGCGCAACGCGGCCAAGGATTTCCTGACCGGGGCCGCAGCCAGCACCGTCGAGACGCTGCAATTTCGCGACGGGTTCTTTCCCGAACAGGGCGAAGCCATCAAGCAGTGGTTCGAGACGCTGAAGACCCGCGTTTCTCCCGACTTGATCTTCACGCATCGCAGGGACGACGCCCATCAGGATCATCGCGAGGTTTGCCGGCTGACCTGGAACACGTTTCGCGACCACCTGATTCTGGAATACGAAATTCCGAAATGGGACGGCGATCTCGGCCAGCCCAATCTCTACGTGCCGGTGCCGGCCGCCATCCTCGATCGCAAGATCGAGCTGCTAGACCGCCATTTCGCGACCCAGCGGTCGAAGCAATGGTTCGACGCCGATACCTTCCGGGGCCTCGCCCGGCTGCGCGGCATGGAATGCCGGGCGCCGGAGCGGTTCGCCGAAGCCTTCTTCGCGCGCAAAGTGACGCTGCTCTGACGCGCCTCGCCGCGTTTCAGAAGCGATGCCGCGCAGGCCGCCACCAGGCCCGCATCGCATATCGCGCATAAAGCTCGGCGAACAACGCCGCGCAGGCAGCGTAGCGCGGCAGCAAGCGCCGCGGATTGCTTGCGGCGCGCCAGGCCCATTCGAGATTGAGTTTGCGGAACAAGGGCGGGCATCGGACTTGCGTCCCCGCAATGAAATCGAGCGAGGCGCCGATCCCGAGAAACGCGATCCCCGCGGTTTCATCGATGGCGCGCGCCGAAAACAGCTCCTGCCGCGGCGCGCCAAGCGCGACGAGGCAGATCCGCGCGCCCGACCGGCGGATGATGTCGATGGCCTCGTCGGCAGTGTCGGATGCGATCTCGAAGTTTGCCGGCGGGGCATAAACTCCTGCAATCTGAAGACCGGGGATGTCCTCGGCCAATCTGCGTCCGGCCGCACACAGCGCCTCGAAGGTCGAGCCGAACAGGAACACTGGATAACCGTGCGCCGCCGCCTCGCGGCAGAGCGGCACGATCAGGTCCGCGCCGGTCGTGCGTTCCAGAACAACGCCTTCCATCCGCGCGAAGGTGACGATGGGAAAGCCGTCCGGGGTCACGACCTCGGCCTTGGCATAGGCGTCGCGAAATCGCGGATCCCTTCGCAGCTTCACCAGATGATCGAGGTTCAGCGTACAGACCAGAAACGACCGCATCTCCCGCAGGCGACGCACGATCGCCGAAACTGAATCGGACAGGCTTCGGGTCGTGACCACCTGCCCGTCGATTTCAACGAGACCCTCACGCACACGCATCGATCCGTTCCCATTCAGCTCAGACAGGCGGCGGACATACAATCCCGTCTGCTGTGAACGATATCTAAGACGCCCGGATCAAGATGGGGGCGATTTGGCGTGTTAAGCCTAAGATCGGATTTTACCGATCAGAACCGCTGCACGTTCAGGCGCGGATCGACGACGCGGAACAGGCTCTGGTTGGTGTTGTAATTGTACGAATCCACCCGCGAACGAACGCGCGAATCCGTCCGATGGCTCAATCCGTATTGGGAAACCCTGTCGTTCGGACCGAGTGTGCTCGGGTTGGAATTGTATTTCAGCGAGTCGACCCGGGAATTGATCCGCGCCGGCGTGATCGTGCTCTGGGCTTGCGCAAACGTCGCCGTTGCGAAGAGGACCATTGCAGCAAGAATGACGGACTTCATCTGAATCGCCCTCGCGGATGCCAGTGCAGCCTGCGAAAGTATGGTTAACGAAATCCTAACGGGATGACGGTTTCAAGCGGCGCGGGACCGGATCGGACTCGCGCGATGCTCGGCGCGTTCGGCGCCGCGTGCGAGCAGGTCCAGCAGGAAGCCGCGCACATGAGAATGGTCGGACGCGGCGAGTGTATTCCACCGCTTGACGTTGGCGAGCGCCGCTTCTGCCTGGCGGCTGCGCCAGTCTCCCGATGCCAGGAGAGCGGAGACCCTCCCCGCCGCAAATGCCGGGTTCTCGATATCGACGAGGCACCCCGACCCGCCAAGCACCTCACGGAACACCGGCATGTCCGGTGCGATCACCGGCAGCCCGGCATATTGCGCTTCGAGCAGCGGAAGGCCGAGCCCTTCGTCGCGCGAGGAGCAGATGAAGAGATCGCTCGCCTCGATCGCGGTGCGGACCTCACCGTCGGGCAACGGCCCGAGAAGCTTCACATGGGGTTGCTGCGAGAGCCAATCGGCATCGGGCCCCCACCCTTTCCGTCCGACAATATTCAGCTGGACGGGAATGTTCAGCCGCTCGGCCAGGGCCTGACAGATCGCGGCCGCGGCACGGAAATTCTTGCGCGGCTCGATCGTACCGATCGCACTGACGGTCAGCGCACGGGGCGCAGGATCGCGCACAGCCCGGTCACCGGCGCTCAGCCCGAAGACATTCCGCACGGTCGGCCGGCACAACATGATCTGCGCATCCGGCCGGCAATAGGGCAGCAGCGACGACGCCGTGTATTCCGAATTGACGAGGAAATAGCGCAACGACCGCAGCGCCTTCGCGAAAATAGGCGCGAAATAGAACCGGCCCGCGAGATTGAGTTCGTCCTTGCGCGTCAGGAGGAAGACGTCGTGCACATACATGACGGTGCGATCGCGGCACGTCATCGAGATCAAGGGCGACGGCGCAAAACCGGGAAACACGAACACGTCCTTCCGGTGACGCAGCGCTTCAAAAGGCAGCGTGATGTTTTGCCCCAGCACCACGCCCAAACGCCCCGCCGAGGCCTGAACCGTCTCGACCGGCAGCGGCGCCAGAACCGGCGCGCTGAACAATTCGCGGGTGATGCGCTCGATGCCGGTGGCACGGCGCCGCATATGCGTGTGGTCGATGCGAAGGCGGGCCTCCGCGGGGATCAGCCTATCGGTCACTGAGCGCTCCGACTTCTTCGCACTGACGCAGGGGCTGCGGGCGCGTGCGGCTGGCCAGCACGGCGCCGAATACATCTTCGGTTTCGCGCGCCGCCCGTTGCCAGGAAAAGCGTGCGACATTGTCGCGGCTCGCCTGCGCCATCCGCTGCTGCAGCGCTTGATCGGCGAACATCGCCTTGATCTGGCGCGCCAACGCCGCCGGATCGTCCGGCGGGAAGAACAACGCGCCCTCGCCCGCGACCTCACGCAGTACAGGGATATCCGCGCAAATGACCGGCGCGCCGAGCGACTGCGCCTCGACGACGGGGAGGCAGAAGCCTTCATTCAGCGATGTGTTAATGAAGCAGGTGGCGCCCCGATACGCCGCCGCCAGCGCCCGATCCGAGAGGACGCCCGCCTTGCGGATGAGTCCTTCGGACGCGTGGCGCCGCTCCGCCTCCGCCAGCAAACCGGCGGAGTCGCGGCCGACATGATAGATAATCGGCGCGTCGCCTTCAGCCTTAAGGAGCTTGAGCGCCTCCACCAGAACCGCGACATTCTTGTTCGGCGACACGTTGCCTACATAGAGCCCGTACGGCGTCTCGAAGCCGGCATCGCACGCCCCGGCGTCACCCGCATCGCCCGCCAGAATCGGCGCCTCGTGCACGACTACGAGCTTGTCCTTGGCGAAGGCGTAACGCTGCGCGACTTCCCGCCGCGTGCTTTGAGAGACGCAGACCACGGCGGAGGCTCCGCGCAGGGCCAGCGGAAAAAGCAGCTTCCACCACATCCGGTGCCGCCACGGATAGGACAGCGGCATCGTGTCCATATAGATGTCGTGGACGGTGATGACGCGCGGCCAGCCGCCGAGAAAGCAGCCCACCGGATTGCAATTAAATTCGAGGATCGCCCCGGTCTCGCGCATGAGCCGCGACACTGTCGCGAGCTGATTCACGACATTGACCGGAGTCTTCGGCTGAAACGGAAGGGTGCGGATTTCGACCGGCAGAGCCCGCAGCGCGGGCGGGAGCTGTTCGGCGGACCAGGTGGTGGCAAGCACGTAGCGATAGCGCTGCGACTTCGCCAGCTCCTCAAGCAGCGCGAACAGATAGCGCGAGATCCCCGAGATCATGTTCGGGGGCTCGAGCAGATGATTGACGAGGATGGTCCCGCTCATGGCCGGCTTCTTTCAGACTGACGCTGCCATGGGGGGACGCCGGCTCATCCGAGCAGATCCGGCCTGTAGGCGGGAGCGCCGCTGTAACGCGCGTAATAGTCGCTGTCGGTGCTGCGGTCGTAGCGGCTCAGCTTGGTCACATCGGCTTTGTTGAGCAGGCAGCCGAGCAGCTTTTCGCGGATGACCGGAGCACCGCGCAGCGCCGCAGCCACCGCATCGCGGCTGGTCGCGCCCCACTCGATCACATACACGAAGGCGTCCACCACCTGGCTCATCGCACGCACATCGGCGAACGGCGTCGCGGGCGGAAGGTCGAGCACGACGAAATCGTAGCGCCGGCGCAATTCCTCGATCACCACAGCGAGACCGTCCGATGCGAGAAGCTCGTGCGGGTGATGCATGCGCCGCTGCGACGCGGCCGGCAGGAAGGACATCCGGGTCAGGGAATCGGTCCAGAGCGCGCCATCGAGCGCCCCCGGCATCCTGATGACATCGGCGAGGCCCTGCACGGCTTCCGGGCTCAGCATATAGGTCAGAGCCGGATAGCGCAGATCGCAATCCACCAGGACGCAGCGCTGGCCGGCATCGGCGATCAGTTCGGCAAAATTCACAGCGACAAAGCTCTTGCCCTCTCCGGCCTTGGTCGAGCAGATGCCGATCACCTTGCCTTCACGCGCGCCGACCGGATTGGCGCTCGCCTCGAATTTGACGTGCCGCAGCGTCTCCGCGAAATGCGACAGCGGATTTTCGACCGCGTAACGCAACGAACCGAGGTCTTCACCGAGCAGCTGTTTTCCATAGGGGCCTGCATGAGGAAACCCATCGGCATGCAGGGTCCGGTAGGGCAGCTTCGGGTTGACGATTTTCGGCAGAACGCCCAGCACGCGGGCGCCCAGCGCATCCTCGACCTGCGATGGCGTGCGGAACGTTGTGTCCATCGCTTCGAGGCCAAGCGAGAAGATCAATCCCAGGATCAGGCCGAGAACCGCGGCTCCGGCGGTGATCTTGGTGACCGAGGGCCAGCTCTTGTAGCGTGGCGTCTTCGCAGCGGAGATGATCCGCGCCTCGGTCACCGGGAAGGATTGCGCCAGCTCCATGTATTTCTTCAGGAAATTCTCCTGAACCTCGCGTGACGTATGGACCGCGCTCTCCATCTCGCGAAGCTTGACCTGCGCCTGATTGGTCTGGCTGGTCTTCGAAACGATTTCGTCGAGACTCTTCTGCAGCGTGGTTTCGCGCAGCTTCGCGATCTCGTAGTCGCTCTTGTAGCTTTGGGCGATGCGCCGCAATTCGTCCTTGATGTTGTCGAGGAGCTGCTTCTTCTCGTTGCGCAGATTGACCGCCGCCATGTGGCCCGAGCCGTAGCGGGCCGACAATTCGGCTTCGCGCCGCGCCACTTCCAGAAATTGCTGGCGCAGGCGCACGATCACATCGTTGCGCAGCGACTCCGTCACCGTAGCGTCGCTCGCGTCGCCTTTCAGGATTTGCTCGACGCGATCCCACCGCGCCTTGGCTTCGGCGACCTGGGCGCGCGCAAGGATGATCTGGCTGCTGATTTCACCGATCTGCTGTTCGTTCAGCAGGCCACCCTTGCCGGTGCTGACAATGTTGTTCTCGAGCTTGAATTTCTGAACCGCCCTGTCGGACTCCGATGTCTGCTCGGACAACTGCTTGAGGCGGTCCTGCAACCACGACACGGCGTTCTCGCCCATCTCGCGCTTCGCATTATGGATGTCGCTCAGATAGGCCTCGGCAACGGCATTCGCGACGCGCGCCGCCGTGTCCGGGTTCTCGGACGTTGCGTTGATGTGGATCACGTTGGTCAGGCCGACGCGCCTGACATCGATGTGACCGTGCAGCCAGTCGACCAGGAATTCGTCATCGACGCCTTCCTCCTTCGTGATTTCGTGCGGCGCGACAATGGCGCTCACCGCATTCTTCAGCTTCGTCAGGAGGCCGGGCGATCTCCGAAGCACCGGATCGTTCGCCAGATCGATATCCTTTGCGGCCCGCTGCAGGACACGCTCCGATTTGATGATCTCGACCTGGCTGTCGATGGTGACGGAGACCGGCGAGTCGTTCGTTGGAGTCTGGTCGCGCAGTGACTTGATGGTGCTGTTGTCAACCAGCACGCTTGCGGTCGCGGTGTAGCGGGGCGTCGCAATCAAGGAATAGACGAAGCCGATCGCCACAAGAGCCGCGGTGACAGCGGCGATGATCGGGGCGCGCCGACGCAGAAATCTCAGGATGCCCTGAAGGTCGATCGAGTCTCCGCCGTCCGGAAGAGTTCCGTTCGGTTCCGCCATGTCCAGTCGTTTGAACGGGGCCGCGTTGAGCATGCGCCTGACCTGTCACATCGCGGCGAATTGCCGCGAAACGTCGCCGGATCCAGAAAACGGCCATCCAGCAAAGGCCTGCCCCCGCCAGCCGGATTATGGCATCGCCCCCCGCCACGCAAGTAAACAGACCCTTAATGCTTAACCGGCGAGACTCGCGTGCCTCGGGCGTCCTGTCGCTCCCGCGCGCTGACGCGCCTTCCGGCCGTGGCGGCCGCTAAAATTCGAAAGGGATTGGTAACCCTTAGCCCCGCTGCTTAAAGCTCCATTAACCATAAAATCCGAATGATCGCCCGGTGGTGCGCATGGCAAACCGGGTTCAATGAAGATTTACGAGTGCCGCATTGTGGGTCTGCGCGGCTTGTTGCACCTCGATGGCGCAGGGGGCCTCGAGTTCGGCCGTCCGCGCTTGCGCGCCGCCAGACGATGGCTGGCGATGGCGCTCCTGCTTTGCGCGCCGCTTCTCACCACCGGCTGCGGCCTGTTTCCGGCGTCCGGGCCGTACAGCCCGCAGATCATGGCCTACAATGGCGGGCCGGATGCGCAATACGAACTGGTTCCGTTGTCTCCCGGGGTTGCGACGGTTCTCTCGCGCCGCGGCGGGCTCAAGGCGGTAGGGTCATTCTCCGACAGACCGCCCGCGCCCGACATCCGGCTCGGGGTTGGCGACGTCGTCTCGGTCACCGTGTTTGAAGCGCAGGCCGGCGGCCTTTTCATCCCGCTGCAGGCGGCGTCGCGCCCCGGCAATTTCGTGCAGATTCCGAACCAGACGGTCGACCGGGCGGGAAATATCACCGTGCCTTATGCCGGACAGGTCCGCGCGGCGGGGCGCACGGTTCCCGAGGTCCAGAACGACATCGTCGCGAAGTTGCGCAATCGCGCGATCGAACCGCAAGTCGTCATTTCGATCGCGGAACAGCGCTCGAACCTCGTCAGCGTCATGGGCGATGTGAACAATCCGGTGAAATTCGCGCTGTCCTTGCCCGGCGAGCGCATCCTGGATTCGATTGCCCGCGCGGGCGGACCCAAAAGCCAAGGCTGGCAAACCTTCGTGACGCTGCAACGGCGCGGGCACAAGCAGACCGTCGGATTCAACCGGCTGATCTCGGAGCCCGAGAACAACATCAATGTGCAGCCAGGCGATACGATCTACGTCTTCAGCGAACAGCAGACCTTCCTTGCGTTCGGCGCCACCGGACAGCAAGGCCAGTTCAACTTCGATCAGGACCGGCTGTCGCTTGCGGAAGCCGTCGCCAAGGCCGGCGGTCTGATCGATCAACAAGCCGACCCGCGAACCGTCTTCATCTATCGCGTCGAACCAATCGACATCCTCGCCGAGATGGGCGTCGATGTGAGCCGATGGGGGAATACCCGCCACGTCCCGGTCATCTATTGGGCGAATTTCGGCGACCCGGCCGGCTATTTTCTCGCGACGCAGACGCCGATTCAGAACAAGGACGTCATTTACATTTCGAATGCGGCGACGGTCGACTTCACCAAATTCCTGCAATTCGTTCGCGACATAACCGCGACCGCGCAGGATCACTTCACGCTCAGGAACACGATCAACATCAAATCGTCCAACTGAGCCGAGGCTGTTTCGCGTTAGGACATCCGGAACAGACGCGAGCGTTCGAAGGCGCTCGGGTTAACCAAACCGGTCCTGCCGCACTTTTCAAAAACGCAGAAAGAACGGGCCGCGGCGACGTCCACAGCGACGCAGCGGCACGCCGCATGCTGATGGCCCTGCGCTTGCTCACTTGTCCTCGGAAGCGGGGTGGTTCGCACGAACCGCCTCTTTTTGAAACAAGTGACGGTCGTTGCAGTGACTCATATCTTATTGGATCGGACTACGCGGGCCGGCGCCTCGATCCTGGTGCGTCCATCCCTGCGGCGTTTCGGCCTTGCCGTGATCGCCGCAGCCGCGGACGCAGCCGCGATCATCCTGGTCTCCGTAGGGACCGGCATTCTCTATCACCAGCTTGCCTATGACGACATCGGACCCGTCACCGACTACGTGAAGGTCGGACTGATGGCGGCTCTGCTCTATCTGATCCCGTGCATTTACCGCGATGAGTATCAGGCGATCAGGAGCGCACAATTCGATTTGCGTCCCGCCCAGATCGCGCGCTACTGGACTCTCGCCTTTATCTGCCTCGTCATCATCGGATTCCTGTCGAAGACCAGCGTGCTCTATTCGCGCGGCTGGCTCGTGCTGTTCTACGGCTTCGGGCTGTTCGCCCTGCTCAGCGTCTACGCGCTGCGCATCATCGGCCTCGATGCCGCAAACCGCGTGGGCCTGATTGCCGGACAGCGGCTGTTCCTGGTCGGCGGTGAAGAGGACATCCACGATTTCACGCAGCGATATAACCTCTTCAACCTCGGCTGCCGCGTTGTCGGCACCGCCTACCTGCCTTCCGCGTTCGATCCTGCGGACCAAGGCTCGCGCGCTCGACCGCTGAACGTCGCGCTCGATCGTGCGGTGGCCAAGGCCCGCGCGCTCGCGCCGGACAACATATTGCTGATCGCGCCGTGGTCGAAGCAGACCATGATCGAGCGCTGCATCGAGGCGTTCATGACCCTGCCGTGCTCGATCAGCCTCGCACCCGAGCGCATTCTCGAGCGTTTCGATCACATCTCGATCGAGAAGCTCGGTCCGATCGCCAGCCTCCATCTGCTGCATCCGCCGATGTCGGCGGCATCGACGGTCATCAAGCGGGCCTTCGACCTCGTGCTCGGAACCGCCTTGCTGATCATGTTGATGCCGCTCTTTGTGATTGTCGCCGTTCTGATCAAGCTCGACAGTCCGGGGCCCGTGCTGTTCAGGCAGCAGCGTTACGGCTTCAACCAGGAATCCTTCTGGATCTACAAGTTCCGCACGATGACGACGCTCGAGAACGGCCCTGCGGTGCGGCAGGCGGCCCGCGATGACGATCGGGTGACACGGATCGGCCGCTTCATGCGGCGCTGGAGCATCGACGAACTGCCGCAGATCATTAATGTTCTGAAAGGTGACATGTCACTCGTCGGCCCCCGCCCTCACGCTGTTGCGCACGATCTGGCCTGGGGCGAAAAGATCGCGCTCTATGCGCGCCGGCATAACGTCAAGCCGGGCATCACCGGATGGGCGCAGATCAACGGCTTCCGCGGCGGCATCGACGCCGACGAGCAGCTTCGCGGCCGCATCCTGTGCGACCTCTATTACATCGACAATTGGTCGATCTGGTTCGACGTGAAGATCCTGTTCGCCACCGCCTTTTCGCGACGCGCCCATATCAACGCCTATTAACCATTCGCCAATGGAGCCCGCGGCAATCGCTGCGGAACATTACGCAAGCGTCATTTACGCTAGCGACAATTTGATAACCCGAGGCGCAGCGTTGCGCGTATGGTCGCTCCACACAACGAGATCGACCGATGTCAAACCGTTTGCGAGCGAGCTCGGCCACGCGCATCCTGTCTTTGAAGACGGGCGAGCGTGATTTCGGACGCGTTCAAACGCCGCCAGACATTGTCATCAAATCGCCACCGCTGCTTGCCGGAACGCCGATCGCGGGCGACGCGCATGCGGCGATGGACGAGATCAGGACAAAGCCTTCCCGCGCAATGTGGCTGCTGGCCGGATGGCTCACGGTGTCGGGCATCATGATCGCAATCGCGATCGCAGTGATCGTCAAATACTTCTGAGCCGCGCATCGTCGCCGATGCCCGCTTATCGCATCGTTAAGAAATCGTTAACGTCCGCGCCGCGTGGTGACGCTGAGCCCGTCACCGAACGCGGCCGCGCTCGATCCCCGGCAGGCCGTCCAGGCAGTCGGATCGGCCGCACAAGCCTGATTTCCAAACAAAATTAACCCGCCTTAACGCGTTCTTTACCATAAGCGCAAAAAGCTGTGCGCAGGCAGCCCTCGGTCCCGGCGCAAGCACGCTTTGGCTTGTCGCGCGCGGGCCGCCGGGCAAACGAGTCAAGCGGGTCGAAACTCATGAGCAGGCGCGGGTGGACCAGAGATCATTACGCGCATCCCGGATGGCGCGCTCCGGTCACATACCCCGTCATGCCAGATCATCAGAATGGTCGTGCGCCCCGCTGGACCATGCCGCCGGCGCAGCCGTTCCACCCGCAAGCGATGCCGCAAAACGCGATGCCGCCGAACGCGTCGCCTCACCCGGCTGCATCGCAAGGACACCTTCATCCGCATTTCGGACCAGCCCTCACGGGCCCCGCGAGGCCTGACGCTCATCCAGTCCGAGAACCCGGCCCGCATCGGATGGAGCAACCTCCCGCTTTCTCTCCGCCGCCGCATGCGAGCGGATCGCCCCATCAGCCCAATCCGGCCGGGCTCTGGTGGCTGCGGCCCGGCGCGCATGCGCCTCATCGTCCGGACCTGGTCGCATCGCACACCGCTGAGATCGAAGGGCCGTTGCACGCCCTCATTCGGGGGATGGAAGCGCTGCGCGGAGAAGCTGCCGGATTCCCTCAAGAACGACGCAAACCGACACGGCAAAATCTCGAGGAGATCGTTGCGCCGCTGATGCAGGCGGTGCCGCTCAAGACCATCGAGACCCTTGAAGCCGACGTCCAGGCGCTGAAAGACAAACTCGATGCCAGCCGCAGGGCCGGTCTCGACCCGCGTGCGCTCGCGCCGATCGAGCAGGGCTTCCGGGACATTCGCGTCGTCCTCGACGATTTGAAGCCGGCGGAGAGCCTGGCGACATTTCGCGCCGCGATTGACGTTTTGGCGGAACGCCTCGACCAGGCTGACGCCCGGCAGCCCCGCTCGATCGCCGCAGAGATCGAGAATGCCATCGGCGCGCTGCGCGACATCGCCCGATTGGCCGATGCCAAGGACATGCTGGGCGCCCTCGCTGAAGAGGTGCGCGGCCTTTCGGCGAAGCTCCATCGCATGACGACGGTCCAAGCCGCCCAGCCGGCCGAACCCGCTCCGGCCCCCGCGGAACCCGTAGCGTTTTCGATCGAGCGGAGCTTGCAGGACATCAACCGAAGGCTGGATGCCCTGCAAAAGCAGGGATTGCGGACACCCGACGAAAATCCGCAAGCGCAGTCTCCTGGCAATCCCCCGGCTCAATCGTCCGGCAACAAGACCGAGCAGGACGCGCTTGAGACCGCGCACGCCACACTCTCGCAACTGGTCAACCAACTTGCAGAGAATCTGAAAGCCGCGCGCGACATCAAGCCCGCACCCACAGATCACATGAGCCTGTCGGGAGGGCGCGAGGATAACTCGCGTTACCTGTACGATGTCGCGAATGAGTACGATCCCGAATTCGCAGGCAAGATGCGCCTGCGAAGCGTCGCGGCGCACGATTCAGTTTCCGCGCATATCGAACCGAATCTGCCAGGCCGCACAATCGTTATTCCGGTCAAGCCGCTGATGTTCGGTGCGCTCGTCATCATCCTTGCGGTTGTTGCGGCGCGCGTGTCGATGCAAGTAACGGACCTTCCGCTCCCGGTCATCGCCAAGGCGAATACGGTAGCGACGATTGCGCCACAGCCGCGCGCGATCGGGAGCGACCGCGCCGATGTCGAAGTGCCGGATCTTATTCGCTCGCAAGCGCCGGATCATGCAATGGCGTCGCCGGAGCGCCTCCAGCAATCCGCGCTCGCGATTGGCGATCAGGAGAATACCGGCACAATAGGCCGTCCGGTGACCGTGCCGGCAGGCTCGCCCGACGCCGCGAGCGAGCCGACGATGCCATTGCCGACCACCCTTCCCGCGGGACTTCGATCCGAAGCGCTGAAGGGAAAGGCGGCCGCGGAATACGAAGTCGGTGTCCGACTGGTCGAGGGCAAGTCCGTCGGCGTCAATGTCGAGGAAGGCGTACGCTGGCTGAAGCGCGCGGCGAAAGCCGGAGTCATACCGGCGCATCTGTGGCTCGGCAGCCTGTACGAGAAGGGCCACGGAATCGAGAAGGACCTCAATCTCGCCCGCAAGCACTACCTCGCAGCCGCCGAGAAGGGCAACGCGAAGGCGATGCATAATCTCGCCGTGCTTCATGCCGAGGGCGTCGACGGCCGGCGCGATTACAAGACGGCCGTTCGCTGGTTCCAGCGCGCCGCCGAGCGCGGCATCGCCGACAGCCAGTACAATTACGCCATTCTGTTGATGCGCGGGATCGGTGTCGATCAGAACCACCAGGAGGCCTACAAGTGGTTTGCACTCGCAGCGCTCCAGGGCGACCGCGAGGCCGCGCGGCATCGCGACGAGATCGGCCGCAAGCTTGAACCGGGCGCGGTCGCGGCCGCGCAGGCTGCGGTCCGGTCTTTCACGCCGCAGTCGCAACCGACTGAAGCCGTGAGTGTGGCGGCGCCGGCCGGCGGCTGGGAGCGAACGTCGGATGAGAGCCGGAAGACCCGATCGGGCATTTTCGCACGCGGCGCGTCCTGACATCGTTTGTTGTCATGCCCCGCGAAAGCGGGCATCCAGTAAACTGCTGAAGCGGTTGTGCTGACTGGATCGCCCGCTCCCGCGGACGATGATAAAAGAGAGCGCCGCTGCTTCTGTGATTTGATGCGCTCTAAGCCCGAAGAGAGAGATAATCGCGTAGAGCGGGTCGCCGCTGATCGTCGGCAGCGACTTAATTCTCAGAACTTTTCTCCGAAATAGGGCCTGCCCCAATCGAAGATATAGTTGAATCCCAACCGGCCGGTGCCGAAGCTGAGATCGGCATTGACGCCGCCGGGCACGGCCGCGCTGAGATAATTCGCCGAGCCAAGACCGTTGTAGAGATATTCGAGCTTCATCGTCCAACGCCGGGACAGCGCCCATTCAAATCCGACGCCGACCGAATAGCCGACATGCGTATTCGCCGATGACGTGATCAACGTGAGGAAATCCGGATCGGCATAGAGGCTGAGATCGTTGTGCGCCCATGCTACGCCGCCGGTGCCGTAGATCATCGCGCGATCGATCGCGTAGCCAACGCGAACCCGCGCGGTGCCAAACGAGTCGACCTTGTTGTAGGCGCTTGCAAACGGATAGCCGTTGATTGCGCCGATAGCGCGATTGATGCTTCCGAAGGCGGCGTCGAGTTCGACGCCGAGCACCCAGGGCGATCGTTCGGCTTGCCAGTTGAACCCGATCTGCCCGCCGCCGAACCATCCATGAATGTTGGAGCCGTGCGGATTGACGTCGATCGAGCCGTAGCCGTATCCGCCCTGGCCTCCGACATAGAAGCCGGTCCAGTTGTAAAACGAAGGCGGCGCCGCGAGGGGATATTGATAAGGCGGCATGTCGGCGGCAGCCGCGGGATCGGTCACGCTCGCACAAGCGATCGCCGCGCCCAGCAAGCCACCAACGATACGCCGCATCGCAAGCTCCCAGATTTCGGGCGTGGTGCTGCCGGTCTCGCGATTGGCCCTTCAGGCGCGCACCAGCGCAATCATGCTTAATGAATCGATAACGCCGTATGGTTTACGGACCGTAAATCGGACCCGCAGGGGGGGGGGGCGGGCTCACGCTGCTTCATGAACTCGGACTCGCCAACATCACGATCCCCCTTCACGCGGCATTGCCGCGCGGGCGCGGCATGCGCTATGGAGGGGGCCGAAACGCACCCGTAGCTCAGCTGGATAGAGCGTTGCCCTCCGAAGGCAAAGGTCACACGTTCGAATCGTGTCGGGTGCGCCAATTAAATCAATGACTTAGATGCCTCTACCCGCGCGCTGCACCGGATCTTGCGGCCGCGTGAGGCCAAGGGCCGGCGCATGAAGGTTCCGGACGCTTCGCATCCCATCACGATTTCGCCTGCGGCGCATCGAGTGCGCGTCATCCATGCCGGGCGAGTCGTCGCCGATTCGCGCCGTGCGCTTGCGCTCAAGGAAGCCTCCTACCCGACCGTCCATTATCTGCCGCGCGAGGATGTCGACATGAATGCCCTGGCGCGGACACCTCACGTGACCCATTGCCCGTACAAGGGTGACGCCGCCTATTACTCGATCGCGATCGACGGACGGAACTCGGCCAACGCAGTCTGGACCTACGAGGAGCCCTTCGCCGCAGTGGGCAAGATCGCGGGCTACCTCGCCTTCTATCCGCAGCGCGTGGATACAATCGAGCTTCTGCCGCTCGCCGATTGAGCCATCACGCCGATCATCCCACCGGATAGCGGAATTCTCAGCCGTGAGACGGATGCAATCGCAGCGGGCGGCGTCTATAACTCTTCCACTGCCGGACAACGGGGCGCCGTGGACAGCGGATGAAATTAAAAATCGCACAAGGCGTCGCCGCACTGATTGCCTTGGGCGCAGTCGGCACATCCTCCGCATCCGCACAGGTCCGGATCGACGCTCAATATGCGCTGACCATGGCCGGGGTCGCGATCGGCAAGCTGACCTGGCAGACGCGCCTCAGCCCGTCGGATTACGCGATCGTCGCCAACGGCCGGATCACCGGCTTTCTCAGCCTTCTGGTCAGCGGCGAGGGCAAGGTCAGCGTGATCGGGCAGATTCGGGACGGTCGCCCGCAGCCGGACAGCTTTGTCTCGATGGTGGTGCGCGAAGACGAAAAGGTGAATGTCCGGATCGGCTTCGAAGGATCGCGCGTCCGCGAATTGCAGGTGGAAGAGCCGCCGCTCGAATCCGATCGCGTTCCCATTCCCGAGGCACACAAGGTCGGCGTGATCGATCCGCTGTCGGCCTTCCTGATTCCAGGCGGCGACGACCCCATGGCGGCCGAGGGATGCATGCGCACGCTGGCGATGTTCGACGGCCGGCGCCGCTACGACCTCGCGCTCGCGTTCAAGCGTACCGACCACATCAAGGGCGACAATGGCGCGCGCAAGATGGCGCTGGTCTGTTCGATCAAGTTCACGCCGATGTCGGGCCATCGTTCGTCCAGCCAGCTCGTCAAATTCCTGGCGGAAGGCCGCGACATCGAAGTGTGGCTGGTACCGGTGATAGGAACGCGCCTCCTCGCACCGGTGAGGCTTTCGGTGGCGAGCCTCCTCGGCAACATGGTGCTCCAGGCCACCCAGTTCGAAACGACCGCGCTCACAGGCGCCGCACGTTAACGCGCGCGCTCGCGTGCGCGGCCGGCATGCTCAGTGCATGCGCGGCGTCTTGAGGAACGTGTTGCGGTCGGCCGACGTCACCGTGACGTCAAGGGTACGCCGATGGCGCGCGAGCGTCAGCGTGACATCGACGCCGGCATTTCCGGTGGCCCAGATGTTGCGAAACAGGTCGGCGAGGCTTTCCACGCTCACTCCGTTGACGGCCACCACGATGTCGCCGCTCTCGACCTTGGCGCGCTGCGCCGGACCGCGATTGGCGAGCGCCATCACCACAAGCTTTCCGTCGGTATCGGCGACATACATCCCGAGCCAGGGCCGCGCCGGCCCCTTGCGTCCGCCGCTGACGAGCATGTCATCGAAAATCGGCTTCAGGAGGTTGATCGGGACCATCATGTTGATGTCGCGGCCCTCATTGGCCTCAAGCTGCAACGAACCGATGCCCAGCAATTCGCCGCTCGCTCCGATCAAGGCGGTGCCGCCCCAATTGGGATGCGCCGGCGCGGTGAAGATGGCCTCGTCCAGCACATATTCCCAATAACCGGCGAATTCCTGCTTTCCGACAACTTGGGCAACGATTGATCGCTTGCATCCGCCTGATCCGGCCACGACCACCTTGTCGCCAAGCGAGACTGCGTCCGAGTCCCCGAGCGGCAGGACCGGAAGGTCGACACGGCCCAATGCCTGGACGAGGCCGAGGCCTGTGACCTGGTCGATGGCGATGACGGTGCCTGCCAGCGGCTGGCGATCCGCAGGATGCAGCCAAATCTGGTCGGCTTCGCTGATCAGGTATCCGATCGTGAGAAACAGCCCGCCCTCGCGGATATGCACCGCGTGCCCCGCGCGCTCGGTACCCAGCACCTCTGCGGTGAAGGCGTCCCCCGGGACGGCGGCTCTCAGCCCCACCACGGCTTGCAAGGCACGATTGAGATCATACGCATAATCGCCCGGTCGCGGTTGCGCCGGCGACTGCACATTTCGGTCGTCCGTCGACGGCATTCGTCGCTCTCTCCTCACGCTCCCCCAGGATCACCTTTTGGCGCGACGTCGCCGGTCGGTCCCCGCATCGCCCGGCCTCGAGCAGGCCAAATCGTCAAACAACAGATGATCGCGGGTTATTCCCGGAACTGCCGGATGCGGGCGCTGTCGACCTTTGTCTAATGCGGGGCGATGGCCGCTGACCGCGCTTCCCCGCCAGGTAATCGACGAAGATCACGAATTCGTTCGGGATCGAGGACCTTTACCACGCCTTCATGCTGCCCAATCTATCTCTCATGGAGTAACGAGAATTCCGATGGGGGACTTCAGCGAGATGCGGCGACTGGTTCTGGTGTCATCGCTTGCGGCGTTCGGCCTTGCCGTGGCTGAACCTGCGGCAGCGCAATATTCCTATCCGGCCGGTCCAAACCGTGGCGTGATCGCGGCGGAGCCCGACGACGATGAGGTGCTGCCACCGGGTCAGGTTTCGCGCCGGGCGTCGGATCCGGCAATCGACAGCCAGTCCCTGCCCCCACTCACCGGCCGCGGCACCTATCCTTACGATCTGCATCCCCGCGTCAGCGCGCCGTCCGGGGCTTTGCCGCCCCCGCCGGACCGGCCCTATGTCGGATCAGCGCCAGGCCAGGGACCAGCCTATAACGAGCCACCGAGCAATTATGCCTCGCCGCCGCCCGGGACGTATGCCCCACCGCCGCCCGGACCCTACGCCTCGCAGCCGCATCCGGGTTACCCGGCCGCACCGGGATATGGCGCAGCCCCCCAGGGCGCGGCACCGTACAATCCTCCCTATGGGCCTCCCTATGGCGTCCGGCAGGACGATGCCGGCATCCCGCGCCCGCCGGTCTCGATCGAGAGCGGCCGCCCCGGCATTCCGGGCACCACCGGCTCCATCCCGCAGGTGACAATCGCCGCGCTGCCGCCGGAAGATCAGCCCGAGGTCGGCAAGCCCAAGGAATTGCCGCCGCAATTCAGGCGGCAGGTGGTCAACTATCAGACCAAGCATCCGGCCGGCACGATCATCATCGATACGCCGAGCACGTTTCTCTACTACGTGAACGGAGATGGCACGGCGATCCGCTACGGCATCGGCGTCGGACGCGAGGGCTTCACATGGTCGGGGACCGAGAAGATCACCCGCATGGCCGAGTGGCCCGATTGGCATCCGCCGGCGGAGATGATCGAACGGCAGCCCTACCTGCCCCGCTTCATGGCGGGCGGCGAGAGCAATCCGATGGGCGCGCGCGCATTGTATCTCGGCAAGACCGTCTACCGCGTACACGGCACGAACCAGCCCTCGACAATCGGTCAATTCGTGTCGTCCGGATGCATCCGCATGCTCAATGAGGATGTGATGGATCTCTACTCGCGCGTAAAGGTCGGCACGAAGGTCGTCGTGCTCGGCGACGGCAAGGAAGCCAGGAACACAGCGCGCTAGCCTACGCAGCGCGCGATCCAGCGACGATAGCAGCCCGCCCTGAATGATGGCGGGCTGACGCACCTGCAATTACCCCGAACATCACCGCTTAATTCGCATGACGGACTCATGCGAATCAGAAAAGATTCGGCGGATGAGGTCGGCCGTTTGTCGCTGCGACGGCTATCGCGGTCATGGTCATGATGCGGTGCAGTGGCCGCCATGCGGGTCTCCCACCTCTGGCGTAATCGCGTGACCGTTCCGGTTCAGGTGAACCGAAAAAAGCTCCTAATGCTGGGTTAGCAAATGCTTCCCGATCTTCGGATCGTCATCGTTGCTGTTCTGTCGACGTTCGTCCTCACAGTTGGCGTAGGCTTCTACGCCTCCTCGCGCATGATTCAGGAGCCGAAGGCGCGTCCGGATCTGCTCGCTGCCGCTGAGGAGACGCCGGTCAACCGCATCGCACTGAGCTGGCCGGAGCCGATCCAGCAGTCCGAACCGTTGGCGCTCGATTTCGCGGTGACTGCGCGAGCGCTGCGCAATCCGGTGCGCGATGTCACGGATGACGCGCCGGCCGCCGAAGCAACCCGAAATCCTGTCCGCACCACGGCACAGGATGCCGGACGGCCCAACGCCGATGACCGCTCCGCCGCGGCTGCGGCGGTAAAGACCGTTTCCGCTCCCGCGCCAATCGAGACTGCGCCGCCGTCACCGCCCGCGCCGACCGTCGAAGCTGCGTCTGTTGTGCAACCAGCTCCGGCCGCGCAGTCTGCTCCGACGGAGCAGCCGGCTCCGACCTCTCCTGTTCCGGTCGCACAGCCCGCTCAGACGGTGAAACCCGCGCCGGTGGCGCAGGCAATCCCCAATCCAGAACCCGAGATCAAAGTCGCGGTTCAATATCCCCCGCTTGTTCAACTTCCGCCGGAATTGCAAACGCCGCCGGCTCCCGCCGCGGCGTCGCCGGGCGCGGCTCCTGTCGTTGAAGCGCCGACGTCAACTGCGTCCATCAAGCCGGCTCAATCCGAAACCGCGCCTGACCGCGACGTCGATCAGCCAGCAATAGCGCCTTCAAATCCGGTGATCGCGAGCAAGCCGGACGCTGCGGACGATGCGATCGAGGATGAGGAGGCCCTTGGATCGGTGCCAACGCCGGAACCCGGCTCGGAAGCGAAAGCGAAAAAGGCCTCTTCGAAGAAAGCCGCCAGGAAGGCGGCTGCCAAGAAAGCTGCGGCGGCCAAGAAAGCCGCGGCGGCCAGGAGAGCACAACGCGGGGTCCGCGTCAGGCGGGCGGCGCAGGCGCCCATCAACCCCTTCCGTCTCCTCGGTGCAGCGCTTCGATAATTGAAGCGGGATTGCCGCATGGCCGCCCTGCTGCCGAAGGGTGGCGCTTTGTGCGATTTGGCTTACATCGGCTCATAATCATTTGAGCCATGCCGCATGATCCCGCTCTCCATCCTTGATCTGTCTCCGGTCCCGGCCGGTGGCTCCGCCGCTCAATCGCTCCGCGACAGCATTGATCTCGCGCGGCACGCCGACACTCTCGGCTTTCATCGCTATTGGCTCGCCGAGCACCACAATCTTCCGAACATCGCGAGTTCGGCACCCGACATCATGATCGGGCAGATTGCCGCGGCGACACGGCATATGCGGATCGGATCGGGCGGCGTGATGCTGCCGAACCACGCGCCGCTGACCGTCGCCGAGCGATTCAAGGTGCTGGAAGCGCTGTTTCCCGGACGGATCGATCTCGGACTCGGCCGCGCGCCCGGCACCGATCACATCACCTCGGTCGCCTTGCGCCGGCGTCAGGATGTTCGCGACGAGGACGACTTCCTCGATCGCTTCCAGGAATTGCTGCTTCTGGAGAACAACGGCTATCCGAAGGATCATCCGTTCAGCAGCGTGCATGCGATGCCGAACGACGTTGCGCTGCCGCCGATCTTCCTGCTCGGTTCGAGCAATTACAGCGCGCAGCTCGCCGCGCAGATCGGCGCCGGTTTCGCTTTCGCGCACCACTTTGCCGGATACGACGCCGCGGCCGCGATGCGGCAATACCGTGAGAAGTTCCAGCCCTCGCAACATCTTCAGCAGCCGCTTGCGATCCTGGCCACCGCCGCGGTCGTCGCAGACACGGCCGAGGAAGCCGAACGGCTTGCATCGACAATTGATTTAAATTTCGTGCGCCGCGCGAAGGGCGTCTATGCCCCGCTGGAGAGTCCCGAAGTGGCGCTCGCTTACGATTACACGCCGATCGACCGCGAACGGATTGCGAAAAATCGCGAACGTCTCGCCGTCGGCGATCCGGCCATGGTGAAGAGCCGGCTTGAGTCGCTCGCCGCGGAAACGCAGGCCGACGAAATCATGATCACCACAATGGTCTACGACCATACCGCGCGGAAGCGCTCATATGCCCTGCTCGCGAAGGCGTTTTCTCTCACGCCGCCTCATGCTATGCCCCAGCCGCAAACGGCGTGACCGCATAGGGAGTAACCGCTTTGGGCAAGCATTTTTCGCTCACCACCACCGACAATCACACGCTCGCGGCGTATCGCGCGGATCCGTCCGGCAAGCCAAAAGGCGCGATGATCGTCGCGCAGGAGATTTTCGGCGTCAACAATCACATCCGCAATGTCTGCGACCGGCTCGCGGCGGCGGGCTATGTGGCCGTCGCGCCCGCCCTGTTCGATCGCTTCGTGCGCAATTTCGAGAGCGGCTATTCGGCGGAAGAAGTCGCACATGCGCGCTCGCATCTCGGCAAGATCGACTGGGACAAGATGCTGCTCGACGTTGCAGCCGGCATCGATGAGGTGAAATCCGTCGGCCCGGTCGGTGTCATCGGCTTTTGCATGGGCGGCACCATCGCGTTCCTTGCCGCAACCCGTCTCAGCGGCGTGAAGGCGGCTGTTGCATATTATGGCGGACAGATCGTCAAATTCGCCGACGAGAAGGCGAAGTGCCCGGTCCAGATGCATTTCGGCGAGGAAGATCCGCACATCCCGATGTCGGATGTCGCGATCATCAAGGAGAAGCAGCCGGACGCCGAGGTCTACACCTATGCCGCCGGACATGGCTTCTATTGCGACGAGCGCGGCAGCTTCCATGATGCGAGCGCGAAGCTCGCCTGGCAGCGCACGCTCGACTTCTTAGGCAAGCACCTGAAATAGCCGTCTTCGCGGCGGCCCCTCGTTCGTCTGATCAAGGAAGGATCGTTTTGATGAAAGCGAAGTCTGCCTTGCGTTATCTGCCGTTCGTCGCCTCTGCCGCACTGGTTTTTGCCGCAACATCCGCCTTCGCCCAGACGGTGCCGAACCTCGTCGGCACCTGGAAGGGCAAGCCCGAAGCCGTTTTCGTCGGCCCCAATCCGCATCGTCCGTCCGACGGCACCGTTCCGGGTTTCGGCGGCGAGATGGAACTCACTTTCGTGTTCAAGCAGCAGCAGGGCACGCGCTTTGCCGGTGAGTTCCTGGGCAAGTTCACCGAAACCGTGATCGGCACGCTGCGGCCGCCGGCATTCCAAAGCGGCATCATGCTCGACAATGACGGCGAGTATGACTTCACGCTGCGCGATGCGACGACCATGGACGTGTGCTATCGCCACAACAACACCAGCAGCAAGGTCGTCGCCTGCTGGACGATGCAGAAACAGCCGTAATCCTGCGGCCGTTGCCGGCCTCAGGTGAACGCGACATGGCGGGCCGTCCCGCATGTCGTTCAGCCGGTGCTGCGAAAAGTCGCGAAGATCAGAACCAGCGCTCGCACACCGTGATGGTGTCGCCCGGCCGCAACGGGAAATCGGGCGGCACGGACTGGCGCATCACTTCGCCGTTGAAATTGCGGGCGAGGACGATGTCGCGCTTGTTGGCGCGCGGCGCGAAGCCGCCGGCAATCGCGATAGCGGCTTCCACCGTCATGTTCGGGACATACGGATATTGGCCCGGCGCGTTCACCTCCCCGAGGATGAAGAACGGGCGATAGACCTCGACCTCGACCGAGACATGCGGATTGCGGATGTAGCCGTTGCGGAGCCGCTCGGCGATGGCGCGCGCGACCTGCGCGGTGGTGAGCCCGCGCACCGGCACGGTCCCGATCAGGGTCAACGAGATATTCCCGCTGGCATCGACGATGTAGGAATTGGTCAGACCTTCCTGGCCGAAGACCTGCACCCGCAACCGGTCCCCGGCGTCCAGCTGATAGGGCGCGTCATGGCCAGTGAGTGCCGTCGGTGCGTAGGGCGCGGCGACAACCGGCTGCAAGGCAGCGGTTTCCACCGCGACCGGCGCGACCGCAGCCTGATTGTGCACGCAGGCGGGCAAAGCCAGCGCGACAAGCAACACGATCAGGCGTCGGAGCGTGGCGGCCTTGGGCCCCATGGGCGAATCCGGGCGGTAAAATCCGAGCCCAATTAACCCGTTGTATGGTTAACAAACCCTCACCACGGCGCGCCCTCTATGGAAACGTTGCCGGAGCCGAAGCGCGTCCTTGAATGGAAGAGGGGCGAAGACCGCCGCCCCCCTCGATCTCATTGGCCGATCAGGCCGCGACGCCCGTTCCGATCGGGCAGCTGACCCCGGTGCCCCCGAGCCCACAATAGCCGAACGGATTCTTCGCCAGATATTGCTGGTGATAGTCCTCGGCAAAGTAGAATTCCGGCGCGTCGACAATCTCGGTCGTGATGGCACCGTAGCGCTTGTCCGCAAGCGCCTTGGCGTACATGGCCTTCGACTCTTCCGCCGCCTTGCGCTGTGCATCGTCGAAGACGTAGATGCCCGAGCGATATTGCGTCCCGATATCGTTGCCCTGGCGCATGCCCTGGGTCGGATCGTGATTTTCCCAGAAGGTCTTCAGAAGCGCCTCGTAAGAGATTTTCTTCGGGTCGAAGACCACCAGCACCACCTCGTTATGTCCGGTGCGCCCCGAACAGACCTCCTCATAGGTCGGATTCGGCGTGTGACCTCCGGCGTAGCCGACTGCGGTCACAAAGACGCCGTCGCCGAGCTCCCAGAATTTCCGCTCGGCGCCCCAGAAACACCCCATGCCGAAAAGAGCCTTCTGCGCACCCGCGGGATACGGGCCCTTCAGGGGGTTGCCGTTGACGAAATGGGTGCTGGCGGTAGGGATCGGATTGCTGCGGCCCGGCAGCGCGTCGGCCTTGCTCGGGATGGTCAGAGACTTCTTGAACGTGAACATGGATGGGTCTCCTGATCTGGGCCCCAATATAATCATGATGCGAGCGCTCCGCATGCCCCCGGCGTCACGGTCACGCACGCGTCATCTTCCCCTGAATGGATCAAGCCCCTATGCTGGCGATCGGATTCCGGCCGCGGCACCGGCATGAGAGAGGCTGTCATGAGGTTCAGTACAATCGCGCTCGCGCTCTTTGCGTGCGTTCTTTTCGCGGGCACGCTGTCGGCTCAGACGGGGTCGCCCCCGCCCTACGGCCCGCCGATCAGCCTGGAGGCGGCCAAGAAGATCGTCGCCGCCGCCGAGAGCGAGGCCACGCGCAACAATTGGCAGGTGGCGATCGCGGTGATCGACAGCGGCGGGCACCTCGTGATGATGGTGAAGCTCGACAACACGCAGCTCGTCTCGATCCGGGTTGCGGAGGCGAAGGCAAAGTCCGCGCTCGGCTTCCGCCTGCCGACCAAGCTGCTCGAGGACGCGGTCGCCGCTGGCGGCGCCGGCACCCGGCTGCTCGCCGTCCAGGACATCGCACCGTTCGAGGGCGGGTTCCCGATCATCGAGGATGGCAAGATCATTGGCGCGATCGGAGTCGCCGGCGTGCTGTCCGCACAGGACGCCCAGGTCGCCAAGGCCGGGCTGGCCGCGCTCGAAAATCCGAGCCGCTAGCGGGATCGGCTCAGCGCGCGTAGCCGATCAGCGGCTTGGGCTTGCGGCCGAGCAGGATCAGGACGATTCCGACGATGCCGAAAATCAGCCAGGCCGGCTGGTCCAGCACCGTCGTAATGGCCGGGTCCCAGGCCGCTGCGGGAAGGCTCGCCTGCACCTTGGCCTGTGCGGCCTGCAGGCTGGTCGCATGGATATCGGTCCAGAGCTGACCGAGCTTGTAGATATAGACCCGGCTGTCGGCGATCGACTTCGCGCCATCGTAGACGAGAAGGATAAAACCAGCGGCGAGAAAGATCACGCCGATCAGTCGCAGCAGCGCACGGATCATACCCAGTCCCAGAATCGAAAGAATTTTCGGCGTACCCAGTCGATACCTGTCCAGACGGATTGGTTCAACCGCAATGGTCACGATACGGACATGTTCGGTTCATCCTTGAGGCTCATAGCCGGGTTCCGCTAGGGTCGGCGAATGGGCCTCCGCCCAAAGTACGAGTGCAGGGAGTTGCAATGCCGGCCACGCCGCCCGGCCGTTCGAAACGGCCCCATTTCACCGATCAGGAAGCGCTGCTGTTCCATTCGGAGGGCCGGCCCGGGAAGCTCGAGGTCGTCGCCACCAAACCGATGGCGACCCAGCGCGACCTGTCGCTGGCCTATTCGCCGGGTGTCGCGGTGCCAGTGCTGGCGATCGCGGAGGATGAAAGCCGCGCCTTCGACTACACGACGAAGGGCAATTTCGTTGCCGTCATCACCAACGGCACCGCCATTCTCGGCCTCGGCAATCGCGGCGCGCTTGCCGCAAAGCCGGTGATGGAAGGCAAGGCGGTGCTGTTCAAGCGCTTCGCCGATGTCGATTCCATCGACCTCGAAGTATCGACCGAGGATCCCGAGGAATTCATCAATTGCGTGAAGCTGCTCGGCAAGGGCTGGGGCGGCATCAACCTCGAGGACATCAAGGCGCCGGAGTGTTTCATCATCGAGCAGAAGCTGCGCGAGTTGCTGGATATTCCGGTCTTCCACGATGACCAGCACGGCACGGCCATCATCGCAGCGGCCGGTCTTCTCAATGCGCTTCATCTCACCGGCCGCGACGTCAAGACCACAAAGCTCGTCTGCAACGGCGCGGGTGCGGCCGGCATCGCGTGCCTCGAACTCCTCGAAGCGATCGGCTTTCCGAAGGAAAACCTGATCCTCTGCGACACCAAGGGCGTGATCTATCAGGGCCGCACCGATGGCATGAACCAGTGGAAATCGGCGCACGCCGTGCAGACCAAGGCCCGCACGCTCGCCGAGGCGCTGGTCGGCGCCGACGTGTTCTTCGGCCTGTCGGCCAAGGGCGCGGTGACCACGGAGATGGTGAAGTCGATGGCGGACAAGCCGATCATCTTCGCCATGGCCAATCCGGATCCGGAAATCACCGCGGAGGAAGTCGCCGAAGTGCGCGACGACGCCATCATGGCGACCGGCCGCTCCGACTATCCGAACCAGATCAACAACGTCCTCGGCTTTCCTTACATCTTCCGGGGCGCGCTCGATGTTCGCGCCACCACCATCAACATGGAGATGAAGATCGCGGCCGCTCACGCCCTTGCGGAACTGGCGCGAGAGGACGTTCCCGATGAGGTCGCGGCGGCCTACGGCACGCGTCCGCGGTTTGGGCCCGAATACATCATCCCGGTGCCCTTCGATCCTCGTCTGATTTCGTTCGTGCCTCCCGCCGTTGCCAAAGCTGCGATGGACACCTGCGTTGCGCGCAAGCCGATCGTGGACATGGACGGTTATCGTCAGCAATTGCGGACCCGCCGCGATCCTGTCGCCGGCGTGTTGCAGCGGGTCTTTGACCGGCTCCGCCGCTCGCCCAAGCGGGTGGTCTTCGCCGAAGGCGAGGAGGAGCAAGTGATCCGGGGCGCTGCGAGCTTCGTCAATCAGGGGCTCGGCACCGCGCTCCTGGTCGGCCGCGAGGATCGCGTGCGCGCCGCGGCTGAAGAGCTCGGCGTAGAGATCGGCGGCAATCTCCAGATCGTCAACGCCGCATTGTCGCGACGCAATGCCGATTACGCGAGCTATCTGTACGAGCGGCTGCAGCGCAAAGGCTATCTGGTCCGCGACTGCCAGCGCCTGGTCAATACCGACCGCAACCACTTCGCGGCCTGCATGGTGGCGGCCGGTGATGCCGACGCGATGGTGACCGGCGTGACCCGCAATTTCTCGGTCGCGCTCGAAGACGTGCGGCGCTGTATCGATCCAAAACCAGGGCACCGGGTCATTGGCGTATCGCTGGTTCTCGCACCCCGGGGCCGCACCGTAATTGTCGCGGACACGGCGGTGACCGAGATGCCCGACGCGGCTGTTCTGGCCGATATCGCGGTCGAGGTCGCGGGCGTCGCGCGACGTCTTGGCTACGAGCCGCGCGTCGCCTTGCTTGCCTTTTCGACCTTCGGCCATCCGCCCGGAGAACGGTCGGCGCATGTTCAGGAAGCCGTACGCATCCTCGATCAACGCCGCGTCGATTTCGAATACGACGGCGAGATGGCGGCCGATGTGGCGATAAATCCGGACCTGCAGACTGCCTATCCGTTCTGTCGCTTGACCGGGCCGGCCAACGTGCTGGTGATGCCGGCCTTCCACTCCGCATCGATCTCGACAAAGCTCCTGCAGGAACTCGGCGGCTCGACGGTGATCGGCCCCATTCTGGTCGGGCTCGACAGGCCGGTGCAGATCGTGCAACTCGGCGCGAAGGACACCAACCTCGTCAACATGGCGGCGCTGGCGGCCTACAATGTCGGCGGCTGATCGCCGACGCGCCGGCGCCTCCTCAGTCGATGATTAAATCGCGGCCCGCCGCCTTCAGGGCGGCGAGGCCGTCCTTCATCTGCTGCAGCCTTTCGGGCGAATGAGCTTGCCAGTTGATGACTTCGCCGATGACGCGAAGCGGATCGCGGGACCGATAGGACAGCGTCGGATTTCCTGGAAACTTTTTGTCGGTCACGTTTGGATCGTCGAAGATTGGTCCGGTCGGTTCCACGACGTAAATCCGTTCGCGCCCGCTTCCGGCGGCTAACTCGGCGCCCCAGATCGCCGCATCCAGCGTCGCCGAACAATAGACCCACGACAGTGGCGCGACGTCGGTGAAGTTCGACTGGTGACCAACGGCGATCAAGTCGCCGGGTTTCAGGTCGGCGCGTGTTCCGTGGAAGAACGACTGCGCGAAAGTGCTGGCCGTAGCTGACATTGGAATGGCGCTCCATGGATGCGAACAGAGAGGCGCCTTCCTGCGACAACCACCCCGGATTGCGGCAAGCCCCGGTGTTGGATAGACAATGACCGGGACATTCCGTCCGCGCTCATCAGCTCTTCTGATCGGGAAACCATTCGACATGGTTGTCGCCGGTGCGGCCGTAATAGACCACGCGGCGGCCCGCGATCGACACGTGATAACCGACGCAACCCGCGGCCAGCACACGCTGACAGAACGTCTTGTAAGCGATTGTGCCGGCCTGCACGTCGCGGACCGCGGCTTCCACGCCGCTTGCTGAAAACGCCGCCGACGCTTCCGCACCGACTGACGCATTGGGCACGATCTCGGAATCGCCGCTGGCGAGGTAATAGGTCTTTTCGGACCGCACGAGATCGGCGTGATAGCGCTCGACGCCTGCCGCCATAAGCCGGCCGACGATCACCGGAAAACTCTCGCGGCCTTCGTCCGAGGCGCGGCTGCATTCGTGCAGTATCTTGCTGACACCTGTGTCCATCCTTCTCACTCCCTCATTCGGTTCAATCGACCGGCACCGCGGTCAGGCCGTGCCGGCGCACCACATCGCGCATCATCCGCTCGAGTTGCTGTCGTTCGGCGGGCCTCAGATGCCCGAAGAATTCCCGGTCGTTCTGATCCGCCAGGGCGGCAAGGCGCGGCACCAGCGCGCGGCCTTTGGCGCTGAGCGCGACCACCTGAAACCGGCGATCCCGCTCGTTCTCCGTCCGCGTCAGCAGCGCCTTGGCTTCCAGGCGGTCCATGATTTTCGACACTGCGCCGCGCGTCATCCCGATCCGGGCCGCCAGAACGCTCGGCACCACGGGAACGCCATCGAACAGTTCGCGCAGCACCACCCATTCGGCGACGCTGACCTCGAGTGCCGCAACCTTGCGCTCGAAGCTGTGCGACACCTGGTTGGACACGAACCGCAGCCAGTAGCCGAGATGCGCCTCCAGAGGGCTGACGCCAGCCTTGTTCGCCATGTCGAATGTCCAAATAGTTTCCACGGAAACTATCAGGAATGATGTCCGCGTCAACTCTTGTTCCGCGGTCCGGTTTTCCGCTTCGCGCGCTGCACCCGGCGCGCTAGAACAGCCCCGTCTTATTGCTGGGAGATCATCTCGTGACCGAACGAAGCTTGCGCGGCGTGATCGCCGCAGTGGCCACCGTCATCGACGCGAACGGCTCGCCCGACCACGCGCGCTCGCTCAAGCTCGCGCGCTTCCTGCTCGGCAATGGCTGCGACGGGCTGAACGTCCTTGGCACCACCGGCGAGGCCACATCCTTCTCGCGCGAGGAGCGCATGGGGCTGATGAGCGCCTATCGCGACAACGGCCTGCCGATGCAGCGGCTGATGGTCGGCACCGGCGCCGCGGCCGTTTCCGATGCGATCGCACTGACGCGGCACGCCGCTGGGCTTGGCTTTGCCGGCGCGCTGGTGCTGCCGCCGTTCTACTACAAGGGCGTGCCGGACGACGGACTCGTCGCCTATATCGACGCGATCGTGAAGGCGACCGCGGACCAGCCGATCCCGCTCTACCTCTATCACTTCCCGGCGCAGTCAGGGCTGCCCTGGCACGTGGCGCTGATCCGGCGGTTGCTGGAGAAGCATCGCGGCCGCATCGTCGGGCTGAAGGATTCCTCCGGCGACATGGCCTATGCCCGCGAGGCTGCGCAGGTCGCGCCGGACTTCGACGTATTTCCGTCGACCGAAGCCGCCTTGCTCGAAGCGAGGACCGGGACCTTCGCGGGCTGCATTTCCGCCACGGCGAATTGCAATGCCGACCTGTGCCAGCGCGCCTGGTCGTCGGGCGATCCGGTGGCGTCGGAAGCGGCCGTGACGATCCGGAACCTGTTCAACGGCAAGCCGCTGGTTTCGGGCATCAAGGCGCTCCTGGCCCATATTCACGGCGATCCGGCGCTTTCCGCAGTCAAACCGCCTCTGGCGGAGCCCTCCGCGGCGGACCGGACGGCCATTATCGCCGGATATGACGCCGTTCGGGCCAAAAAGGTCGCCTAAAGGCGGCCCTCGGTCCCGTTTTCGTTCGTTGACGGGAAGGGGTCCTGCGATTATAACCCGCGCCAAATGAGGCGGCGGCTATCCGCCGCCTCTATCATTTTTCCAGATCACCGATCCGCAGGTGCCGAGGCAGGCGCAGCGGACCTTGTTGCAGAGGGCTCCATGGCCAATACGAAGTCGGCCAAGAAGAAGACGCGCGTGATCGCGCGTCGCACCGCGATCAACCAGCATCGCCGGTCGATGATGCGCGGCTATATCCGCAAGGTCGAAGAGGCCATCGCGGGTGGCGATCGTACTGCGGCGCTGGCAGCGCTTCAGGCCGCCGAGCCGCAGATCATGCGCGCGAGCCAGAAGGGCATCGTTCACAAGAACACCGCGAGCCGGAAAGTGTCGCGTCTGACCGCACGGGTCGCGAAGCTCGCGCAGTAACGCGCCTGATCATCTCGAAGAGATCAAAAGGGCCCGGCACCGCCGGGCCCTTTTATTTTGCCTGCCCGGTGTCGCAACGACGTCACACTTTGCCCGGTCTGACGCTCTGAAACGCCCAACTTTTGCGGCTCGCGTTCGACGTACTGCCCTGAATTTTGAGCAAAAAATCTACCGCGAAAATAACGGTTTAGAGCCAAAGCGCGGCGGGGACTTTCAATTTCGTGCCCATTGGACGCAAAGGCCGAGGCTGCCAGTAAATTTGAAGGCAACTTGGTCCGCGGAAAAGCGCGCGGCGATTCAAGACGTTGTGTGACAAAGATGCAAAATCGCCAGTCTTTTGGGGCTTTTTTGAAGGTGCGGCGATCCTGCGCGCGACAAATTCATTGCAGTTTGAGGGCGCGCGTGTATCTTGAAACCACCGCCGCACAATGCTGCGGCGGCCTTCAGGAAATGGTCTTCTTTCAAACTCATGAGGAATGAGAACGGGCGAACTATGTCTGCGTTTCTCAACCTTCTGTACGTGACAAAGGCGACGACGAACTGGACGGACAAGACGTTTAATTCACTGCTGAACTTCGCGACGCTGCGTATTTGTATCTGTGTCGCTGGGAAGCTCCCGGAACGTTAACGTCGACAAAGAATCGGTCCACCGCGTGGAGGCGCGCGGATGGTAGGGGGAGTCATGACGAAGAGTCAGGCGAACAAGCGCCGCTTACACACGCGGCGTCAAAAGCAGCTCGCATATGAGTGGCGAGTTGAATACGGACAGGACATCACCCGGCTCACGCCGGATCGTGTGCGGCTGGGGGCATCGATAACAGCCGGATCGCTACGGGCAGCTTCACCTCCAATCGATGGCTGGTGATCGCGCTCATTCGTGTCGCGGGAGAGGCTGATCTTCGGATCAGCCTGAAAGGTTTTTCAAATCTCCAACCTGCGACGTGAATGGGCTGCGGTCCAACAATCGGGGCGTTTCGCCTCGCTATTCACCATCGGTTTTTCGACATTCGGGAAGAGGCGACCGAAATGACGAGTTTGGAGCAGGAGCGTTGGTCCAGGGTTAAGGGCCGGCTCAAGGCTGAAGTTGGCGACGATGTCTTTTCGAGCTGGTTTGCTCGAATGGATCTCGAAGGATTGGAGAAAGATACGGCGCGGCTGTCGGTGCCGACGCGTTTCCTGAAAAGCTGGATTCAGTCGCATTATGGCGATCGCGTGCTGCGCTGCTGGCAGGCGGAAGAACGGAACGTCCAGAAGATCGAACTGACTGTGCGCACGGCGGCGATCAAGACGCAGGCGGCGAAGCCGCGCGTGGACGATCAGCCGGAGGCTTCGCGCGATCAACGCGTCGAGAAGTCAAATGGCGCCGAGCATCGCGCACCGAGCGCGGCTCCGATTCCGGTTTCAACGGCGCATGAAGCGTCCGGCGGTTCGCCGCTCGATCCGCGCCTGACCTTCGATACATTTGTCGTCGGGCGTTCGAACACGCTGACCCATGCAGCCGCCAAGCAGGTGGCGTCGGCGCGGCGCGGCGATCTCGTCATGTTCAACCCGCTCTACATCCATGCGGGCGTGGGGCTCGGAAAAACGCATCTCCTTCAGGCCATCACCTGGGCCGGCAATGCCAACGGCGACCGCAAGATCCTGTATCTGACGGCCGAGAAGTTCATGTACGGCTTCGTCTCCGCGCTGAAAAACCAGAATGCGATCGCATTCAAGGAAGCGCTGCGCGGGATCGATGTTCTGGTGATCGACGATTTGCAGTTTCTCACCGGCAAGAACATGCAGGCCGAGTTCTGCCACACACTGAATGCGCTGATCGACGCCGGGCGTCAGGTCGTCATCGCGGCGGACCGTCCGCCGTCGGATCTTGAGACGCTTGACGATCGCGTGCGCTCGCGTCTGGCCGGCGGTCTGGTGGTCGAGATGGGTCCGCTTGGCGAGGAACTGCGCTTCGAAATCCTGAAGAACCGGGTGCTCGCGGCGCGGGCTCATCACACCGGTTTCGATGTGCCGGACTCCGTGGTGTCCTACATCGCCAAATCGGTCACGCATAACGGCCGCGACCTCGAAGGCGCGCTCAACCGTCTGCTCGCATTGAGCAAGCTGACGGGTCAGCCGATGACCATGGAAGTGGCTGAGCGCGAAGTGCGGGATCTGATCCGGCCGCAGGAGCCCAAGCGCGTCAAGATCGAGGACATCCAGCGCGTGGTGGCGCGGCAATACAATGTCAGCCGCTCGGACCTTCTGTCGTCGCGGAGGACGGCCAATGTCGTGCGCCCCCGTCAGGTCGCGATGTATCTGGCCAAGACGCTGACCCTGCGGTCCCTGCCGGAAATCGGCCGCAGGTTTGGCGGCCGGGACCACACCACCGTGCTGCACGCCGTGCGCAAGATCGAGCACCTGCTCGGCAACGACACCACGCTGGCCGACGAGGTGGACACCCTGAAGCGCCAGCTCCAGCTGGAATGAGGGGCTTGCCCAAAGGCCTCAGGCACGGCAATTTCGCGTCCCCCCGGCCGTCCGGCATCCGCTGGCGGCCGGTCATCGTCACAGCGGCGCAGTCCGCTCGCCTCAGGGTTTTTGCGAGATGAAGGTCACCGTCGAGCGTGCGCAATTGCTGAAATCGCTCGCCCACGTGCATCGCGTGGTCGAACGCCGCAACACCATCCCCATCCTCGCGAACATCCTGATCCGGGCGGAGCGCGGCAAGCTCGCGCTCAAGGCGACCGACCTCGACCTCGAAGTCAACGAGACGATTTCCGCCGAGGTATCACCCGGCGGCGCGACGACCGTGCCCGCGCACATGCTCTACGACATCGTGCGCAAGCTGCCGGAAGGATCGCAGATCATTCTCGAAGCGTCCGGCGATCGCGGCGTCTTGACGATCCGCGCCGGCCGCTCGCGCTTCACGCTTCAGACGCTGCCGGAAAGCGATTTTCCCGATCTCAATGCGGGCGACATGACGCATAGCTTCAGGCTGGCGGCCGCCGACCTGAAGACGATGATCGACAAAACCCAGTTTGCGATCTCGACCGAGGAAACCCGCTACTATCTCAACGGCATTTTCCTGCACACTGCCACGAACAGCAGCAAGGCCGAGACATTGCGTGCGGTCGCGACCGATGGTCATCGCCTCGCGCAGTTCGAAATCCCGTTGCCGTCCGGCGCGAAGGGGATGCCGGGTGTGATCGTGCCGCGCAAGACGGTCGGCGAGGTGCAGCGCTTGATCGAGGTCGCCGACGCGGAGATCCTGGTCGAATTGTCGACCTCCAAGATCCGGTTCACCATCGGCGATGTGGTCCTGACCTCGAAGCTGATCGACGGCACGTTCCCGGATTACGGTCCGGTGATCCCGCTCGGCAATTCCAAAATCCTTCAGGTCGACAAGAGCGAGTTCGAACACGCGGTGGATCGCGTGTCGACGGTCTCCAGCGAGCGTGGCCGCGCCGTGAAACTGTCCCTGACAGCCGGCAAGCTGACCCTGTCGGTCAACAATCCGGATTCAGGCAGCGCCACCGAAGAGCTTGAGGTCGAGTACGATTCCGACGCGCTCGATATCGGCTTCAATTCGCGTTATCTGCTCGACATCGCTTCTCAGATCGAGGGCGAAACCGCGATCCTGAAGCTCGCCGATCCGGGATCGCCGACGCTGATCCAGGACAAGGACGGCGGCCGCGCGCTATACGTGCTCATGCCCATGCGGGTGTAGGCTCCGCACAGCCGGCCTGTTTCGCTTGGGGTCCCGCGCAGGCGGGACTATGGAAAATGTCCGCCTTTCCGCTTCCACGGGACCGGCGGATATTGGTAGTTCGCCCCTATGCCCGCGACTCCCGCCCGCATCCTGCGCGTCAGCCTGTCAAATTTCCGCAGCTATCGCGCGGCGAGCCTCGCCACGACCGCAGACCGGATCGTGCTGGTCGGACCGAATGGCGCGGGCAAGACCAATCTCCTCGAGGCGATCTCATTCCTGTCGCCCGGCCGCGGGCTGCGCCGCGCCACGCTCGACGAAGTAGCGTTCAGCGAGGGGGACGGATCCTGGGCGATTTCCGCCGAAGTCGAAGGCGCCTACGGGCTCGCAACGCTCGGCACCGGCATCGAGGCGCCAAAGCCCGATCAGCCCACCACCCGCCTCTATCGCATTGACCGCGAGCCGGCGGGTTCGGCCGCGGACTTCGCAGACCATGTGCGGGTCATCTGGCTCACGCCCGCCATGGACGGCCTCTTCACCGGCCCGGCCTCGGAGCGGCGGCGCTTCCTGGACCGGCTGGTCCTGGCGGTTGACCCCTCGCACGGGAGCCGTGTCTCCGCATTGGAGCGGTCGCTGCGCTCGCGTAATCGCCTCCTGGAGAACGCGCAAGCCGACACGCATTGGCTCGACGCCGTGGAGCGCGAAACCGCGGAGCTCGCGGTCGCCGTTGCGACCCTGCGCGCCGAAACCGTGAACCGGCTGCAGATCGCCCTTGCCGAGAGCCAGGGTGCGGCGACCGTCTTTCCGTTCGCGGAGATCGCGCTCAAGGGCTGGATGGAGGATGCGATGCTCTCGCTTCCAGCGTCCGACATCGAACAGCGTTATCGCACGGTCCTGCGGGACAACCGCGCACGGGATGCCGCCGCCGGACGCACACTGGAGGGCCCACATCTGACCGACCTCGCGGTCGTCTATGGCCCGAAGGGCATTTCCGCGTCGGATGCTTCAACGGGTGAGCAGAAAGCGGTCCTGATCCGTCTCGTGCTCGCCAATGCGACGCTGCTGGCCGGGATGACCGGCCGGGCGCCGGTACTCCTGCTCGATGAAGTGGTCGCGCATCTTGATCCGGGCCGCCGCCGGGCCTTGTTCGAAGCACTGGCCGAACTGGGCGCGCAGGTCTGGATGACCGGCGCCGACCCGCAGGCCTTTGCAGAGATCGTGGGCAGCGCGCAGATGGTCGAGGTCTCGCCGGGACAACTCAGCTGAGTTCCGCGTGCACGGCAGGTTTTCGGCGGCTCTTTGTCAGGAACCCATCCCGCGCTCTTGGTTTGTCCCATGGTGGAAAGGAGGCGCGTCGGCGCCAAGCTTGAGAAAGGCCGGAAGCATGGCACCGAAAGATTCAGCTCCGCAGGTGGTGACCGAAAAGCTCCATGAGGCAATCGACGGGCTGCGCAAGGACGTGACGCGAGTCGAGATCTGGGCGACTGCGCTGTCCGAGTTTGCAAAGCCGGTTCCGGACTATCGGCCGAACCCCAAATATGAGCTTGGGCGTCCCGGAGAGGCCGCCGAGCGGCCGGAAAATGAGGCCGGAACGACGCCCCCAACCGGACGCCAAAAGTCTTCGGAATGAGGCCGTCCAGTGCGCAGATTTTGCGCTTCGGATGGGCTTGAAAACGCTTCAATTACAATTACTTAACGGCAAGGAAATAGGGCTGTACGGCCCTGTTTTTTCGTGTCACGAAGGCACGTCCCGTCCCATTTTTTCGCAACTGATTCGAAGGCTGCCTGATGGCTGAGCCCGCCCGCCAGAATCCCCCCCAGGCGTCGACCGAGTACGGCGCTGAATCGATCAAGGTCCTCAAGGGCCTCGACGCGGTGCGCAAACGGCCGGGCATGTATATCGGCGACACCGACGACGGCTCGGGCCTCCACCACATGGTCTACGAGGTCGTCGACAACGCGATCGACGAAGCGCTCGCGGGACACGCAACGGAAGTCGTCGTCACGCTGAACCCGGACGGCTCCTGCACGGTTCGCGACAACGGCCGTGGTATCCCCGTCGACATCCATAAGGGTGAAGGCGTGTCGGCTGCCGAAGTCATCATGACGCAGCTGCATGCCGGCGGAAAATTCGACCAGAATTCCTACAAGGTCTCCGGCGGCCTGCACGGCGTTGGCGTCTCGGTCGTCAACGCGCTGTCGACCTGGCTGAGGCTGACCATCTGGCGCGACGGCGACGAGCATCAGATGGAATTCAGGGATGGCGTTGCGCAGGCGCCCCTCAAAGTCACCGGGAAGGCCGAGGGCCGCAAGGGCACCGAAGTGACCTTCCTGCCGTCGCCGCAGACCTTCACCATGACCGAGTTCGATTTCGCAACGCTCGAACACCGGTTGCGCGAACTCGCCTTCCTGAATTCCGGCGTGACCGTCATCCTGACCGATGCCCGGCATCCCGTCGAAAAGCGCGAGGAGATGCGTTACGAGGGCGGCATCGAGGCCTTCGTCAAATATCTCGACCGCAACAAGACCCCACTGATCCCGCAGCCAATCACCATCCGCGCCGAGCGCGACGGGATCGCCGTCGAATGCGCGCTGTGGTGGAATGACGGCTACCACGAGAGCGTGCTCTGCTTCACCAACAACATCCCGCAGCGTGATGGCGGCACCCATCTCGCCGGTTTCCGCGGCGCGCTGACGCGCCAGATCACCGGTTATGCGGAGAACAACGGCACGAGCAAGAAAGAGAAAGTCTCGCTGAGCGGCGACGATTGCCGCGAAGGCCTGACCGCGGTGCTGTCGGTGAAGGTGCCGGACCCGAAATTCTCCTCGCAGACGAAAGACAAGCTGGTCTCCTCGGAAGTGCGTCCGGTTGTCGAAAACGTCATCAACGAGGCGCTGCAGGACTGGTTCGAGGTGCATCCCTCGGAAGCCAAGACCATCGTCGGCAAGGTGGTCGAGGCGGCCGCGGCTCGCGAGGCCGCGCGCAAGGCCCGCGAATTGACCCGGCGCAAAGGCGCGCTGGACGTTTCTTCGCTGCCCGGCAAGCTCGCCGATTGCCAGGAGCGCGATCCAGCCAAATCCGAACTCTTCATCGTCGAGGGTGACAGCGCCGGCGGCTCGGCCAAGCAGGGCCGCAATCGCGAATTCCAGGCGGTGCTGCCGCTGCGCGGCAAGATCCTCAATGTCGAGCGCGCGCGCTTCGACAAGATGCTGTCGTCACAGGAAATCGGCACGCTGATCACCGCGCTCGGTGCCGGCATCCGCGACGAGTTCGACATCAACAAGCTGCGCTATCACAAGATCATCATCATGACCGACGCGGACGTGGACGGCTCCCACATCCGCACGCTGCTCTTGACCTTCTTCTTCCGGCAGATGCCGCAGATCATCGAGGGCGGCTATCTCTACATTGCGCAGCCGCCGCTCTACAAAGTTTCGCGCGGCAAGTCCGAGCAATATCTGAAGGACGAACGCGCGCTGGAAGATTTCCTCATCGAACACGGGCTCGAGGATTCGGTGTTGCGCGTCGCCAGTGGCGAGGAGCGCGCTGGCGCCGATCTGAAGAAGCTCGTCGAGAACGCGCGCAATGTGCGCAATCTCCTCCACGGCCTGCACAGCCGCTACAATCGCAAAGTCATCGAGCAGGCGGCGATCGCCGGTGTCCTGACCCCGAGAGTGACAGGCGATCAGCAAGCGGCCGCAGCGGCGGCCGGATATATCGCGCGCCGGCTGGACGTCCTGTCCGACGAGACCGAGCGCGGCTGGACGGGCTGGTTCGATTCCGAAGGCTTCCATTTCGAGCGCACCGTGCGCGGCGTGAAGGAAGCGGCGCTGATCGATCAGGCGCTGCTGGGGTCCGCCGATGCACGCAGGCTCGACGAATATGCGCCGCTCCTGCAGGAGGTTTACGCCAAGCCCGGCATCCTGCGACGCAAGGACGACGAGACGCCGATCTACGGCCCGGTCGGGCTGTTCGAGGCAGTGACTGCCGTCGGCCGCAAGGGCATCTCGATGCAGCGCTACAAGGGTCTCGGCGAGATGAACCCGGAGCAGCTCTGGGAGACGACGCTGAACACCGACGTCCGCTCGCTGTTGCAGGTCAAGGTGCGGGAGGTCGACGAAGCCGACGACATTTTCGGCCGGCTGATGGGCGATCTCGTCGAACCGCGCCGCGACTTCATCCAGGAAAACGCATTGCAGGCGAGCGTGGACGCTTAAGCGTCATACGCCCCTTCATCGGCCATGGCCCGTCAGCTCCGCAACCCCGGAGCCTCCTGGCCTGTCCGCGCGACATATTCCGTATAGCCACCACCATAGACGTGTACGCCGTCCGGCGTCAGCTCCAGCACGCGATTGGAGAGGGCTGCCAGGAAGTGCCGGTCGTGCGACACGAACAGCATCGTGCCCTCGAACCGCGCCAGCGCGGCGATCAGCATCTCCTTGGTGGCCATGTCGAGATGGTTGGTCGGCTCGTCCAGCACCAGGAAATTCGGCGGATCGAACAGCATCTTCGCCATCACGAGGCGCGCCTTCTCGCCACCGGAAAGAACGCGGCAGCGCTTTTCGACATCGTCGCCGGAAAAGCCGAAGCAGCCGGCCAGTGTGCGCAACTGCCCCTGCCCGGCCTGCGGGAAGCTATAGTCGAGCTCCTCGAACACCGTGCGCTCGCCATCGAGCAGGTCCATGGCGTGCTGCGCGAAATAGCCGAGCTTGACGCTGCTGCCGACGGTCACCGTGCCGGCATCCGGCTCGGTTGAGCCGGTGACGAGTTTGAGAAGCGTCGACTTGCCGGCACCGTTGATGCCGAGAACGCACCAGCGCTCCATGCGGGCGACGTGAAAATCAAGCCCTTCGTAGATGCGCTTGCTGCCATAGGCCTTGTGCACGCCCTTGAGGCTTGCCACGTCGTCGCCAGACCGCGGCGGCGGCATGAAGTCGAACGCGATTGACTGCCTGCGGCGCGGCGGCTCGACCCGCTCGATCTTTTCCAGCTTCTTGACGCGGCTTTGCACCTGCGCCGCATGCGATGCGCGCGCCTTGAAGCGCTCGATGAACTTGATTTCCTTCGCCAGCATCGCCTGCTGGCGCTCGAATTGCGCCTGCTGCTGCTGCTCGTTCAACGCGCGCTGCCGTGCGTAGAATTCGTAATCGCCGGAATAACTGGTTAGCGTGCCGGCATCGATCTCGATCACCTTGTTGACGACGCGGTTCATGAATTCGCGGTCATGCGAGGTCATGAGCAACGCGCCGTCATAGCCTTTGAGAAAATTCTCAAGCCAGATCAGGCTTTCAAGATCGAGATGGTTCGACGGCTCGTCGAGCAGCATGCCGTCCGGCCGCATCAGAAGAATGCGGGCCAGCGCGACGCGCATCTTCCAGCCGCCCGACAGATTGCCGACATCGCCGTCCATCATCTCCTGGCTGAAGCCGAGCCCCGCCAGCACCTCGCGCGCCCGCGCATCGAGTGCATAGCCGTCCAGTTCCTCGAAACGCGCCTGGACCTCACCATAGCGTTCGAGGATCTGGTCCATTTCGTCGGCGCGATCGGGATCGATCATCGCCCCCTCGAGCTCTTTCAGCTCCGCCGCCACAATGCTGACCGGGCCCGCGCCTTCCATGACTTCGGCGACCGCGCTGCGGCCACTCATCTCGCCGACATCCTGGCTGAAATATCCGATGGTCAGACCGCGATCGACCGAGACCTGGCCTTCGTCCGGCTGCTCCTGCCCTGCGATCATGCGGAACAGCGTCGTCTTGCCCGCGCCATTCGGACCGACGAGGCCGACCTTCTCGCCCTTGTGCAGGGCGGCCGAAGCCTCGATGAACAGAATCTGGTGACCGTTCTGCTTGGAGATATTGTCGATACGGATCATTGCGGCGGGCGAGACAAAAATGAAGCGGCCCGCTTAGCGCAGGAGAGCCGGAGACGAAAGCATTCTTCCGCCTCGCGACCTAGAATCCGAAAGTCCCCTGTGCTGCGGGTACCGCTCCGCTCCGGGCGCCTTCGAGCGCCAGCATCCGCGCCTTGGTGGCGGAGCCTCCCGGCGCCGAGAAGCCACCGATCCTGCCGCCCGCGGCCAGCACCCGATGGCAGGGGATGATCAGAGGCACCGGATTTTTCGCCATCGCCTGTCCGACATCCCGCGCGGCTTCGGGACCGGCACCGAGTGTCTTTGCGACCGCGCCATAGGTTGTCGTCTCACCCCATCGCAGTTGGCGCACGGCGTCGTAAACCCGTGCGAAGAACGGCTCCTGCGGACGCAGATCGAGGGTGCAGAATGAGAAATCGACCTCGTCTCCCTCGAAATAGCGGAAAGCTGCCGACACCACCGCAGCCACATTCTCCGGAGGGGACACCGGAACGGCATCCGGATGGCGGCGAAGCAGTGAACCCTTCGCGGCATCGGCACTTGCGGTCGGCAACCGGAAACAGACGATACCCGCATCGTTCCAGGCGACGGCGCAATGACCGAGAGCGGTTTCGAACGTGAGGTAAT
>NZ_DATMRX010000007.1:0-17233 GCF_035565855.1 Pseudorhodoplanes sp.
CCGAAGCCGGCGCGGTCGAAAGCGAACCGAGATTGCGCACAGCTTCCTCGGCATTCCAGCGGAAGAATTCGGCAGCATAGGCGACCTCGGCGCGCGAATCCGGCAAGGCCTTGCCATTCTCCACCGTGATCAATTTCGCCAGCCGCTCGGCGTCACGCATGATCAGCTCGAACGCCTTGCGCAGGATCTCCCCCCGCTCGCGCGGCTTCTTGGCGGCCCATGCGGGGAATGCGGCCTGCGCCGCATCGAGCGCCGCGATCGCGTCCTCAACCGTGGCGCTTGCAACCGAAGCGATCTTGCGCTCGGTTGCAGGGTCCGTCACGTCGAAGCGTTGGCCATCGGACGATTTCCGCCATTGACCACCGATCCACAGATCGGTCGGAACATTGGCGAGGAGGTTTTCGTACATAGTTTTCCCTTGGCGTTTACGTGAACGTTTCTGCCGTCGCTATTGTCCTGCAGCGGAAGTATCCGGTCCCGGCACCCAAAGCACATCCAGCGCAAATGTGTGAGCCTCAAACGGCGGTGCACAGACCGGGTCGTCGTCCTTGAATGCGGCGGCCAGCAGCCACTTGTCTCCCGTCAGCGCCAGCACTTCCAGCGTTCTGGCGATCGGATCGACATACCAGCAGTAATTGACTCCATAGGCCGCGTAGACGGCAAGCTTGTCGGTGCGGTCGATCTGCTGCGTCGACGGCGACAGAATCTCGCACAGCCAGTCGGGTGGCGTTTCGATGAAAGCGGTTTCCGGAAACGGCGTCAGCCTTTCCCGCCGCCAGCCGCCGATATCGGGCACGATGACATGCGGTCCGAGATGCAATTCCGGCTCGACGATGAAAATCCATCCGCCTGGACCGCCGCGACCGCGTGCGAAAGGCAGGACCAATTCCGCCTGCAATTCGCCTGCCGCCACGCCATGCCGCGGCGCCGGGCGCGGATGCGCATGCAGCACGCCGAAAACGATTTCGCCTACGACATTCGGAGGCAAAGCCTCGATGTCGGCATAGGTCGCTTCTCGTTTCTTCGGCTGCCGCATCGAGGCCCACTAACTCTCCAGCGACCGCCTCACGGTGTCGGCAATGCGATCGACCGTCGGCAGCACCGCATCCTCGAGCAGGTCGGCGGATGGCAGCGGGATATGCGGCGTGGTGATCCGGACCGGCGGGCCGTCGAGGTCGTAGAAGGCCTCATCAGCCACGATAGACACAATTTCGGCGCCCCAGCCGCACAGCCGCGGATTCTCCTCTACCGTGAACAGCCGGTGCGTGCGACCGACCGAACCGAGGATGGTCTGCGTATCGAGCGGGACCAGCGAGCGCACGTCGACCACTTCGCAGTCGATGCCATGCTCCGCCTTGAGCCGTTCGGCCGCTTCGATCGCGCGCGGCACCATCAGCGCCAGCGCAAGAATGGTGGCATCCTTGCCCGGACGCACGATCTTCGCAGTCCCGAGCGTGTCGACGATCTCGCCGTCCGGCACCTCGCCTTTGGTCGCGTAGAGCGACTTGTGCTCGAAGAAGATCACCGGATCCGGATCGCGAACCGAGGCGGCGAGGAGCCCAATCACGTCGCGCGGATTCGACGGCGCGACGACCTTCAACCCCGGAATCATCATGCACCAGTTCTCGACGCTCTGGGAATGCTGCGCACCGAAACGCGAGCCCGCGCCATTGCCGGTCCGCACCACCAGCGGGCACTTCACCTGCCCGTTGGTCATGTACCGGCTCTTCGGAAATTCATTCGCGATATAGTCGAAGCAGACCGCGATGAAGTCCGAGAACATGATTTCGGCGATCGGCTTCAGGCCGGTCATCGCCGCGCCCATCGCCGCACCGAGAATCGCCTGCTCCGAGATCGGCGTATCGCGCACGCGCAGCGGCCCGAATTGCTCATACAGGCCGACCGTCGCCTTGAACACGCCACCGGCCTTCGCCACGTCCTCGCCGAGGAACACAACATCCTCGTCGCGCGACATTTCCTGTGCGATGCCGCGGATCACCGCATCGCGATAAGTCAGTTCCGCCATGCGAAGCCCCCGTCGGCATAGACATCGGTGTGGATGATATCGAGTGGTGGCGGCGGCGAGGCCTTGCACTTCTCGGTCGCCTCGTCGACCTCACGCTTGATGCCCTCATCGATGCCCTTCATCACCTCCGGGTCGATGCCGAATTCAAGCAGACGCGCCCGATAGATTTTTATCGGGTCACGTTCCTTCCACCGTTCCAGTTCGCCCTCGGGCCGATACTTGGCCGGATCGGCCCGCGAATGCCCGCTATGCCGATAGGTGATGCATTCGATCAGCGAGGGGCCTTCGCCGCGCCGCGCCTTGGCGAAGGCTTCCTGCGCGGTGCGGTAGACCTCGTCGGCGTCGTTGCCGTCGACAATGATGCGCGGCAGTCCATAGGCCGCCGCACGATCGGCTGCGGGATGCGGGACCGCCGTCACGTCGGCGATCGGCGTGTATTCCATGTAGTGGTTGTTCTCGCAGACGAAGATCACCGGCAATTTCCACACCGCGGCGAAATTCAGCGCCTCGTGGAAGGCGCCGATATTGGTCGTGCCGTCGCCGAAGAAGCAGACCGACACATCGTCCTGGCCCTTGTATTGCGCGCGCCAGGCCGCGCCGCAGGCGATCGGCAGATGCGCGCCGATGATGGCATAGGAGCCCATCACCCCATGCTCGACCGAGGTGAGGTGCATTGAGCCGCCCTTGCCGCGCATCAGCCCGTTGTCGCGGCCCATCAATTCGCCGAGCACCTGCTCCACCGGAACGCCACGGGCCAGCGTATGGGCATGTCCGCGATAGGTGCAGAACGACAGGTCGCCGGGCTTCATCGCCGCAGCGAAGCCGGCCGCTACCGCTTCCTGACCGAGCGAGAGGTGGCTCGTGCCCTTGACGAGATTCTGCAGGAAAAGGTCAAAGGCGCGCTGCTCGGCTTCCCGCAGCAGAACCTGCAAGCGGTACATTTCGAGGCGCTTGTCCTCACCGATATCGTCGTTGAGACCGGGCTTGGTCTCGGATTTCGTTCCTTGGGCTTTGTCGAGCATTTTTGTCTCTGTTTCGTTCCCCAGTGCGGCGCGACTTTAGTGCATCGGCCGAGCAGGTTGAACTGTCAAATCCGCCGCTCACCGGTGCGACCCGACATGCAACCACGAGGCGGCCTACGCGCGTCACGCGGTCCCGCGCACCCTTTCACGATGCAGAAGGTAGAGACCCGAAGCGATCACCACCGCGGCACCGGCCAGGGTCCAGCGATTGGGGACATCGCCGAAGACGAAATAGCCGAACCCGGTCGCCCAGACGAGCTGGGTATAGATGAAGGGCGCCAGCACCGACGCCGGGGCCAACCGGTGGCCGGCGATCAGCAGATAATGGCCCAGACTGCCGAAGGCCCCGAACACCACCATCAGGAAAATGACGAACGGATCTTCCGGGGTGGTCCAGACGAAGGGCAGGACCGGGAGCATCGCCACCGCGCCCACAAGGTTTGAATAAAACAGAGTGGTGTCGCTGGTATCGGTCCGCGACAGCACGCGGGTGGCGACGATATAGAGCGCATAGAACACCGCGCTCGCGACGGAATAGAGCGCCGCCCAGTGTACCCCGCCGACACCCGGCCGGGTCACCAGTAGCACGCCTGCAAAGCCGACCAGGATGGCCACCCATCGCCGCCAGCCGATCCATTCGCCGAGGATCGGCCCGGCCAGGATCGCCACCATGAACGGGGTCGAGAACAGGATGGCCAGCGCCTGATCGAGTTGCAGATAGCGGAAGGCGAGGAAATTGGTGATGGTGGAGCCGAGCAGCATCGCCGACCGCACGATCTGCAGCACCGGCCGCGTGGTGCGCATCAGTCCCGGTCGCGAGACCGGGTTGAAGATGAACAGCGCAAAGATGAAGGCGCCGGTATAGCGCGCCCACACCACCTGCAGCGTATCCATGTAACCGTTGAGATATTTCGCGCTGGCATCGAGGCAGGCGAATGTCAGCACCGCCCCGCACATCAGGCCGATGCCAGTCAGCCGGGCGCGCCTCTGCTCGCCTTCCGTGGGATGTGGGCCGGATGTCATCCCATCTCTGTAACGGAGAACGGCCCCCCGTGCAAGGCAGGCCGCGGCATCGCCCTCTACCCGCGTTGCAAGTCTCAGGCATCCGCTCTAGTCTTAGTTTTGCGGGGCTTACGACGGTCGCCCCGCTCCTTCCAAGGCTCGCAAGGCCCAAGCACCGTCTCCTCGTTAATGGAGGAGGCGTATGGCTTTGCATTTTTCAATCACACCGGAACAATTGTGGCGGAGGACAGGAACATCCGACGCACCGCTGATTGTCGACGTCCGCAGACCCGAGGCCATACAAGCGTCGAATGGTCTCCTGCCGGCAGCGGTCCTGCGCGACGCGCAGCACGCGGCGTCATGGACCCTCGCACCCCATTCCGGAACCATCGTCGTCGCCTGCAGGCACGGACACGGGCGCAGCCAGATGGCGGCGGCTCATCTGCGAGCGCGCGGCTTTGATGCACGCGTGCTCGAGGGTGGCTACGATGCATGGCAAGCGGCCGGCCTGCCCCTCGTGGACCGCGCCGCGGTTCGGAGGCTTGCGCCAAATCCGCCGAGCCTCTGGGTCACGCGCCGGCGGCCGAAGATCGACCGGATCGCGTGCCCATGGCTGATCCGCCGCTTCATCGACGTGCAGGCGCGCTTCCTGTTCGTCGATCCGCCGCAGGTGACGGAAGTCGCGCGTGAATCCGGCGCGACACCGTTTGACATTGAAGGCGTGGAGCTGTCGCACGAAGGCGAGCGCTGCTCGTTCGACACGCTGCTCAGGGTGTTTGCGCTGGAGAGCGATCCATCGCTCGCCCGCCTCGCCCTGATTGTACGCGGCGCCGACACCGCGCGTCCCGATTTCGCGCCGGAAGCAGCCGGACTGCACGCGGTGTCGCTCGGTCTGTCCGTACTGGCGGGTGACGATGATCACGGTCTCCTGCATCGCGGATTTGCGGTTTACGACGCGCTGTTCGCGTGGTTACGCTTCGCGTCATCCGAGCGTCACAACTGGCCCGCACGAGCAGCCTGACATGACGACTGCTGAACAGGCTGCGACGTCGAACGACAATCCGACCTTCCCGGATGTCCTGCGCACCTTTTTCAAGATCGGCTGCCTCGGCTTTGGCGGCCCGGCCGGGCAGATCGCGCTGATGCATCGCATCCTCGTCGACGAGAAGAAGTGGATCGACGAGCCGCGCTTCCTGCACGCGCTGAATGTCTGCATGCTGCTGCCGGGCCCCGAGGCGCAGCAGCTCGCGACCTATAGTGGATGGACGTTGCATGGCGCGCGCGGCGGGCTCGCGGCGGGCATCCTGTTCGTATTGCCCGGCGCCCTCGTCATGCTGGCCCTGAGTCTCGTCTATGCGTTCGGGCAGGGCGTACCGCTGATCGACGGCGCGCTGTTCGGCATCAAGGCCGCGGTGCTGGTGATCGTGGTGGAGGCGCTGATCCGTATCGGCCGGCGCGCGTTGAAGACCTCCGTGCTGATCGCGATCGCTGCCGCGGCCTTCATCGGCATTTTCTTCCTCGCGGTGCCGTTTCCGCTGATCGTGATAGGCGCGGGCGCCATCGGCTATGGGGTTGCGCGGAGCGCACCCGCGATGCTTGCCCTCGGCGCCAACATCACTGATGCGCCGCCGGTGCCGGGACGCTGGAAACAGGCCGCGTATGCCATCGTCATCGGACTCGTCGCGTGGTGGGCGCCGGTGGTGCTCGCGCTGGTGACGCTCGGGAAGAGCCACGTCCTTGTCGAGATCGGCACCTTCTTCTCGAAACTTGCGACGGTGAGCTTCGGCGGCGCCTATGCGCTGCTCGCCTATATGGCGCAGGAAGCCGTCGACCGGCAGGGCTGGATGACGGCGGCGGAGATGGTGGACGGCCTCGGCCTTGCCGAAACCACGCCCGGCCCGCTGATTTTGGTGACGCAATTCGTCGGCTTCCTCGCCGGCTATCGCGATGCGGCACCGTTCTCCCCGGTGACAGCGGGCGTCGTCGCCGCGGCGATGACCACCTGGGTAACGTTCTCGGCCTCGATGCTGTGGATTTTTGCCGGCGCGCCCTTCGTCGAGCAGATTCGCTCAAACCGCATGTTGTCCGGCGCACTTGCCGCGATCACCGCGGCCGTGGTCGGCGTCATTCTCAACCTGACCGTCTGGTTCGCGCTGCATGTGCTGTTCGTTCACGTCACCGAACAGCGCGCCGGCTTCCTGCGCTGGTATGCGTTCGATCCGCTGGCGCTCGACATGAAGGCAGCGGCGCTCGCGGTGATCGCCGCGCTGCTCGCGTTCCGCTTCCATCGCGGCCTCGTGGAGATCGTGGTGATCATGGCGGCGCTCGGGATCGCGGCGCGGATGGTGTTGTGACGCGCCGTTCCCCCGAAACGCCTCAAGTCTCCGCAGCACTCTCATGCCAGCGGCGCAGGATGAGATGCGAGATCAGCGACAGCGCCGCGAAGATCACGATCCCGGCGACCGACAACAGGATCAGCGCCGCAAACATGCGCGGGATGTTCAGCCGGTAGCCGCTCTCCGCGATGCGATAGGCGAGCCCTGAACCCGCGCCTGCCGAGCCGGCCGCGATTTCTGCAACCACCGCGCCGATCAGCGACAGCCCGCCGGCGATCTTCAGACCGCCGAGCATGTAGGGCAAGGCGGCCGGCAGCTTGAGATCGCGCAGCACCTGCCAGCCGCTCGCACCATAGAGACGGAACAGCTCGGTGAGATTGCGATCGACCGAATTGAGACCGAGCGTCGTATTCGCCAGGACCGGAAAGAACGCCACGATCCACGCACAGGCCAGCACCGCCGCCTGTTGCGGCAGATAGATCAACAGAAGCGGCGCGATCGCCACCACCGGCGTGACCTGCAGGATCACCGCGTAAGGGTAGAAAGAATATTCGGCGAGCCGCGACTTGTTGAACGCGATCGCAAGCGCCACCCCGCCGACGAAGGCGAGGATGAGAGCCTGGAACGTCAGGCTCAGCGTTACCACGAGCGAACCCCACAACAGCGGCCAGTCGGTGATCAGCGTGCGGAACACGAGTTCCGGCGACGGCAGCACATAAGGCTGAATGTCGTTGATCCGCACCACGAGGTCCCAGACCAGAATGCCGATGCCGAGCGCCAGGACCGGCAGCAGGGCGCGCAGCACGCGCTCGCGCCGGGTGCGCTCCTTTGCTTCCTCGGCGCGGGTTGGCCGACGCGGCGTCATGCGGCCTCTCCCTGCGCCATCGCATCGACCAGCGCCTTCGACACCGTGCGGCAGAGCGCGGCATATTCCGGCGAGGTGCGGAATGCTTCGCTGCGTGGATAGGGTGCGTCCACCGTGATCTCCGCATGCACGCGGCCGGGCCGCGATGTCATCACGATGATGCGGCTCGACAGATAGACCGACTCGAAAACCGAATGGGTGACGAAGATCGCGGTCTGCCGCATCGCCGCCCAGAGCGACAGCAGGTCGTTGTTCAGTCGGAAGCGCGTGATCTCGTCGAGCGCCGCGAAAGGTTCGTCCATCAGCAGGAGCTTCGGGTTCGTCACCAGCGCGCGGGCGATGGAGACGCGCATCTTCATCCCGCCGGACAATTCGCGCGGAAAGGCTTTCTCGAAGGCTTCCAGCCCGACGCGCGCCAGCGCCTCGCGAATGCGCGGCAACGCATCGGCGCGCGTGACGCCGGCGAGCTTGAGCGGGAGATAGACGTTACGCGCGACGCTCGCCCACGGCATGAGCGTCGGCTCCTGGAAGACAAAGCCGATCTCGCCTTTCGAACCGTCCGGCGCTGCGCCGCCGCGCCAGATCACGTCGCCGTCGGACGGCTCCATGAGGCCGGCGAGGATGCGCAAGGCCGTGGACTTGCCGCAGCCGGACGGGCCGAGCAGCGAGACGAATTCGTGCTCGTGAACGGAGAAGCTTGCATCGCGCAGCGCCGCGACGCCGTTCGGGAAGCTCTTGCCGACGCCATGGAGGGAGACGATGGGGGATGTTGTGGAGGACAATTCCACGATCTGGCTCTTCCTTACCTCTCCCCGCTTGTGGGGAGAGGTCGATTTGCAAGCGCAGCGAAGCAAATCGGGTGAGGGGGGCTTTTCATTCTAGCACAGCCCCTCACCCCGCTCGCATCTCCGATGCTCGCCACCTCTCCCCGTAAGAACGGGGAGAGAGAAAAGGCTGTCACTTCGGCCGCAGCTCGTTGCCGACACCCTTGTTTACGAATTGCAACGTATAGGCCCGCTTGTAATCGAGACCAGGTTTCACGATGCCCGCGCGCACCATCTTGTCGAAGAAATCCTTGATGCGCGCGTCGGTCATCGCACCGATGCCGAGCTTCATCGAGTCGCCGGAATCGACGATTCCGTATTCCTTCATCCTGTCGATGGAATAGGCGAGCAACGCATCGGTCATTTCCGGATTGTGCTTCCTGATCAGCGCGTTCGCGGCCTTGTTGTCGCCGTAGAGATAATTGTACCAGCCGATCATCGAGGCATCGACGAAGCGCTGCACGAGGTCGGGCTTCTTTTCGACAAGTTCGCGCCTCGTCTCGATCAGCGTCGAATAGGTCGAGAAGCCCTGATCGGCGAGCAGGAAGATCACCGGCTTGAACTTGCCCTGCGTCTCGACCGCATAGGGTTCCGACGTCACATAGCCCTGCATCGCCGTGCGCTTGTCGGCGAAAAATGGCTGCGGATTGAAGGTGTAGGGCCGCACCTGCTTGTCGGTGAAGCCGTAATCCTTCTTTAACCACTGGTAATAGCCGGACATCCCTTCCTTGGAGACGAGAATGGTCAGCTTCTTCAGGTCCTCGAACTTTTCGATCCCCTGACCCGGATGCGCCATCAGCACCTGCGGATCCTTTTGGAAACTCGCGGCAATGGTGACCGTCGGGATGTTCTGCGCGACAGCATCGAACGCCTGGAGAAGGCCCGACGTCATGTAGAAGTCGATCTTGCCGACTGGCAGAAGAATCCGGTTATTCGCATTCGGCCCGCCGGGCAGAATGGTCACGTCCAGCCCGTATTTCTTGTAGGTGCCGTCGGCGACAGCCTGATAGAAGCCGCCATGCTCGGCTTCCGCCACCCAATTGGTGCCCAAGGTGACCTTGTCGAGCGCCTGCGCGCCGACCGGCCCGGACTGCAGCAGGAGCGCGAGAGACAGCGCGCACCAGAGAAAAACTCGCCTCATCTGATTCCTCGTTCCGCCCCGGCGCCGCGACCATAGGATACGAGTCGGGTTTTGCCCAGCACCCGGATACAGGTTCTCAATCGGTGCTGGCGAGCGGGCGCGCGACCTGTTCCAGCGACTTGCGTTCGGCGGCGACGCCATAGCGCAAGGCGACGATCGCGGCCGCGACCATCGACACGGCGGCGAACAGATAGCCGGCGAACACCGTTGCGCGCGAGCCGGACTCGATCAGCATGCCGAAGACAAGAGGGCCCGCGACGCCGCCGATCCCGGTGCCGACCGCATAGAAGATCGCGATGGCGAGCGCGCGGATTTCCAGCGGGAAGGTTTCGCTCACGGTGAGATAGGCGGAACTTGCTGCGGCCGAGGCGAAGAAGAAGATCGCCATCCAGCACAGCGTCTGGGTGGTGGCGGTCAGATAACCTTCCATGAACAGCCAGCCGGTCAGCGCAAGCAGCACGCCCGACACGAGATAAGTGAAGAAGATCATCGGCCGCCGTCCGATGGTGTCGAACAGCCGGCCGAGAAACACCGGCCCGAGGAAATTGCCGGCCGCGAACGGCAGGATGTACCAGCCGACCTGGTTCGCCGCGATTCCGAAGAAGTCGGTCAGCACCAGCGCATAGGTGAAAAAGATCGCGTTATAGAAAAACGCCTGCGCTGCCATCAGAACGAGGCTGACGCCGGCGCGATCACGATGCGTGACGAACATGGCGCGCGCTGCTTCCAATAACGGCGTGTGGCTGCGGCTGCGCAGCTTCACCCGAGGCAACGGGCGCTCTGGCGGCCCATAGCCGGGAACCACAGCCTCGATGCCTGCGACAATACGCTCGGCTTCAGGCGCGCGGCCGTGCGTCATCAGCCAGCGCGGGCTTTCCGGTATCCACATCCGCATGAAAAAGACGATCACGCCGAGCGCCGCACCGATGAAGAAAGCCAGGCGCCAGCCGATTTCCGGATCGATCACCGCGGGATCGAGCAGCACGATCGAGCCGATCGCGCCGATGGCGGCGCCGATCCAGAAGCTGCCGTTGATCACAAGATCGGTCCAGCCGCGCACGCGCGCCGGGATCAATTCCTGGATCGTGGAGTTGATCGCAGCATACTCCCCGCCGATACCGGCGCCGGTAAAGAAGCGGCAGATCGCAAAGGTCCAGAGATTCCAGGTGAACGCGGTCAGCCCGGTCGCGATCAGATAGACGGAGAGCGTGATGAAGAACAGCTTCTTGCGGCCGAGGCGATCCGTCAGCCATCCGAAGAACAAGGCGCCCAGCACGGCTCCGGCAAGATAGGCGCTGCCGACGATCCCGATGTCAGTATTGGAGAATTGCAGGACCGGACTGTCCTTCAGCGCCCCGGACAACGCGCCGGCGAGCGTGACTTCGAGCCCGTCAAAGATCCAGGTGATACCCAGCGCCGCGACCACCAGCGTATGGAACCGGCTCCAGGGCAGGCGATCGAGCCGCGCCGGGATATCGGTTTCGACGATGTCGCTCATCGGCCTGCCTCATTTACCGGGCCGAGACCTAACCAATGTTTGTCTGGACGGTTCCGCTAAAATCGCGCTTGCTGCCCCCGGCTCAGCTGTCATGCCCCGTCTCCGAGTAGAAGCCATCGATGCAAGCGCGTGAACGACTGAAAATGCGGCAGCGGACGATGACAAGAGCCCTGCTCGCTCTGGTCGCCGCTGCGGGCGTGCTGCTGTCGCTCTATGTCGCGCAAAATGAGGCGCGGCAATACCGCACGGTGGAACGGCTGCGCATCGGTGAAATCGTCGACACGCATTTCGCGGCGGTCAGTGAGCATATCCTCGAGCGCACCAACCTCGCGAAGACGGTTTCGCGTTTCTTCGTGCCCCCGCCCCTTTCGGCGCCGGCGCCGCTTGGGACCTTCGGTCAAAGGGCCGTCGGTCTCGCACCGGATCTCGCCACCGTCGGCTGGCTTCCGGAGGTGCGGCCCGCTCAGGTGCCGGAGATCCTGGCCTCGCTTGCGGCCTCCGGCGCGCCAAATCCGACGCTGCGGACGGGCAATGGCCAGCCGATCGATCCGCAGGCGCTGGATCGACCAATCTATCCGATCGTGGACATCGCACCGGCGCACAACCGGATCGTGCTCGGGGTCGATGCGGGTTCGTTTCCGGAGCGACTTGTCGCGATCCTCGAAGCGAAACGCTCACGCGAAGTGACGCGAACACGGCCGCTCAAATTGGTGCAATCGCCGGATACGAATTCGCTTCTGCTCTATGCGCCGATCTTCGATCCGGCCGATCGTTTCCTCGGCGTGATGGGATTTGGCTTTCGGATCGACCAGCTGTTCTACAATGCGCTTGCGACCTCGAAGGTCCCTGCCGATGCGGCAATCAGGATCTACACGGAGGACGTGGAGGAACCGATCTTCAGCCAGGCATCGGCCAGCATCGCGAACGACAGCGCTGCGGGCGAAAGGTCGACGCGGTTCGATCGAAGGATGGATTTCGGACAAAACGATCTGAGATTCGTCTATGCGGTGCCGCGCGATCTGCAACGCGAAGGTTTCCTGCACGGATTATGGATCGCATGTGCCGGAATTGCCATGACTCTCGGCACGGTGCTGTTCATTGGCTTCATCGTCAACCGCTCCGCGGCTCTGTCGGATGAAGTGGCCTCGCGCAAATCCGCTGAGGACCGGCTGAAGGTGCTGATCCACGAACTCAATCATAGGGTCCGCAACGTGATGGCCGTCGCACAGGCGGTGGTGCGGCTCAGCTTCACGCCGGGGCACAGTCTCAGCGAAATTCAGCGGACCTGCGAAGGACGCCTGCAGGCACTGGCCAAGGCGATGTCGATCCTCACCGCCAGCGACTGGCGGAGCGTCAGCCTGCGCAGCCTGATCTCGGAGGACGTGCTGCCGTTTGCCGGCCGTATCGAAATGGAGGGACCGGACATCGCATTGCGCGCGCGCACCGCGCAGACCTTCGCGCTCCTTTTCTACGAACTCGCCACCAATGCCGCCAAGCATGGCGCGCTGTCGGTGCCGGAAGGGCGCGTGAGGCTGCAATGGCGGATCGACAATCTCGGCAGCGATCCGGTGTTTCATCTGCATTGGAAGGAAAGCGGCGGCCCCGTGGTCGAGGCGCCGACACGCAGGGGCTTCGGCGAATTGCTGGTGCGCCGGATCGCGCCGCGCGACATGGCCGGCAAGAGCGAGGTGCGCTACGAGCCGTCCGGGTTCGAGTATGAACTGGAGGCGCCGCTGCGCGAGCTGATCGATACGAAAACGGCGGCGCAGGAAACGGAGTGACGCCGGACGGCGGTCCCAAACCTGTCGGTCCGCCCCTCGGTCTAAGTCCTCTTCATTTTGTTCTTGCCAAGCGGGTCAAAGCCCGGAATCAATAAGAACAAATAGAGAACATAGTCGATCTCACGAGGCCCCATGGAGCGGTCCCTGACCGGTGCGCAAGCGCCGGAGGCGCTCGCGCGCCTTCGTCAAAGCATAGAGAAAATCCAGCATTATCAACACGATAATGCGCCCATGCCGCTGGGCCTGAGCGAGGCCGATCGGCTGTTGGGCGGCGGGCTAACCCTTGGCGCCCTGCACGAAATCTCGCCGTCCGTCCCGGTCCATCTCGGCGCGGCCTGCGGCTTTGCGCTGGCGCTGGCGGCGCTCTCCGGAAAAGCCGGCCGCAGCGGCCGGGAAACGCTGTTCATCCAGACCGACATGGCGCGCTTCGAGGGCGGGGCGCCCTACGGCCTCGGCTTCGACCTGTTCGGCCTGCCGGCGCGGCGGCTTCTGGTGCTGCGCGCGCGTCGGGCGCTCGACGCGCTGTTCGCGATGGAGGAAGCGCTCAAATGCCGCGGCATCGCCAGCGTGATCGCCGAATTGCCGGACGATTCCGCCGACCTGACTGCCACCCGCCGTCTCTCGCTCGCCGCGCGCGAGCATGACGGCATCGGTCTTCTGTTGCGGCATCGCTCCGCCTCGATGCCGAGCGCGGCGATGACGCGCTGGGAGGTCTCGGCAAAAGCAGGCGCGCGCGATCCGCATGGCGGGCTCGGCACGACGTCATTCCTGCTCTCACTGGTGAAGAACCGGCGCGGTCCCTGCGGCCGGTTTCGTGTTGCGTGGAGTCATCATGAGCTTGCCTTCGTCCCGGAGGATCCTGTCGCTGTGGCTGCGCCGTTTGCCGACCGACCGGCTGACGCGGCGATCGCCTGACCTTGCGGGTCAGCCGCTCGTCGTGGTCACGACCGTGCGCGCGGCGCGGCAGATCGCGGCGCTGAATGACGAAGCGGCACGCCTCGGTCTGCGCGCAACGATGGCGCTTGCCGATGCGCGCGCGATGTATCCGCAGCTTGTGGCGGTCGATGCGGACGAAGCCGCCGACCGGACGATGCTCGAACAGATCGCCGATTGGTGCGATCGCTACACGCCGCTCGTCGGTCTCGATCCGCCGGACGGGCTGTTTCTCGATATCAGCGGCTGCGCGCATCTATTCGGCGGCGAGGAGGACCTGCGCCGCGATCTGATCCGGCGGCTGGCCGTACAGGGCTTTCATGCGCGCGCCGCCATCGGCGATACGCCGGGATGGGCGTGGGCGATGGCGCGGTATGGCATCTCCACTTCAATCAATGAGACGGCCACAAACTCCGTTCATTCCCGCGCAAGTGGGAATCCGGATTCTTGCAGAAGGATTTCGCAGCATGACTCTGGGTTCCCGCTTTCGCGGGGACGAACGGAGGAACGACATGCTGCGCTACTTCCCCTTCCCCTCGCCGCGCTCCGCATCGATCCGCAGATCGCAGCTCCGCTCGCGCAAGCCGGATTGAAAACCATCGGCGACGTCATCGATCTGCCGCGAGCGCCGCTCGCCGCGCGTTTCGGATCGGCTTTCGTGCGCCGCATCGATCAGGCGCTCGGCCGCGAGGAGGAGCCGATCGTGCCGCGTCTGCCGGTGCCGTCCTTTCTCGCCGAGCGGCGCTTTGCCGATCCGATCGGGCGGGAAGACGATGTGCTCGGCACCATCGTGCATCTGGCGCAGGAACTGGCCCGCGCCATGGAGCGGCATGGCAAAGGCGCACGCCGTCTGCAGGCCGCGCTGTTTCGCACCGACGGCAAGGTGGTGCGTGTGGAGATCGGCACGTCCGAACCCTTGCGCGATCCCACTCGCATCCGGCGGCTGTTTCTCGATCGCCTGACGGTGCTCGGCGACGAAGCCGATCCGGGTTTCGGCTTCGACATGATCCGGCTGTCGGCGCTGGCCGTGGAAGCATTCGATGCCGTGCAGACCGGATGGGGCACAGGCGATCCGGCACGCGAGACCGCGCATCTGATCGACCGCCTGATGGCGCGCTTCGGCGCCGATCGCGTGCAGCGGCTCGTCCCGCAGGACACGCATTGGCCGGAGCTCGCAAGCATCGCCGTTCCGGCGAACAGCATCGTCCAGGGCAAAGACAGACACCACGATTCTGCGAAGGATCGCGCGCTGGAAGACAGTTTGTTTCAGGACAGCCGCATCCCGGTGCGTCCGATCCGGCTGTTCGAACGCCCCGAACCGGTGGAGGCCATCGCGCAGGTGCCAGACGGTCCGCCGGTGCAATTCAAATGGCGGCGCGTCACCCATGACGTCGCTTATGCCGAAGGGCCTGAAAGCATCGCGCTGCAATGGTGGCGCAACGATCAGGGTATGCCGGTCACGCGCGACTATTTCCGCATCGAGACGCGGCAGGGCGTGCGGGTGTGGCTGTATCGCGAGGGCATCTATCAGGACAAGGACAACCCGCCGCACTGGTTCCTGCACGGGATTTTCGCATGAGCAATGTTCATTCATTGCCGGAGCGAAACCGCGGCGCGAGCAAAGCGAGTGCGCCGCCCGCCGCCCCGCCCCCCTATGCCGAATTTGCCGTCGCTACCAACTTCTCCTTTCTGCGCGCAGCTTCCCATCCCGAAGAACTGGTGGAGCAGGCGAAAGAGCTGGGACTCGCCGCGATCGGCATTGCCGATCGCAATTCGGTCGCGGGCGTGGTGCGCGCGCATGTCATGGCGAAGGAGACGGGCTTGCGCCTTGTCGTCGGCGCGCGCCTCGCCTTCGCCGACGGCACGCCCGACATCATCGCCTATCCGTCGAACCGGGCCGGCTGGGGCCGGCTGACGCAGCTTCTGTCCCACGGCAAGCGCAAGGCGGAGAAGGGCGATTGCATCCTTCAACTGGCCGACCTGATCGCCCGGATCGATGACCTCAACCTGATCGTCATGCCGCCGGCGCGGATCGACGAACGGAAATTGTCGCCGCTCTTGTCCCGGCTGAAGCAGCATGCGGCGAAACGCGCGCTCTGGCTTGCGGCGAGCTTCCTTTATCGCGGCGACGATCAGCGTCGCATCGCAAGGCTCGCCCGCATCGCCTCCGGCAACGGCATTCCGCTGATCGCCACCAATGACGTGCTCTACCATCATCCCTGGCGGCGCATGTTGCAGGATGTGCTCACCTGCATCCGCGAGCATGTCACCATCGATCAGGCCGGGCGCCTGCTCACGCTGAATGCCGAACGCCACCTGAAACCGCCGCAGGAAATGGCGCGGCTGTTTGCCGATTACCCGGACGCCATCACGCAGACGCAGCGCCTGCTCGCGCGCTGCCATTTCTCGCTTGACGAGATGCAGCACGATTATCCTTACGAAACCCGCGGCGAATACGAAACGCCGCAGGCACGGCTGGTCGCGCTCACCGAGGCCGGCGTGAAGCGGCGCTTTCCGGACGGCATCAAGCCGGAGATCCGCGAGATCCTCGACCGCGAACTGAAAGTGATCGGCGAACTCGGCTACGCGCCGTTCTTTCTCACCGTGCATGACATCGTCGCATTCGCGCGCTCGCGGCCGCAGCCGATCCTGTGCCAGGGCCGCGGCTCGGCCGCCAATTCGATGATCTGCTATTGCCTCGGCATTACCGAGGTCAGCCCCGACGTCGTCAACCCGCTGTTCGAGCGATTCATCTCAAAGGACCGCCATGAGCCGCCCGACATCGATGTCGATTTCGAGCATGAGCGCCGCGAGGAGGTGATCCAGCACATCTACGAGACATACGGCCGCGATCATGCCGGCATGACGGCGACCGTGACCTGCTATCGCGGCCGCAGCGCGGTGCGCGAAGTCGGCAAGGCGTTCGGGCTTTCGGAGGATACGGTCTCCGCCCTCGCCTCGACGCTGTGGGGCTGGTCCATGGACGGCGTGTCGGCGAAGGAAGCGCGCCGCGTCGGGCTCGACCCGTCCGATCCGCGCCTGCGCATGACCCTCGCGCTGACCCACGAATTGCAGGGCTTCCCGCGCCACCTCTCGCAGCATGTCGGCGGCTTCGTCATCACCCGCACGCGGCTCGACAAGGTGGTGCCAATCGAGAATGCCGCGATGGAAGACCGCACCGTCATCGAATGGGACAAGGACGATCTCGAGGCGCTCGGCCTTCTCAAGGTCGACGTGCTCGGCCTTGGCATGCTGAGTTGCCTGCGCCGCTCGTTCGACCTCTTGCGCGCGCATTACGGAATCGAACGCAACCTTACCGAACAGGATGAGGACAAGGCCACCTATCGCATGATCCAGCGCGCCGACACCATCGGCGTGTTCCAGATCGAAAGCCGCGCGCAGATGTCGATGCTGCCGCGGCTGAAGCCGGAAAAGTTTTATGACCTTGTGATCGAGGTCGCGATCGTGCGGCCCGGCCCGATCCAGGGCAAGATGGTGCATCCTTATCTGCAACGGCGCGAGAATCCGAAGGCGGTAACATACCCGTCGCCGAAAGCACCCTGGCCGAAGGACGAACTCAAGCGCGTGCTCGAACGCACCCTGGGCGTGCCGCTGTTCCAGGAGCAGGCGATGCGTATCGCGATCGTCGCCGGCGGCTTCGAGCCGGGGGAGGCCGACGAATTGCGCCGGGCCATGGCGACCTTCAAGCGCACGGGGACGATCGGCAACTATAAGGAAAAAATGATCGGCGGGATGGTTTCGAAAGGCTATCCAAAGGAATTCGCCGAGCGCTGTTTCAGGCAGA
>NZ_DATMRX010000008.1:0-11878 GCF_035565855.1 Pseudorhodoplanes sp.
ATCTTCCTGCCGCCGCCGCCGGAGTGATCGTTCCCATCGACGGCCTGACGATTGATGCGATTTCGCTTGGGCCGGAATCGCATCGCCCGTTTCTGTCATGCCCCGCGAAGGCGGGGCATCCAGTCATCTCCTGACGCTTTCGCGTTTACTGGATCGCCCGCTTTCGCGGGCGATGACATTGAAGACGGGGCTATTCTTTGAAGACGGGCTATTCTTTCCGAGCTGAACCTGCTTCCCCGTCACGCCGCTTTTGCAGCCGGCCGGTTCACCTGCTCGCGGGCGAAGCCTGCAACCCCGGCATATCCGCGCACGATCGCCTTGCGGTCCTCGTAGGACAGCACATCGTCGATGTTGGAGAAGCCGTCCGGCGCACGGGCTTCGACCGCATCGATCACGCCTTCCGGTCCGCCCTTGCGGTTCATCATCACGATCTGCGTGGTCATCGGCAGGCGCTCCTGCTCGTAGGCATAGAGCGCATGGCGGACATGATCGCAGTCGACCAGCCGGTCGGCGAGGCAGCGCGCGTCGAGAATCGCCTGCGAGGCGCCGTTGGAGCCGACCGGATACATCGGGTGCGCGGCGTCGCCGAGCAGCGTCACGCGGCCATGCGACCAGCGCGGCAGCGGGTCGCGGTCACAGAGCGGATATTCCCAGAATTCCGGCGTCGCCTCGATCAGCGCCTTTGCATCGCAATAGGGGATCGCGAATTTCTGCACATGCGGCATGAGGTCCTCGAAGCGGCCGAGCCGTGACCAGTCCTCCTTCTTCGGCGTGCCTCCGCCCTCGGACACCTTGACCATCACCGCCCAGTTGGTGAGGCGGCGATCCTCGCGCGATCCTTCCGCGATCGGATACAGCACAAGCTTGCCGGCCATGCCGCCCGCAATCACCATGGAACGGCCGGTCAGGAATTTCGGCCAGTCGAGCGCGCCGCGCCACAGCACGGTGCCGGTGAAGCGCGCCGGCTCCTCGTTCGGAAAGAGCTGCGCCCGCACGAAGGAATGCAATCCATCGGCGCCGATCAGGATGTCGCCGCGGACGCTGCGGATATGCGACCCGTTACGATCGAAGAAATAGGCGGTGACGCCGGTCTCGTCCTGGGTGAAGGAGCCGAGCCGGTGCCCGGTATGGACGCGCGATTCGCCGAGCCTCGCCCGCGCCGCGGCATAGATCACGCCCTGCAGCCGGCCGCGATGGATCGAGAATTGCGGAAAGTCGAAGCCCGCATCGGTGCCGCGCGGCTCGCGCCAGATTTCCTGACCGAGCCGGTTGCAATAGATCAACTCATAGGTGCGGATCGCCACCATATCCAGCCGGTCGAGCAGGCCGATCTGGGCAAGCTCCTTGATGGCGTGGGGCAGCGTGTTGATGCCGACGCCAAGCTCCCGGATCTGGTCCGCCTGCTCGAACACCTCGCAATCGAAGCCTCGCGCATGCAGCATCAGGGCCGTAGTCAGCCCGCCGACACCCCCTCCAACAATGATCGCCTTCATTCCAGACCCTCACGCTAGACCTCGTCATCTTGTGCGCGCTGAGCCCGAAAACGCAACAAAATCAATCTCGCTTGGTTGACGCCGCCCGCTGAAGTCCCGTTAATAGCGCGCTAACGTCGTGCCGCTTGGCCGGGCGCCGGGAGGCCTGTCCGGGCTTCCCCCGTCGCCTTGGGAGAGCCGGGACGCAGGGCTTCGTGCAACCGATCATCTAGCGCTGGTGCAGCCTCTCAAGTAGCGTTCGCCCGTGGCCCCGAACCTCAAAGAACAGATCAGCAAGCTCAACGAGCGGCGGCTCGCGATCCGCGAGAAAAGGCGCGAGGAACGCGAGCAGCAAGAGGCGATGGGACGCCGTTTCAGTCTCATCAGCTGGTTCGGGGTGGAGCGGACGACAGGCTTCCTGTTGCTCGCGGGATTCATTGCGCTTCGCATCTGGGACCCGGCCCCGCTGGAAAATCTGCGGCTGCGCAATTTCGATTTCTACCAGGTGCTCAAGCCGCGTGAGCCGACCATCAAGCCCGTGGTGATCGTCGACATCGACGAGCCGAGCCTGCAGGCTCTCGGACAATGGCCCTGGCCGCGCACCTTGCTGGCCGAACTCGTCGCAAAGCTGCAGCAGGCGGGCGCCGCTGCGATCGCGTTCGACGTTATCCTGGCCGAGCCCGACCGCATGTCGCCGGCCGTACTTGCCGATACCCTGCCGCAGGTCGATGACGCGACGCGCGAGCGGATGAAGAGCCTGCCGGGCAATGACGATGTGCTGGCGCAGGTGATGCGGAAGGGCGGCCGCGTCGTGCTCGGACAATCGGCCATTCTCACCCCGACACCCCCTGCGCCGGACTTGCCGCGCACCGGTATCGCGACGATCGGGCCGGACCCGTCGCGCTATCTGCTGACCTATGCGGGTCTGCTCCGCAACCTGCCGGTTCTCGAGAAAGCCGCCGCCGGGCGCGGCGCGCTGACGCTCCGTCCGGAACGCGACGGCATCGTGCGCAGAGTGCCACTCGTGGTGAAGGCCGGCAACGAGATCGTTCCCGCCATGACACTCGACATGCTGCGCATGGTGACGAATTCGGGCGCGATCCTGATCCGCACCGATCCCGTCGGCATCCGCGCCGTGGCGGTGCCGGGGCTCGAATTGCCCACCGACGAAAACGGACAATTCTGGATCAGCTTCAGCCCGCATGACCCGGCGCGTTTCGTCTCGGCCAAGGACGTGCTCGATGGCAAGGTTGGTGCCGATCGTTTCCAGAGCCGGCTTGCCGTGATCGGGACATCGGCGGTCGGTCTTCTCGACATCAAGGCGACGCCGGTCGAAACGTCGATGCCGGGCGTCGAGATTCACGCGCAGGTGCTGGAGAATGTGCTCGGACAGACTTTGCTGTCCCGTCCGAATTATGCCGTCGGCACCGAACTCGTCGTCACCGGCATGGTCGGCGTCGCCATCGTGGCGCTGGCGCCGACGATGGGCGTGGTGACCCTGCTCGGCTTCGGCTTCGCTGTCGCCCTGCTGCTCGCCGCGATCGCCTGGTACCTCTATGCGCAGCTTGGATTGCTGTTCGATCTGTCGTTTCCGCTGATCGCGATCTTCGTCACCTATATGACGCTGGTCTTCATCAACTATTTCCGCGAGCAGGCGGATCGCCGCAGGATCCGGTCTGCCTTCTCGCATTATCTGTCGCCGACCCTCGTCGAGCAGCTCGCAAACGCGCCGGAGCGGCTCGTTCTCGGCGGCGAAACCCGCAACATGACGATCCTCTTCAGCGACGTTCGCGGCTTCACCAGCATCTCGGAGACCTTCAAGGAAGACCCGCAGGGCCTCACTAAGCTGATGAATCGCCTGCTGACGCCGCTGACCAACTCGATCATCGATCGCAAGGGCACCATCGACAAATATATCGGCGACGCGATCATGGCGTTCTGGAATGCGCCGCTCAACGATCCCGCCCATGAGCACAACGCCTGTGCCGCCGCGCTCGACATGCTGCGCAAGATCGACGAGCTCAACCATGAGCGCGAGGCGGAAGCCCTCGAGGACGGCGTGCCGTTCCTGCCGATGCGGATCGGCCTCGGCATCAATACGGGAACCTGCGTCGTCGGTAACATGGGGTCGGATCTCCGCTTCGACTATTCGGTGCTCGGCGATCCGGTGAACCTCGCCTCGCGGCTCGAAGGGCGCACCAAGGAATACGGCGTTCCCATCATTCTCGGCGCGCGGACGGCGGAGAAAATCAACGGCAGTTTCGCAGCTTTGCAGATTGACCTGATCACCGTGAAGGGCAAGACCGAACCCGAGAGCATCTATGCGCTGGTCGGCGATGCCTCGGTGGCGGCGAGCCAGGCCTTCAAGGCGATCGTCGCGCTAACGCAGGAGATGTTCGCCTGCTATCGTAGCCGCGATTGGCGTGGCGCGGAGGTTGCCTTGCAACGGGCGAAGCAGGCAGAAGAGACATTCGGACTGGCCGGAGTGTTCGAGCTTTATCAGTCCAGGATCGAAACCTTCCGTATCGCGCCACCACCACCGTCTTGGGATGGTGTCTTTGCTTTCGACACCAAATGACGAACGCCGACTTTTTCAGCAGCGAGGCGTCACTCACACGCCGCGCAAATACGCGTGATCGATCTTGTGACGGCCGGGAGAGGCCGCCTACGATGCAGCAAGAGCCTTCACTGGCCGACCAACGGGGCGAAACGGTCAATGTCAGAATTTAAGATCCGGTTCTGGGGGGTGCGTGGCTCGCTTCCCTGCCCCGGCGTTGCGACCAGGCGATACGGCGGAAACACACCCTGCATCGAGGTGCGCTGCGGCGACCGCTTGCTGATACTCGACGCCGGCACCGGCTTGCGTGAACTCGGCGACGCCCTGGTGAAAGAGGGCGGCGGGATCGATGCCGATCTCTACATCACCCATTGTCACTACGACCACGTGATCGGCATCCCCTTCTTCGCGCCATTCTATAATCCGAATAACCGGTTCCGGTTATGGGCCGGCAACCTGCTCCCCGACTTCCGCCTGAAGTCGGTGATGCAGAACATGATGAGCGAACCGCTCTTCCCGATCGGCATCGATACGTTCAAGGCGGATATTGAGTATCGCGACTTCCGCGCCGGAGAGACGATCAGACCCGGCGAGGGCATCGAAGTGCGCACCGTCCCGCTCAATCATCCGGGCGGCGCGACCGGCTACCGGATCGACTATGGCGGCCGCTCCTTCTCCTATATCACCGATGACGAGTGGCAGCGCGATGGACACGATGCCCGGCTGATCGCGATCGCGAAGGACACCGACCTTCTGATTTACGACACCGCCTATACCGAGGACGAAATCGAAGCGAAGAAAGGCTGGGGTCACTCAACCTGGCGCGACGGCGTGCGCTTTGCCGACGCCGCCGGCGCGCGAACATTGTGCCTGTTTCACCATGCGCCAGAACACGACGATGAGGCGATGGACGCATTGCTGGCGGAGGCGCGCTCGGCCCGGCCCGGCACAATCGCCGCTATCGAGGGCGACGTCATTCGTCTGTAGGGCAGACGGGGCGGTCGCCGCGCCCATCCAATTCGTTTCTTGCCGACGTTCGACGGACATGGGAGGAATCGCCGTGACAGGCCGGATTCTCCCGATCGGTCCGGGGAGTGAGCAATGGATTTAGGCTACGTCGCCACCTACATGATCGATTTCATCAGGTCCAAGATGGACTTGGCGAACCTGCTCGGTCTGATCGGCGGCATTTTCTATGTTGCCTCAGTGACCCTGCGCACCATGATCCCGCTCCGTATCGCGGCGATCATCAGCAATATCCTGTTCATGGGTTACGGCCTGCTGGCAAAGGCCCTGCCGACCTTCTTCATGTATGCCGTGCTGCTGCCGATCAATTGTTTCCGGCTCTATCAGATCCAGCAGCTGGTCAAGCGCGTGAAGATCGCCTCGCAAGGCGACCTCGACATGGAATGGCTGAAGCCGTTCATGACGAAGAAAAATTTCAAGGCCGGCGACATCCTTTTCTACAAGGGAGATGTGGCCAATGCCATGTACTACACCGTGACCGGGAAGTTCCTGGTCAAGGAATTCAACGTCGAGCTGCCACCGGGCCGCGTGATGGGAGAGCTCGGCTTCCTGGCGCCGGACAACAAGCGCACCGCCACCGTCGAGTGCATCGAAGACGGACAGGTGCTGTTCATCATCTATGACAAGGTGCGCGAGCTCTATTTCCAGGACCCCGATTTCGGCTTTTACTTCCTGAAGCTCACCAGCGAGCGCTTGCTGCAGAACATCGCTCGGCTGGAGGGCGAGATTGACGGCTACAAGGCGCGCATTCAGGCGCTGGAAGCGGCCGCGGCCTCCCGCGCTACATAGTGCCGCGCAGGTTCTCGAGCTCCGGATCGGCCGAGGCGTAACGCCCCTCCTGTCCCGTGTCGAGCTGCGCGAGAATGCGATACGGCGTGAACGCCATGTCGACGAGGGTGAACCCCCGATTGTCGAGAATGAGCCAGCGCCCGTCGATGCGGGCCGCCGCCACCGCATGCGCATTCTGCCCCATACGCTCCTGCACGATCAGGAGCTTGAGATCCTCGGGAGCCAAACCGGCTTCCTGCAGCGCCAGCAATTTCAGGATGGCATAATCCTCGCAATCGCCAACGCCGGCCTCAAGCGTCTCGAGCGGACCCGACCAGTGATCGAGGACGGCAAAACGGCGCTCGTCGCTCATCGGGCGGATCGACAGGTTCACCGCGCGGTTGATTTCGCCGATCAGTGCGCGGCCCTGCCGCTCGCGTGCGGCCCCGACAATGGCCTCGAAGCGCAGTTCGTCGTGACTGCACGTCCAGGGCTCCGCCCGGCAAGTTGCGAGCCGAGCCTGATCCTCCGCCATCTTCTGTTGAGCACCTTGCCATTTCGCGGCAAGCGCCCCCGACGGCGCGCTGAACATCAACGGACCTGGCCGTTCTTCCGAACCATGCACCGGACTCATCCAGGCACAGGCCAGGAGCAAAATCCCCACAACGCGCAACATCAGCCCCCTTGCGCCGCGCGCGGAGTCTCAACGCTCCATTCGTCAGCGGACGCGAAGGACGGTGTAGAAGAAAACAGATGCGATCCTGTTAAACGTCAGGGCGACGTGATGTGATGGTGAACGATTTCACGCGCGAAAAATTTTTCATGCGCGTAGAGCAAGCGCACGCAAAATAAGAAAGACCTCCCGCAAGGGGAGGTCTCTCAATCAGGATTACCGGTGTCTTACCAGCGCTGGGTGCCGTACCAATCGTCGATGTCCTTCTGGACCTGATCCTTGGCGAGGCCGTAGCGCTCCTGGATTTTGCCTTCGAGCTGATCACGCCGACCGTTGATGACATCAAGATCATCGTCAGTGAGGCGGCCCCACTGTTCCTTGATCTTGCCCTTCATCTGCTTCCAGTTACCTTCCACGCGATTCCAGTCCATCGAGGTCCTCCTGCGTCGTTTTGGGAAATTCAGTACCGAGAGAACGCACCGTCTGCGCGAATGTTCCGGGAACAGGAGTTCCCCCATTCACGTTGAGTGCGAGGTCTTTCAGGGAGCGCATTGCCATGGACACACCGAAACGTCGCCCCGCAACAGACACTCCCTCCAACGAGGGGCGCCCCGCTCGCAAGAGTTCGGAAATACAACCCGTCACCGAGAACGACGTTGTTCTCGAAACGTATGAACGCAGCCCCGATCGGCCGGGCGGCGATGAAAGAAGCGTTCCCGCCACGCCGGACGAGCCTTTGCCGGATCGCGAGCGTGCCACGCCGGACTAAGGCCGCGCTACGAATTGACTACGGTGCCGCCGTTCGGGTGCAGCACCTGTCCGGTCATGTAGGAGGCCTCGTCGCTCGCGAGAAACACAAAGCACGGGGCCACTTCGTTCGGCTGTCCCGGCCGCTGCATCGGCGCACTCTCACCGTGCTTTGCGGTCTTTTCCGCATCGAAGGACGCCGGGATCAGCGGCGTCCAGATCGGCCCGGGCGCCACCGCATTCACGCGGATGCCCTTTTCGACCAGCGCCTGCGACAGCGAACGCGTGAAAGCGACGATCGCGCCCTTGGTCGAGGCATAGTCGATCAATGTCTTGTGGCCGCGATAGGCGGTGATCGAAGTAGTGTTCACGATCGCCGCGCCCTCCTTCATGTGCGGTAACGCGGCCTTGGTGATGTAGAACATCCCGAACACATTGGTGCGGAACGTCCGTTCGAGCTGCGTCGCGGGAATCTCCAGAGGCTCCTTCACCTCGTGCTGCTCGGCCGCGTTGTTGACCAGGATGTCGATGCGGCCGAAATCCTCCATCGCCCGCTCGACCACTTGACCGCAAAAGGCCTCGTCGCCGATATCGCCCGCGATCTTGACGCCCTTTGCGCCCTCCTCTTCGACCGCGCGAAGCGTTTCGTCGGCGTCCTTGTGTTCCTCGAGATAAGTGATGACGATGCTCGCACCCTCGCGCGCCATCGCGACGGCGGTGGCGCGCCCGATACCGCTATCGCCTCCGGTGATGATTGCCACCTTGCCCTTCAGCTTGCCCGCGCCCGGGAACCGTGGCTCGTAGTCCGGCAAGGGCCGCATTTTGTCTTCGCGGCCCGGCTGGTGTTCCTGTTTCTGCGGCGGCTGCGGCGCGTTCATCGGCGTTCTCCCGGAGTGTTTGTCCCGGGTCGAACGCGCGGGCAAATGCGAGAGTTCCGGAGTGGCTAGACCACCGTCTTGTAACGCGCGATCACCGTGTCCAGCACGTCACCGAGCGGGCGCGACCACCAGTCATTCGACAGAAGCTCGACCTCGATGAAACCGTTATATCCTTGTGCCTCCACCTCGCGGCGATAGGCCGGGATATCGATCACGCCGTCGCCCATCATGCCGCGATCGAGCAGCATGTCCTTTGTCGGCACCAGCCAGTCGCAAACGTGGAACGCGAGCAGCCTGTCCCTGCCGACCCGCGGAATCTGCTGCCACACATCGCTGTCCCACCACACATGATAAACGTCGATCGCGACACCGATTGAGCCTGTCCGTCCCGGATCGAGCGCGTCGCAGATATCGAGCGCCTGCCGCAGCGTATTCACGCAGGCCCGGTCCGCGGCATACATCGGGTGCAGCGGTTCCACGGCCAGCGGCATGCCGGCATTCTGCGCGTAAGGCAGAAGCTCGGCGAGCGCATCGGTGACCTGTGCGTGCGCGGCACGAATGTCCTTGGATGGCCGCGAGCCGGGGCGTGAATATTGCGGCAATCCGCCGACCACCAGCACGAGACACGGCGCGCCGAGCGCCGCGGCTTCATCGATCGCGCGGCGATTGTCGTCGATCATGTCCTGACGATGCGCGGAGTCGCTCGTGAACATCCCGCCGCGGCAATAGCCGGACAGCTTCAGGCCGGCATCGCGCACCGCCCGGACCGCGCGCTCCAGTCCCACATGCGCGACCTGATCGCGCCAGGGCGAGACGGCGCGTATGCCGCGCTGCGCGCAGGCTTCCACGATGCCGACGAAATCCGCCTGCTGCCGCACGGTTGCGGTGTTGATCGAAAGCCAGTCATGATCGTTGGAGAGATCGCGCATTCCCTTTTCCTTTCCCTCCCCTGAAAGGGGAGGGTGGCGAGCCGCGTCAGCGGCGAGACGGGTGGGGTCATCGCAGCAGGAGCCTCCACCCGGCCGCTTCGCGGCCACCCTCCCCCGCAAGCGGGGGAGGGATAAGTTGTCACACGCCCCGCACCGCCAGCACCGCGCGCATGCGCCAGACCGCAAGCTCCGGATCGCGAAGAAGCCCCGCCGCATCCGCAAGGCGGAATATTTCGGCGAGATGCAGCGTCGAGCGCGCGCTCTCCTGGCCGCCGACCATCGTGAAATGATCCTGATGGCCGTTGAGATAGGCCAGGAACACGACCCCGGTCTTGTAGAAGCGGGTGGGCGCGCGGAAGATATGCCGCGACAGCGGAACGGTCGGTCCCAGAATGTCGCGGAAGGTCTCGCCGTCGTTCTTTGCGAGCGCGACAAGCGCCGCAGCGGCCGCCGGCGCGATCGCATCGAAGATACCGAGCAGCGCATCCGAATAGCCCTGCGCGTCGCCCGCGATCAGTTCGGCGTAGTTGAAGTCGTCGCCGGTATACATGCGCACGCCTTTGACAAGGCGGCGGCGCATCGCAATCTCCTTGTCCTTGTCGAGCAGCGAGATCTTCACGCCATCGACCTTGGCGGCATGCGCATTGATGATCTCGACCGCGACATCCATCGCGGCATCGAGATCGCGCGTTCCCCAATAGCCGGCGAGCGCCGGATCGAACATGTCGCCGAGCCAGTGGATGATCACCGGCTGCTTCACCTGAGAGAGAATGCGTCCATAGACCTTGCGATAATCGTCGCCGGACGTCGCAACGCGGGCCAACGCACGCGACGCCATCAGGATGATGCGTCCGCCGAAGGCCTCGATCGCCGCGACCTGCTCCTCATAGGCGCGGATCACATCGTCGATGCTTTTGGCGTTGGCCGGATCGAGCTGATCGGTGCCCGCGCCCGAAAAGACGAGGCCGTTGCGGGCCTTTGCCGCTGCGACCGAGCGGCGGATCAGTTCGAGCGACTGCGGCCAGCTCATCCCCATGCCGCGTTGAGCCGTATCCATCGCCTCGGCGACACCGAAGCCGAGGTCCCAGAGATGTTCGCGGAACGCGATGGTGCGGTCCCAGTCCACCGCGGCATCGAGCCACGGATCGGCATCGGCCAGCGGATCGGCGACGACATGCGCCGCGGCGAATGCGATGCGATTGAGGGGTGCGTTGACCTTTGCCGGGAAGTCCGCGGGCGCGGAGACCGCGAATGTCTCGATGCTGCGATCCGCGCGCGGCAGCGCGATGCTGAGGCCTGCACGCGGGCGTTCATAGCGATTCATGGCATCTCCCTTCATCCCTCCCCCGCTTGCGGTGGAGAGATAAGAGTTACAGCTTCAGCTCCGGCACATCGACGAAGCGGCGCTCCTTCCAGCTTTGCAGCGCGCATTCGACGAGCTGCACGCCCTTTGCGCCCTCCAGCAAGGTGTAGCGATACGGCGCATTCTCGGCGACGTTTCGGATGAACATTTCCCACTGCACCTTGAAGCCGTTGTCGTAGACCTGATTGTCGGGCACCGGCTGCCAGGTGTCGTAGAAATCGATCGGCTGCTTCACATCGGGATTCCAGACCGGCCGCGGCGTTCCCTGGCGCGGCTGGATCACGCATTCGGTGAGACCCGCGACCGCAGAACCGTTCACACCGTCCACCTGGAAGGTCACGAGGTCATCGCGATAGACCCGCGTCACCCAGCTCATGTTGATATGCGCGATGACGCCACCTTCCAGTTCAAACGTCGCATAGGCGGCGTCGTCCGCGGTGGCCTTGTATTCCTTGCCATCCTCGTCCCAGCGCTCCGGGATATGCTTTGCACCGAGGCACGAGACGCTCTTCACCTGGCCGAACAGATTGTCGAGCACATAGCGCCAGTGGCAGACCATATCGAGGATGATGCCGCCACCGTCCTCGGCGCGATAATTCCATGACGGCCGCTGCGCCGGCTGCCAGTCGCCTTCGAACACCCAATAGCCGAACTCCCCGCGCACCGCGATCATGCGGCCGAAGAATCCGGAGTCGCGCAGCATCTTCAGCTTGAGCAGGCCCGGCAGGAACAGCTTGTCCTGCACCACGCCATTCTTCACGCCGGCTTTTTCGGCCAGCCGGCACACCTTCAGCGCCGACGCGAGATCGGTTGCGATCGGCTTTTCGCAATAGACATGCTTGCCATGCGCAATCGCCTTCTCCAGCAGCTCGGGACGCATTTGCGTCGTGCCGGAATCGAAGAAAATCTCGTCCTCGGGATTGAGCAGCGCCTTGTCGACATCGGTCGCCCAGCGCGTGACGCCATATTGCTGCGCGAGCGCGGCGATCTTGTCCGGGTTGCGTCCGACCAGAATGGGATCGGGCATCACCCGGCTGCCGTCGGAGAGCACGACGCCGCCCTGCTGACGAATGGCCAACACCGACCGGATCAGATGCTGGTTCATGCCCATGCGCCCGGTCACGCCATGCATGATGATTCCGAGCCGTCTTGCCGCCGCCATCCTTCGATCCCCTCCGCGATTTTGAGCTCTTTTAACTGCCTGGTTAAAAGATGAAAAGAGCCATTTTGCAGGCGAATTATGAGGCTTTGGCGGGTTTCTGGCTCAAGCCTGTATCCGGACGACCTGCGGATCGACCCCGGACGCAAAGCCCGGCTTCGCCAGCGAACCGATTGCAAGAGCGCCCCTGCGGATCGCCAGCCGGACCTCCCCGTCCCGCTCCTCGTAGAGGTCGGGATGCGCCTCGCGAAAGGCGCGAACCTCACTGTCCGGCGTCGATGGAAAGCCGCCGACGAAATGATGTCC
>NZ_DATMRX010000009.1:0-8460 GCF_035565855.1 Pseudorhodoplanes sp.
AAGGATAGCCTTAACGGTCATAGTCGCCTCCCTATCCCGCGGAACACCCGGTTGCCCGATCGGAACCACGGGACGATCCAACGGTAACCGTTAAATCCACCAGGTGGGTCAGGGTTCCTGCCGCGCCTCGTCGCGGGGCAGCCATGCGATGCGCGGACGGCCGTGCTCGACCGGCCGGCAAATGCGCCAGCTTTTTGCGTCAACTTTAATGAAACGTCGGACGGTCGGGAGGCAGCCAATCGGTGGCCGGCGGCTCGTCGCGCTCGGGCTCCGCCGGCGGCGGAGGCTTCGTCGGGTCGAACATCGAGAACAGCAACAATCCCGCCAGGAAGCCGCCGAGATGCGCCTCCCAGGCGATCGCCTGATCACCTTCGACGAACGACAGCGAGCCGAGCCCGAACAACAGATTGAGTCCGAACCACACCGCAACGAACGCCACCACGCGCGGATTGCGCAGCGCAACGCCAAGCGGCGCGGCCGGCACCTGATCGGCATGGCTGCGATCGCCGCGCCGCATGTCGAGCGAGCCGCCCGGTTCGAAGACGAACCGCGCCGATGCGCCCATCGTGCCGGAAATGCCGGCCGAGGCGCCGATCATCGGCGCAAGCTCGCCTGGGTGCACGACAAGATAGGCCACCGCGCCCGCCACAACCGTCACTGCGAAGAACACCAGGAAGCGGCGCGTCCCGAACCGCCGCGCCACCGGGCTTGCGAACGCCAACAGCCAGATCGCGTTGAACCCGATGTGTGTCAGGTCGGCATGGAGCAGCGCATAGGTGACGAAGGTCCAGATTTCCGCGCCCCAGCCCCCCGGCAGCATGCCGTCGATGAGAACGCTGGTGTCGTAGCGCGCCGGAACGAACGCCAGCGTCCACACCAACATCCGGTCGATATCGTCCGGCAATAGCCACACGCGCACGGCGTGCACGCCGCCCAGCACCAACAGCAGCGCAACGATCACCGGGGGGACGTTCAGAATCGGCTCGCGCGGCCGGTCCGACGGTTTGTCCAAGGGCTCGTCCAAAAGAACTCCCGCATCCCCGGCGCCTGCACTCGGCCGCCCGTTTGGGCGCTCATTTGGCCGCCGTCGCCGCACGCGGCGCGTGCTGCATGCAGTCAGTTAAGCGAGAGCGGCGCCGCAATCAAACAAAGAAAAGGAGGGCCTGGTCCCCCTCAAGGACCAAGCCCTCCCAGACAGCCACATTCCCCAACTCTCCCGCTCAGCTCAGGCCCTGACCCTACGTCGGCCGCCCCACCTCGCCAATGACGGACTGCCGGTAACTTTAACGGTGGACGCGACCGCGCAAAGGCGGCCCGCGGCACGGCCGATGCTCGATCGGAGGCAGCCACGCGAGGACGTGGCAAGCCTGTCCCGGCCGGGGACGAACCGCATCAAGCGCCGTACCGCGGTAGTGCAAAATGAAACATGCATCCAGTCGCGAGCTGTTCGACTATTGGAACGAGCGTCGCGGTCCACGCCTCGCCCCGCAACGCACGGATATCGAGCCCGGCGCGATCCGCGGCATCCTGGCCGACACATTCATGCTCGACGCTTGCGGCCCCGATCACATCGTCAGGCTCGCCGGAACGCGCCTTTGCGCCTTGTTCGCCCGCGAACTGAAGGGCGAAAGCTTCGCCGGCCTCTGGCGGACCGTCGATCAGGCCTCGCTCGCCGAACTGCTGACGGTCGTGGTCGAGGAGAAGCTCGGCGTGGTCGCAAGCGTCACCGGGGCGACGGCAAGCGACGCGCTGCTGCCGGTCAAACTCGAGCTGGTGCTGCTGCCGCTCGCCCACCGTGCCGACGTCAACACTCACGTCTTGGGATCTCTCGCTCCGCTGGCCGCGCCGTATTGGTTGGGTGCCAAGGCGATGGGTTCGCTTGAGCTTGGCATGTTCCGCCATGTCGGCGGATGGGGGGATATGGACCCGCCCCGCTTCCACGCTGTACCGGGGCGGATGCGGGGCGGCCTTATCGTCTACGATGGCGGGCTTGCCGAATAGCCGGCCCTGGAACGTCTCCGGACCACTGCATATCGACCGCTGGCAAACGCCCGTCGGGGTGGAACGAGCCGCATGAATCGGCTTTATGGGGCATGTCGCCGGCTAACGCCCCGTTAACGATACGTGAATAGGGTTTGCGGGAATCTATCGGCCCAGGGTCCGCACTGCATGGCGCTGTTGCAAACCAAACCGCTCATGCTGCCGCATGCCCAGGAGCGGCGCCGCCATCAGCGCGTCCGCGTCAACCTGCTGGGCCGCTATATGTTGGCGGACCGCCGCGAATATCCCTGCCAGGTCATCAATATGTCGCCCGGCGGCATGGCGCTGATCGCCCCCGTCATCGGCAACATCGGCGAGCGGGTGATCGCCTATGTCGATCACCTGGGCCGCCTCGAAGGCACCATCGCCCGCCATCTCGAGAACGGTTTCGCCATGACGATCTCGGCGACCGCGCGCAAGCGCGACAAGCTCGCCGCGCAGCTCACCTGGCTCGCCAACCGCAGCATCCTCAACCTGCCGGAAGACCGCCGCCACGGCCGCTTCGTGCCGAAAATCGTCGGCGCGCGTCTCGTTCTGCCGAACGGCACCTCGGTCGGCGTGCGCATCATCGACATCTCGCTGTCGGGCGCCGGCATCGCCACCGAATTCCGCCCCGAGATCGGCAGCCATGTCACGCTCGGACGGATTCCGGGCCGCGTGGTGCGCCATCTCGACGAGGGCTTCGCCATCGAGTTCACCCGGCTTCAGCACCCGGACTCGGTCGAAGAGAACGCCGCCGCACAGTAAACGCGGGGTTGCCGGACTCTGCGCCGCGCCCGCGCCGGCGGCATAAAGCGCCCGTTGGCAGTCTCCCGACCGGCCCTTCCCACCCCTCTCCCAGCGTTAATGCCCCGCGCATTCGCCATTGCGCGGACCCGCGCCATTGCGGCCGAAACAGTCTTAAAGATACAATTTTATTCAATTCGTATTATTTCAAATTTTATGCAAATTTTCCAAGAATAATCTCTGCATTTGCTTCAATGAATACTTGTCTTTTCCTCAAAATGACTTTGCTGGATTAGCGGCGCACCAAAAGCTTTGTGGGAAATACGACCCCAACAAGACGGGAAGGGGTCGCGTCCATGTTGTCGAAGTCGAGGGCCGTGTTTCGTGCCGCCGTCGCGGCCGCCATGCTCGCCGTCCCCGGCGCGATGGCGCAGGCGGAGACTCAGCAAGCCACCCAGCAAGCCGCCTACGTGTCCATCGGCTCCGCCACGCGGGCGCCCTTCGGCTGGGTCGAATTCTGCAACGACAATCCGAAGGAGTGCCCCGACGTCACCACCGAGGCGCGCGACGTGGTGCTGACGCCGAAGGTCTGGAAAGACCTCGTGCGCATCAACCGCTGGGTCAACGACAACATCCAGGCGCAGACCGACATCGACCACTGGGGCGTGGTCGAACGCTGGTCCTATCCCGATGACGGCAAGGGCGACTGCGAGGATTACGTGCTGCTGAAGCGCCGCATGCTGATCAAGGCCGGCTGGCCGCGCGAGGCGCTGCTCGTCACCGTGGTGCGCGACAAGAAGGGCGACGGCCACGCCGTGCTGACGGTCGCGACCGACAAGGGCGATTTCATCCTCGACAATCAGGAGTCGGAGATTCTGCTCTGGTCCGACACGGGCTATCGGTTCGTCAAACGCCAGTCGCAGAGCAATCCCAATGTCTGGGTCGCGCTCAGCGCGCCGCGCCCGGCGTTCGCGACAGCCGCCTCCTCATCCGCGCATTGAGAAAAGGAAAGTTTCGCGAGTCCGGTCACGTCCCCACCCCTCCCCGTCCCCAGACCGGGTTCGCGCGCGGCCGGCGTCCCCAACGCCGGCCGCACTTTTTTCATAACGGACTCGCCGCCGCCTCTACCTAACGGCAATATTCACGTTTAACGTGTGTAGAAATATAAGAAATAGACAACTTCTCCGAGAAGGTGTTTATATACCTTCAAGGGGAGTAGTATGGAATTGGATGCCGTCTACGTCTTGTCGGTGAAAAGCTTCACCGAACGCCATCAACATATCCGCCAGCAGCTGGCTGCCTACGACATCCCTTTTGAATTCATTTTCGATTTCGATCCCGACCAGCTTCAAGAAGACGGTTCACCGCAGACATTGTCACGCGCTCACAAATCGCTCATTCTAAAACACCGCTGCGCCTGGGAGCGCGCCTGCGCCAACGCACTTGAGAAAGTCCTCATCTTCGAGGATGACGTAATTCTAAAACGCAATTTTGCGTCTCGTTTGCATGCTGTATTGGAGTCGGTTACCACACTCGAACCTGGGTGGCTCGTATTCTTAGGGGGCGCCGATAGCAAACTTAGCGACCGCTTCTTCCTCGATCCATCATTGCTTATCCCCCATCCGATCTCGACGGCCGAAGCCTACATCACCGACAACGTTGCTTGTTGCGCTAGGTTGGATTGGCTCAGTAAAAATACAAGCGACCTCCCAGCCGACCACCTTCTGCGACACATCGACTCTGCAGTCGGCATACAGCAGTACTGGCCGCGCGACGCGCTCCTTGTTCAGGGAAGCATAAACGGCCGATTCAGCAGCACGCTGGATGGCAGTCGAAGAAAGCACTCAGACTTCGTGAATTGGATGCGATTTCAATGGCAGAGATTTCAGAGGCGCAAATTACGAAAGTGGTTTATCCAGGCCGTGAATTTGTCATCGCGCGCACGCTTCTAATTGCTGTCATTCCAGCTACTCTCTTCTCAACGTCCATAACGGCCGCAATCGAATTCGCATTGTATCTCCTATTTGCGGCAAGCCCCGAGCTTCGGAACAAGCTGATCTATGTTCTGCGCAACCCTACCTCGATTGCGCTTTTAGTTTTCCTTGCGATTTGCGCGATCGGAGTTTTATACGGCGACGCCCCTTGGGACGATAGATTGGGCTCACTCAAACGATGGCGCAAAGCGCTGGTGTTTTTTCTAGCGGCTGCAGTCTTTGACAACGACAAATCAAAAAATACGTTTCTGATACTCTTCGTCTGGTTTTGCTGCACAATGGCAGCAATATCTTATCTCACATTCATTTGGCCCATAGGAAGATTAGAGCCGGGGATCGTTCTCCGGGATCACGCCATTCAAGGGTTGTTTTTTGCAGTCGGCGCAGGTGTCGCATTTTTCCTCGATCCCGTACGATGGTTACCCGCTATAATCCTGTTACTTCTAACCATCGCCCTTGGGACCGGCCGCGTTGGATATCTCGCATTCGTCGTAATCATTGGCACTCTCGCATTTCGCAATTCATGGAAAACTGGAGCGTCAATTGTTCTTGCCTGTGTGATCACCCTAACTTTTAGCGGTACCGTTCGCGACCGAATTCAAACGGGCGTTTCAGAGCTTGGAACATACGAGCAATCGGAAAGCCTGACCTCCATGGGATTCCGGATGGTGATGTGGAGGAACACCTTCTCCATCATCAAGGAGCATTGGCTCCTGGGCGTTGGAACTGGAGGGTTTGAGCATGCTTACAAACAACAAACCAGCGGCGACGACAGTTGGCGTGCGACGTCAACGAATGACCCTCACAATCAATATATGCGCACGTTGTCCGAGCACGGCCTTTTTGGGTTTGCGGCGTTCATAACATTTATCGTCTTAGCGTTCTTAAGCAGACATCGCCATCAAACGCTCCTCGTAGCCATACTGGCTGCCTGGTGCATTTCCAGTTTGTTTGCATCTTATTTCTCTCGATTTGTGGAAGGAGAATTTATCTTTCTTATTCTCGGGGTTTTATTATCCGACTCCAAGAATACAGGAATTATCAGCGATACGAAAATCACTGCGTAGCCCCGACGTCAGGCTATCTTTCAGCAAAATGCGTGCGAGAAATCGCCGCAAACCCGGTGTAGGATCGCACCGCGCCGAGCGCTCGGCGCGCAAATCCCGATATCGACAGGAGGCAGACATGCAACCGAGGCTGGACGCGATCAAGGCGAGCCCAGGCGTATACAAGGCGATGACGGGGCTTCAGTCCTATGTCGACCAATGCGGCCTGGAGCATTCGCTGCTCGAACTGGTGAAAATCCGCTCCTCGCAGATCAACGGCTGCGCCTTTTGTCTCATCATGCACACCAACGATGCGCGCAAGCAGGGCGAAAGCGACGAGCGCATGCACCTGCTCAACGCCTGGCGCGAGGCACCGGTGTTCACCGCGCGCGAGCGCGCCGCGCTCGGCTGGGTTGAGGCGCTCACCCTCATCACCGAGGGCCACGTCCCCGACGACGTCTACGAGGAGGCCCGCCGCCATTTCTCCGAAAAGGAACTGGTGGACCTGAGCGCCGCCGTTGTCACCATCAACGCCTGGAACAGGCTGGCCATCGCGTTCCGCGCGGTCCCGCAGGTCAAGACGGCAAAGATCGCGGCCTGACGGACGCCCGACGCCGCTCAATCGATCCGCTTCAAACCCTTGGCGTATTGCTGCCAGCGCCGCACGTAAATGTCGGCGCCGGCGGCGATCATCTTCGTCATCCGCTCGTCGAGCGTGCGGATGGCGCGCGCCGGCGAACCGACGATCAGCGAATTGTCGGGAAAGCTCTTGCCCTCGGTCACCAGCGCGCCCGCCCCGACCAGCGAGTTGTTGCCGATCCTGGCGCCGTTGAGCACGATCGCGCCCATTCCGATCAGGCTGTTGTCGCCGACTGTGCAGCCGTGCAGCATCACCTTGTGACCGATCACGCAATGGCTGCCGATCGTCATCGGGAATCCGGGATCGGTGTGCAGCGTGGCATTGTCCTGAATCTGCGAACGCTCGCCGATCTCGATCCACTCGTTATCGCCGCGCAGCACCGCGCCGAACCAGACGCTGGCGTGACTTTTCAGGCGCACCCGCCCGATCAGCACCGCGGTTTCGGCAATCCAATATTGGCCATCGGCGGGAAATTCCGGCGCCTCGCCATCGAGTTCGTAAATCGGCATCGCGGTCCTCCAAAGGAACGCGAACCTGCCACGTCCGGCGAAGCGAAGCGAGCGGTGCTCGCGCCCTATGCCACCAGCCGGCCGAGAGCCTGCAAACCCATCACCACGATGGTGCCCGACATCAGGCTCCAGAAGCCGGCCACGAATGCCGCCATCGCGGCAAAACCGAAATTGCGGCCTCGGGCCCGACCGCCGCGAACGGTGATGGCGACGATGATGAACGGCGCGGCAAACAGCAGGAAGGCCAGCCCGGCCAGCGCGCGGTTGCGCTCCTCGTTCAACAAATAGAAGCCCGGCGGCCGAAGCGTCAGCAGTTCGTAGCCGCTCGACAGCAGGCCGGCGACAGCAAAGCCGATGGCGAGGTCCAAGAGCGACCGCGCGGAATCCGACCAGATCAATCCAAGCACAAGACCTTCGGGCGACATAGCGGCAGCCCCAACACGACACCGCCGGATTCCTTCCAGATCGCGGGCCCGACCGCCAGCGCATGCTTAAGGGAAGGTTAACGGATCCGCGGTTCGATACCGGCGGCGATTCGCGACGAGGAAGGCTATGGCTCATACGGCAACGGTGGCGCGCCGGCGGCGACAGGGCGGCGGCCTGCTCGCCCGTGCACTGGTGCCGGCGCTTGGTGCCGCCGCAATCGCCCTCGCCGTCTCGGCCGTGGCCTATGTGGTGTGGCCGGCGCCCGCGCCGCTGTCGCCGGACGCGCCCGCGCTGCCAATCACCGTCGGCAACGTGCTGTTCAACGTGCCGGCCGCCGCGATCCGCTTCAAGGCGCAACGCCGCAGCGGCGACCAGGCCCGCATCGACCTCAGCTTCGTGTGGCCCTCGCTCACCCCGCCCGACCCGAACGCCAAACCGAAACCGTCCGATACCCCCGACGTGACCGACCGGCTGTTCATGACCATCGCCGCAAGCGACAACACGCTCGCGCCGATGGAGCGGCTCAAGACGATCTATCCGCGCTATCTGGATGGAACGCCGGTGGTGGGGACGGACGGCCTCAGCCGGCAAAGCTTCCGCGACAACTCGGCGTACAAGGGCGACGAGCTGATCTTCGACCCGGCCGCGCAGGAGCGCTTTCTGCTACGCTGCGCGCGACAGGCCGGCGTGACGCCTGCGATGTGCCTGCACGAGCGCCGGATCGCCGGCGCCGACCTGATGCTTCGCTTCCCGCGCGCCTGGCTTGGCGACTGGCGCACCACCGCCTCGCGGATCGAGCGGCTGATCGCCAGCCTCCATCCATCGCCGATGGCGAATTAGAGCGTTTTCGAGCGAAGTGGATACCGGTTCGCGTGAAGAAAACGCGTTTAAACAACGACCTAGAGTCCTTCACCGTTTCCATCAAACGGTGAAGGACTCTAGGTCACATACTCATAAACGGGATTCCCTTGGAGGGGGTGTTCTGATTCATTGCTCTCAGCCTTGGAGGTTGAGATGGCGCGCTTTGATCTGACGGATTTCGAGTGGTCGGTGATCGAGCCGCTACTGCCGACGAAGGT
>NZ_DATMRX010000010.1:0-14991 GCF_035565855.1 Pseudorhodoplanes sp.
GGATGCGTCGCCACCGGTTCCGACCACGTCAACCGCGTTCGGCGGCGCCGCGACCTTCGTCATCTTCGCACGCATCGCGCTCACCGCGCCGGTGATCTCGTCGACCGTCTCGCCGCGAACCCGCAGCGCCATAAGGAGGCCGCCCATCTGCGAGGGCGTCGCTTCGCCCGACATCATGCGGTCGAAGGCGTGTGCGGCTTCCTCGCGGGTCAGGACGGCGCCCGAGGCCGTCTTGCCGATCAATGCCTTGAAGTCGTCGGCGGCCATGATGATCCTCAATGCAAGCGACGATGCTCGCCATTCCAGGCGGCGGCAAGGTCGAGAAAGTTTTTCAGAATGAGATGGCCGTGCTCGGAGGCGATGCTTTCGGGATGGAATTGCACGCCGTGGAGGGGCAACGTCTTGTGACACAGCCCCATTACCAGTCCATCGTCGGTTTCCGCGGTGACATCGAGCGCGTCGGGAAGCGTGTTGCGTTTGACGACAAGCGAATGGTAGCGGGTCGCCTTGAACGATCCGTTGATACCCCGGAACACGCTTCGCCCATTGTGCCGGATGTCGGAGAGTTTGCCGTGGACAGGCGAGGGTGCGCGCACCACTTCACCGCCGAATGCCTGACCGATCGACTGGTGCCCGAGGCAGACGCCGAGAATCGGAATCCTGTCCTTTGCCTTCTCGATCAGATCGAGGCAGATGCCGGCCTCGTTTGGCGTGCAGGGACCGGGCGACAGAACGATCGCATCGGGCCCGGCTTCGATAGCGTCTTCGACTGTCAGCGCGTCGTTGCGCTTCACGCGCACGTCGGCGCCAAGCCCGCCCAGGTAATGGACGAGATTGAAGGTGAAGCTGTCGTAATTGTCGATCAGGAGGATCATTCGGCAATCCCGGCGCGTCGCGGGTTTAGACTAGTGGTTCCGAGGGGGTCAAGGCGAGACGGTTTCACGCCTCAAGGGAGTAAACGCGGTTTCGGGGCGAAGTGCCATCGCCCGGCATCAGCCGTCCGGGGCTCGCATCCTTGCGTGCGTCCGCGGCGAATTATTGGCCGCGTAAGGCCCGGCTCGCAAAGCGCTGCGCTTCTTCGGCGGCGCGAAACAGCGCCTTGGCCTTGTTGACGCATTCCTGCTGTTCGGATGCCGGATCACTGTCGGCGACGATACCGGCGCCAGCCTGCACATACATGGTGCCGTCCTTGATCACTGCGGTGCGCAGGACGATGCAGGTATCCATGTCGCCCGCGGCTGAGAAATAGCCGACGCAGCCGGCATAGATTCCGCGCTTCTCTTTCTCCAGTTCGTCGATGATCTGCATCGCCCGGACCTTCGGCGCGCCCGACACCGTTCCAGCGGGAAAGCCTGCGATCAGTGCGTCGAGTGCGCTGCACCCTTCGGCCAGCTCGCCTTCGACATTGGACACGATGTGCATCACCTGGCTGTAGCGCTCGATGAAGAATCGGTCGGTCACCGAAACGCTGCCGATCCTCGCGACGCGGCCGACATCGTTGCGGCCGAGATCGAGCAGCATCAGGTGCTCCGCGCGCTCCTTCGGATCGGTGAGCAGCTCGCGTTCGAGGGCGAGGTCTTCCTGCGTGTTGGCCCCGCGCGGGCGCGTTCCGGCGATCGGACGAATGGTGACGCGCCGATCGCGCACGCGCACGAGAATTTCCGGGCTCGACCCCGCAATCGAGAAACCGTCGAGATTAAGGAAATAAAGAAACGGCGCGGGGTTCACGCGCCGCAGCGCGCGATACAGCGAAAACGGCGACAGGTCGAAGGGTGTCTCGAAGCGTTGCGACAGCACGACCTGGAAGATGTCGCCGGCCGCGATGTATTGCTTGGCCCTGGCCACCATCGCCGCATATTCGGCGGGGCTCGTGTTGGAGACCGGGGCGGTGACGATGCTGGCCGCATGTTCCTCGCGCATGGCCGCCGGCAACGGCGCTTCTAGATTGTCGACGATCGCGCCGAGCCGTTCGGCCGCGTGCGCAAACGCCGCCTTCGCCGAAACGCCCCGTTCAAGGCGAACCGGCGTGACGATGGAGATCTGGTCCTTCACCGCATCGAACACGATGACGACGGTCGGCCGGATCAACAAGGCATCGGGCGCACCGAGCGGGTCCGGGTTGACGTCGGGCAGCCGCTCCATCTGCCGCACCATGTCGTAACCGAGATAGCCGAACAGTCCGGCGGCGGGTGGCGGCAAGAGATCAGGGAGGTCGATCCGGCTTTCGGCGATCAGCTTGCGGAGGGCGTCGAGAGGCGGCTCCGCGCAGGGCGTGAATGCGCCCGGCTCGTTAGGCCGTCCGATCTCGGCTTGCGCGCCACGGACGCGAAAGATCAGGTCGGGCTCGAGCGCGATGATCGAATAGCGGCCGCGCACGGCGCCGCCTTCGACCGACTCGAACAGGATGCCCATCGCACCATTGCCGGCCACCTTCAGGAAGGCGGACACTGGCGTTTCCAGATCGGCGACGAGATGCGTCCAAACGACTTGCGGCGCGCCAGTCTCGTAGCGCGCCGCAAAATCCTGCTCTGCCGGTTCGACTATCATCGCATGCGACGCATCGACCGCGTCCTGAGCTCCGCTAATTCGCGCTGCCGCCGACCACCTGATTTAGCGCCGACTCGTTGATCGTTGCGCCGAGCGAGGCTTGCAGGTTGGCGAGATATTGCGCCACCAGATCTTCGGTCAGCATGCTGGCAAGGCCGTCGCGGATGCGTTTGGCATCGGCGGAATTCGGATCGAGGGTCGGCACCGTCACGCCGGTAACGCGGAACACCACCCATTCAGTCGGGCTTGCGCCCTGCGCCGTACCGACGCCGTCCTTCGGCGTCTCGAAGACCGCATCAAGCGCGGTCGCCGGAAAGTCGCCCTGAGTACGGTCGCGGCGCAGCGCCACGATGAATTGAGGCTTCGTGCCCATCGCGGTCGCGACTTCGGAGATATTCGACGCCTTGAGTTTCTCGGCAGCCTCCTTGGCGCGCTCCTTGAGGCGCGCCGCAACCTGATCATTGCGCCAGCGTTCAATCACCCGCTCGCGCACTTCGTCGAGGGGACGCTCGCGCGAAGGCGTCGTCGAGACGACCTCGAACCAGAGATAGCCTTCACCCTTGGCGAGCTGAACCGGATCGTTCTCGGTACCGACCTCGGCATTGAAGATCGCCGAAAACAGATTGGCCGTGTCCGGCAATTGCGAGACCAGCTGGCCGTCCGGACCCCGTCCCGAGCGATCGACCGCCTCGATCGTCTGCACCTGCAAGCCGACCTTCTTGGCGAGCTCCGCCAGCGTGCCGCCGGCGCCGCGCTCGTCTTCCAGTTTGTCGTAAAGCGCACGAACCTCCTTGCGGGCGCGCTCCAGCGCGAGCTCGCGTTTCAAGTCAGCGGCGACCTCCTCGAACGGACGAACGACTTCAGGCTCAACCTTGCCGATATGAACAAGGACGAAACCGAAGCGGCCCTTGATCGGCTCGCTCGTCGTATCGGGCTTCAGTGCGAAGGCGGCATCGGCGACCGCCGGATCGAGGATCTGCGATTTCGGCACCATACCGAGATTGACCTCGCTGCCCTTGCGCTCGGGCGAAGAGGCAAATTGAGCGAAGGTCATGCCGGGTTGCCGGATCTTGTCGAGCGCAGCCCTTGCCTCCGCCTCGTCCTGAAACACGATCTGATGGACTTCGCGCCGTTCGGGCGTAACGTATTTTGCCCGGTCAGCCTCGTAGGCCTTTTTTACGTCCTCGTCGGAGACATTCATCGTGCTCGCAAGCTTCTCGGCCGATAGCGTCACGACGTCGACCTTGCGATATTCGGGCGCGCGAAACAGCTGCTTGCGCTCGTCGTAGAACTTAGCGAGCTGCTCCGGCGTTGGATCGCCGATTTCTCCGGCCTGGTCCGGGCCCAGCATCAGGTAGTCGACCGCACGCGTCTCATTGGCGAAGCGGTTTTGCGCGTCGACGGCAATATCCGGCGCCTTCAACTCGCCGGTCAGGCTGCGAATGATCTCCTGCTGGAGCATCTGCCGGCGGCGTTCGGCGACAAAACGCGCCTCGGTGTATCCGAGCTCGCGCAGGATCGCGAGAAAGCGGTTGTGATCGAATTGTCCGGTGATGCCGCGAAAGGACGGGTCGTTGCGAATACGCTGAGCGACAATATCGTTCGGAACATTCAAGCCGAGCTGGCGGATATTCTCGTCCAGAGCCGCTTCCGCAATCATCTGGCCGAGCAATTGCCGATGCAGGCCGAGCGCCCGCGCCTGGTCGGCCGGGATCGGCTTGCCGACCTGACGGATCAGCCGCTGCATCTGCTCGTTGTAGGACTGGCGAAAACGCTCGACGCCAATCTCGGTCGATCCCACCTTGGCGACGGTCGAGGCCCCGAAGCCGCGGAAAATGTCGCCGATGCCCCAGATTGCGAATGAGATCGCGATAAGGCCAAGGACAATTCCGGTGATCAGGCGGCCGAGCCAGTTGCGGGTCGCGTTTTGAATTCCACGCAGCATGCGAGCTTAACGTCTTTCGTCGTCGGCGATGAAATGGAAAGGCCGCGCATCATAGAGATCGCGGTGTGACGCTGCAACACGCTGACAAGTCAAAGGAAAGCGCTGGCACCGTGCGGCGGCGTCTGATAGCCGATGGCCTCTGAATGTCCAAGAGCGAGGAAGGGGAGCCATGGCGCAGGATCCGCGTCCGCTGGTCGCAGGCAACTGGAAGATGAACGGCCTGGCCGCCTCGGTCGCCGAACTTGAGGCGATCATGGCGGGCGTTGCGGAAAAGGCGCCGGCGGCGGACCTGATGATCTGTCCGCCGGCAACGCTGATTTCGCTGTTCGCCAAGACCGCGGCCGGCTCCGGAATTGCGATCGGCGCGCAGGATTGTCATGCGGAGGTCTCTGGCGCGTTCACCGGCGACCTCTCGGCGGAGATGCTGAAGGATGCGGGCGCAAGTGCGGTCATCGTCGGGCATTCCGAGCGCCGCACCCTGCACGGCGAAAGTGACGAGATGGTCCGCGCCAAGGCGATCGCCGCGCGCCGTGCGGGCCTCACCGCGATCCTGTGCGTTGGCGAAACCCGCGAGGAGCGCGAGGCGAATGCCACAATCGCTCGTATTCACCGGCAGTTGGACGGCTCTCTTCCCGACACATTGGATGGACTTGTCATCGCCTATGAGCCGGTCTGGGCCATCGGGACGGGCCTGACGCCGACCCCCGAGGACGTTGCCAAGGTCCACGAAATGATCCGCAACTATCTGATATCGAAGGACAAAAGCGCCGGTCCCGCGATCCGCATCCTTTATGGCGGCTCGGTCAAGCCGCAGAATGCCAGGGAGCTTATGGCGGTGCGCAACGTCAACGGTGCCCTGGTCGGGGGCGCCAGCCTCAAGGCGGCCGATTTCCTCGGTATTGCGGCCGCTTACGCCTGATCCGCAAGCCCCGCGCGAGGGTGGAATTGTCGGACGGGATCGTGTACAGACGCGCCCGCAATCCTATATGTGAGCGCGACGAAAGCCGCCCTGCCGGGGCGAAGTCAGGAATTTGACGCATGCAGACCGTGATCATCGTCATTCATCTGCTCATCGTTCTGACGATGATCGGCCTTGTTCTGCTGCAGCGCTCGGAAGGCGGCGGGCTCGGCATGGGTGGCGGCGGCGGGTTCATGTCCGCGCGCGGCACGGCCAATCTCCTGAGCCGCTCCACGGCCTACCTTGCGGCGGCGTTCTTTGCGACCAGCCTGCTGCTGTCATGGATGGCCGGCTACAATCGCGCACCGACCTCGATCATCAATACGGGCGCGCCGGCGGGCCCCTCGGTTCCGGCGCCGGGCGGAGCGGTTCCGCCGCTCGGCTCAGGCTCGGGCGGCGTTCTCGATCAATTGCAGCGTCCGGCCCAGCCGCCGGCGGCGCCTGCGGGACCCCAGGTTCCGCAGTCGCAATAACCCTCACATCAAGGGCCGGGAAACCGGCCCTTCGAATTTGCGAGGCAGTTATCCCAAACTAGAGGGGCTTATCCCCTCGTCGAATCGAATCAGGCGGACTAGAGGTTGAGCCCCATGGCGCGGTACGTTTTCATCACCGGCGGCGTGGTGTCCTCACTGGGCAAGGGCCTTGCTTCGGCTGCGCTCGGCGCGCTCCTTCAGGCGCGCGGCTACAAGGTCCGGCTGCGCAAGCTCGATCCCTACCTCAATGTCGATCCAGGCACGATGTCGCCGTATCAGCACGGCGAGGTCTTCGTCACCGACGATGGCGCGGAGACCGATCTCGACCTTGGCCATTACGAGCGCTTTACCGGCCGTCCCGCCAACAGGCAGGACAACATCACGACCGGCCGCATCTACCAGGACATCATCGCCAAGGAGCGTCGCGGCGATTATCTCGGCGCCACTGTCCAGGTGGTCCCGCATGTCACCAATGCGATCAAGGATTTCATCAAGGACGGCAACGAGGGCTATGACTTCGTGCTGTGCGAGATCGGCGGCACGGTCGGCGACATCGAAGGCTTGCCGTTCTTCGAGGCGATCCGCCAACTCGGCAACGAATTGCCGCGCGGCGATGCGCTCTACATTCATCTGACGCTGTTGCCATTCATTCCGAGCGCCGGCGAACTGAAGACGAAGCCGACCCAGCACTCGGTGAAGGAGCTGCGCTCGATCGGCATCCAGCCGGACATCCTGCTCTGCCGCACCGATCGTCCGATCCCGCCGGAAGAACGCAGAAAGCTCGCGCTGTTCTGCAACGTGCGAGAGAGCGCGGTGATCGAGGCGCGCGACGTTGACAATATCTATGCAGTGCCGGAAGCCTATCACGCCGCCGGTCTCGATACCGAATTGCTGGCGGCATTCGGAATGGACCGAAAGCCCGAACCGGACATGAAGCGCTGGCGCTCGATCAACGAACGCATCCGCAATCCGGAAGGGCAGGTGACGATCGCCGTCGTCGGCAAATATACCGGGCTCAAGGATGCCTATAAGTCGCTGATCGAAGCGTTGTCACATGGCGGCATCGCCAACACCGTGAAGGTCAATCTCGACTGGATCGAGTCCGAGGTGTTCGAACACGAGGACCCGACACCGTTCCTCGAACACGTCAACGGCATCCTGGTGCCGGGCGGCTTCGGCCAGCGCGGCACGGAGGGCAAGATCAGGGCGGCGCAATTCGCCCGCGAACGCGCGGTGCCGTATTTCGGAATCTGCTTCGGCATGCAGATGGCGGTGATCGAAGCGGCGCGCAATCTGTGCGGCATCGAGAATGCCAATTCGACCGAGTTCGGTCCGACATCGGAGCCTGTCGTGGGCCTGATGACGGAATGGCTGAAGGGCAACGAGTTGCAGCAGCGCGCCGCGGGCGGCGATCTCGGCGGCACGATGCGGCTCGGCGCTTATCCCGCGACGCTCGCGCGCGGCAGCCGCGTCGCCGAGATCTACGGCACCACGGAGATTTCAGAGCGCCACCGGCATCGCTACGAGGTCAACACCGCCTACAAGAACCGGCTGGAGCAGCACGGCATGCGCTTCTCCGGCATGTCGCCGGACGGCATCCTGCCGGAGATCGTCGAGTATCAGGATCACCCCTGGTTCGTCGGCGTGCAGTTTCACCCGGAGCTGAAGTCACGTCCGTTCGAGCCGCACCCGCTGTTTGCGTCATTCATCGGCGCTGCGGTGGAGCAGAGCCGTCTGGTGTGATGTGAATTGCCGGATGAAGTGTCTGTATCTCGCATTCGCGCTGCTTGCCTTCGCAATTGGTACGGGTCACGCCGCCGACCAAACCCTGAAACTTGTCGTCGGACAGCCTGCGACCATTGAACTCGAAGAAAATCCGTCCACCGGCTACAGCTGGACGATTGACGCACAGGCGAGTTCTAATCTCGCCAACTTGCGCATCGACGACCTGGGCTTCTCGCACAATGCGGACGGCAAGCGGCTTGTCGGCGCGCCCGGCCTGCATCGCTGGAGCGTGCAGGCGACGAAACCGGGTAACGCCAGGGTCGTTTTTGTCTACCGCAGACCCTGGGAAACATCCGTCGCACGCCGCCACGAGGTCGAGGTCGAAGCGACCGCGCAATGAGGCCTGCGCGACAGCCGGCAGCGCGCTGCCCCATACCGCTTCGACGCTGAGGACCGCTCGCACCAGCCAGCGTCCCGTCGCTGGTTTTCCGCTTATCGAAGGCGTGGCTGCAGACACAAAAGAATGCCGTCGGCGGTCTCTTCCGTCAGGCAACGGCGGAGACACCAGGCGGCGAAGCTCCGGTGGGTTCGGGCATAAATCCGGAAGACAACCCCTGTCCAACGCTACGCTCCAACTGATGGGACGGCATTTCTGATCTAGGATCAATGCGGGCCGGGCCTCGCGGCTGTGCGAATCCTGGCCTATAGGGCGGGGACCACCGCGGATGGCCCTTGGCACCGACCTGTTCGCTATCATTGCCTGCTCGAAGTTCCGGATGATCGCTCAAACCATGGCACGAGGCCTCGACCACATCGTTCACGCGGTCCGCGATCTGGACGCCGGCGCCGACCTCTACCGGCGGCTTGGCTTCACCGTGGGCGCGCGCAACCGCCACCCCTGGGGCACGCACAACCACATCGTCCAGTTGCCTGGCTTCTTCGTGGAAGTACTGACCATGGCCGAGCCGGAGAAACTCGGCGACGACGGCATCTCCAAGCTGTTCGGCGACTACAACCGGCGTTTCCTCGAAGCGGGCGAGGGCTTCTCGCTGCTCATTCTCGAAAGCCATGATGCGCAGGCGGATGCGCGCGCGTTCGATGCGGCGAAGATCGCAGCGTCCGACGTCGTCCGGTTTGAGCGCGAGGGCAAACGGCCGGATGGCTCGCCGGTCAAGGTCGCGTTCTCGCTCGCCTTTGCGCGTGATGCATTGTCGCCCGCGCATCATTTCGCGGTCTGCCAGCAGCATTACCCGGAGAATTTCTGGAACCCGGCCTATCAGCGTCACGCCAATGCCGTGATGGGTGTCGGCGGCGTGGTGATGGTCGCGGACAATCCAAGCGACCATCATATCTTCCTCTCGGCCTTTGTCGGTGAGCGTGAATTGCAATCGTCGTCGGCCGGGATCACGGTGGCGACACCGCGCGGAGACGTCCAGGTCATGGCGCCGACGGCCTACCGGGATCATTTCGGCATCGACTCGCCGGACATCGCGACAGGGGGACGGCTGGCGGCGTTGCGGCTCGTTTCGTCAGACCTCACGGCCACGGAAGCTTCGCTCACCTCCGGCGGATTCTCGCCCGTCCACCGCATGGGCCGGATCGTGGTTCCGTCTGAGCAGGCGTTCGGCGCGGCCCTCGTATTCGAAGCGGCGCATTGATTCTGCGGCGCACCGGGAGCATGGTCCCGCGCAAATGGATAAGCCCCTGATCCCGAACCCGGTTGTCGATGTCGGTTCTGCGCGCTTCGGCAATGACCTGCCGCTCGCGCTGATCGCAGGTCCCTGCCAGCTCGAAAGCCGCGCCCATGCACTGGAAATGGCGTCGGCCCTCAAAGAGATGGCGCAACGGGTCGGTATTGGCCTCGTCTACAAGACCTCCTTCGACAAGGCGAACCGGACCAGCGGAAAGAGTGCGCGCGGGCTTGGGCTCGAGGCAGCACTCCCGATCTTCGCGGAAATCCGCTCCTCGCTTGGCTTGCCGGTGCTGACCGATGTGCACGAGATCGACCAATGCGCGGTCGCGGCGGAAGCGGTCGATGTCTTGCAGATCCCCGCATTCCTGTGCCGGCAGACCGACCTGTTGATCGCGGCGGCGAAGACCGGGCGCGCGGTCAACGTCAAGAAAGGACAGTTCTTGGCGCCCTGGGACATGAAGAACGTGGTCGCCAAGATCACCGACGCCGGCAATCCGCGCGTCCTCGTCACCGAGCGCGGGGTGTCGTTCGGCTACAACACGCTCGTATCCGACATGCGGGCGCTGCCTGAACTGGCGAGGACCGGCGCGCCGGTGATCTTCGACGCCACGCATTCGGTGCAGCAGCCGGGCGGGCAGGGCAGTGCGTCCGGCGGACAGCGCGAATATGTGCCGGTGCTGGCGCGCGCCGCGGTCGCGGTCGGTGTGGCCGGGGTGTTCATCGAGACGCATCAGGATCCGGATCGCGCGCCGTCGGACGGGCCGAACATGATCGCGCTGGCCGATCTCGAGCCGCTGCTCAAGACCCTGATTGCTTTCGATCGCCTTGCGAAGCACTGATTGCATTTGCATCGGCGTGCCGGTGCAGGCGAAACGGCCATGAATCGCGAACTCGCCATCATCGCACTGATCGTTTTCATCACCTCGCTGTTCACGCGGTCGGTCGACCCCGTGGTGCCGCTGATCGCGGATGGATTGGCAGTCCAGGTCGGGACCGTGGCGCTGTTGTCGACCGCTTTCGCGCTGCCCTATGCGCTGGTCCAGCCGGTGCTCGGCGCGCTCGGTGACATGATGAGCAAGACCCGGCTGATGACCGTGAGCCTGATCATCCTCGTGTTGTCGGCCGCGGTCAGCGCGACCGCACCGAACTTCACCGTGCTGATGCTGTCGCGGATCGCCGCCGGCATCGCATCGGGCGGGATTTTTCCGATCTCGCTTGCGACCGCGGGCGACCGCGTTCCGGTCGCGCAGCGTCAGGTCGCAATCGGCCGTCTCCTCGCCGCGACGATGACCGGCAATCTCCTCGGCGCCTCGCTCGCCGGCGTTGTCGGCGATCTCGCCGGCTGGCGCGCGGTCTTCATCGTGACGGGAACGCTGGGACTGATCGTGACCATCACGGCGCTCCTCGGCTTTCGCAAATTGCCGCGCGAGCAGCCCGCCGGATTCAATCTCGCCACCATCGGGCCGAACTACCGCGCCATCTTTTCCAATCCCAACGCGAAAATCTGTTTCGGCGCGGTGTTCATCGAGTCGCTCTTCGTGTTCGGGATCTTTCCCTACATGGCGGCGTTCCTTGCCGAGGCCGGAGAAACGAGGTCGTCCATCGCTGGCATCGTGCTCGCCGGGTTCGGCATCGGCGCGGTCATCTATACGCTGATGGTGCGCATGCTTCTCAGCGCGCTCGGCGAAAGGCGGTTGATGCTGGGGGGCGGGCTGATCATGTCGGCCTTTCTGCTCATCCTTACGTTGCGGCTGCCATGGCCGCTCGAATTCGCCAATTTCGCGTTATTGGGATTCGGCTTCTACTGGCTGCATGGTTCGATTCAGGTGTTCGCGACCGAGCTCGCGCCGCAGGCTCGCGGCTCGGCAATGGCGATGCATTCGATGTCGTTCTTCCTCGGGCAGGCGGCCGGCCCGGTCATCTATGGCGCGGGCTTTGCCATGGTCGGCAAGACGCCGCTGCTGATCGCGGCTGCCATCATTATCGGCGTGGTCGGCTATGTCTGCTCGCGCGAGCTCAAGCGCGCCACGTGACCCAAGAGGTCTAGCCGCGCCCGCGATAGGGCGAGACGCCTTGCTCGGGCACCCAGACGCCCTTCGGCAGCTTGCCGACCTGCCAGAAGACGTCGATCGGCATGCCGCCGCGCGGATACCAATAGCCGCCGATCCGCAGCCACCGCGGTTTCAGCAAGCTGTTGAGGCGCTTGCCGATCGCGACGGTGCAATCCTCGTGGAAGGCGCCGTGGTTTCGAAACGAGTTCAGGTAGAGCTTGAGCGACTTCGACTCGACCAGGAACCGGTTCGGAACATAGTCGATCACGAAATGGGCAAAGTCCGGCTGGCCGGTGATCGGGCAGACCGCGGTGAATTCGGGCATGGTGAAGCGCGCCACGTAATCCGTGTCCGGATGCGGATTGGGAACGCGGTCAAGCTGCGCCTTGTCGGGGGATTCCGGCACGCCGGCCGGGCGCCCCAGCTGGAGCGTCGGTTTGATCTTTCGAGCCATGGCCGTTGCTCTAGCGCGCGTTGTTCGACCGCGCCAGCGCCTGATGCGATATCCGATCGCCGGTCAAGGGGACCCGGCAAGGCCCGGCCCGGCTCACTTGCGCGTGCGCGTCCATCCTGTACAAGCAGCGCCGACGTTCCACCAAAGCCGGACCTTCCATGACTGCCATCGTCAATATTGTCGGCCGCGAAATTCTCGACAGCCGCGGCAATCCGACCGTCGAAGTGGATGTGCTGCTCGAGGACGGCTCGCTCGGCCGCGCCGCGGTGCCGTCCGGCGCCTCGACCGGGGCGCATGAGGCGGTCGAACTGCGTGACGGCGACAAGGCCCGCTATCTCGGCAAGGGCGTGCGCAAGGCGGTCGACGCGGTGGAGGGCGAGATCTTCGATGCGATCGGCGGCATGGATGCCGAAGACCAGGTGCTGATCGACGAGACCATGATCAAGCTCGACGGCACCCCGAACAAGGGACGGCTCGGCGCCAACGCGCTGCTCGGCGTGTCGCTCGCGGTCGCCAAGGCGGCGGCCAGCGCCAGCGGCCTGCCGCTGTACCGCTATGTTGGCGGCACCTCGGCCCGCACGCTGCCGGTCCCGATGATGAACATCGTCAATGGCGGCGCGCATGCCGACAACCCGATCGACTTCCAGGAATTCATGGTGATGCCGGTTGGCGCATCCTCCTTCGCCGAAGCGCTGCGGATGGGGGCGGAGATTTTCCACACCCTGAAGTCCGCGCTGAAGGCCGCCGGACACAACACCAATGTCGGCGACGAGGGCGGCTTCGCCCCGAATCTTCCTAGCGCGGAGGGTGCTCTCGATTTCGTCATGCAGGCCATCACCAAGGCCGGCTTCAAGCCGGGCGACGATGTGCTGCTCGCACTCGACTGCGCCTCGACCGAATTCTTCAAGAACGGCGTCTATGACTACGAAGGCGAGGGCAAGAAGCGCAGCGTGCAGCAGCAGGTCGATTATCTTGCGCAGCTGGTTTCGAGTTATCCGATCGCCTCGATCGAAGACGGCATGGCCGAGGACGATTTCGAGGGCTGGAAGCTCCTGACCAAGACCATCGGCGGCAAGTGCCAGCTCGTTGGCGACGATCTGTTCGTCACCAACGTGAAGCGTCTCGCCGAAGGCATCAAGACGGGCATGGGCAATTCAATCCTCGTCAAGGTCAACCAGATCGGCACGCTCACCGAAACACTCGCGGCGGTCGAGATGGCGCACAAGGCGGCCTATACTGCGGTGATGTCGCATCGCTCCGGTGAGACGGAAGACTCCACGATTGCCGATCTCGCGGTCGCGACCAATTGCGGTCAGATCAAGACCGGTTCGCTCGCACGTTCGGATCGCACCGCGAAGTATAATCAGCTCCTGCGCATCGAGCAGGAGCTCGGCACCCAGGCGATCTATCCGGGACGGAGCGCGCTGAAGGCTTAAGTTCGCGTCGCGCAAGATGAGTCCGTTAAGCTCGCCTTAACAGGGCGAGCGCATGTTGCCGCAATGGTCTCGCGCAGACGCTTACGTGGATTCCTGACGGCGCTCGCCCTCTACCTGGTCGCCGGCGCGCTGATCGGCTATTTCGGCATGCACGCCTTCAGCGGCCAGCGCGGATTGCGTGCCAAGCACGAGATCGAACAGCAGATGGTCGAACTGACCGCCGAGCTGGAGCGGCTCAAGGCTGAGCGTGCGCAATGGGACCGGAAGGTGGCCCTGCTGCGGTCCGAGACGATCGATCCGGACATGCTGGACGAGCAGGCGCGGCTCTTGCTGAACTTCGCGCACCCCAACGACGTCGTGATGATGGTCAAGCACCGGTAACGCCCGGGCGAGCCGAAATTTCCCGTTTCACCTCAGTCATTTCGCCGCAAACGCGCATTGCGGATAGCGCATAGCGAAGCTTTAATCCGCTGGCGATTTCGGCTAAGTGATGCCGGCATTCCCCGACGATTGATGCAGGGAGCGCCAGAGGATTTCTGATGGCCGTAGCCAAGAAGACAACAGCGCCCGCCGAGACCGCGCCCGCCCGCGCCGAATTCAGCAAGGAGCAGGAGTTCAGGGCCTACCGGGACATGCTTCTGATCCGCCGATTCGAGGAGAAAGCCGGCCAGATGTATGGCATGGGCCTGATTGGCGGCTTCTGCCATCTCTATATCGGACAGGAAGCGGTCGTCGTCGGCATGCAGATGGCGCTGAAGGAGGGCGATCAGGTCATCACCGGCTACCGCGACCACGGTCATATGCTGGCCTGCGGGATGGACGCCAAGGGCGTAATGGCCGAACTGACCGGACGTCGCGGGGGCTATTCCAAGGGCAAGGGCGGCTCCATGCACATGTTCTCCGTGGACAAGGGCTTCTACGGCGGGCACGGCATCGTCGGCGCGCAGGTGTCGCTCGGCACGGGTCTGGCTTTCGCCAACCGCTACCGGGAAAACGACAACGTCTGCCTGACCTATTTCGGCGATGGCGCCGCCAACCAGGGTCAGGTCTATGAGAGCTTCAACATGGCGGAACTCTGGAAGCTCCCCGTGGTCTACATCATCGAAAACAACCGCTACGCCATGGGCACGGCGGTGCATCGGTCGTCCGCTCAGCAAGATTTCTCGAAGCGCGGCGCATCCTTCAACATTCCAGGCGAACAGGTCGACGGAATGGACGTTCGCGCAGTCAAGGCCGCCGGCGACAAGGCGGTGGCGTGGTGCCGCGAGGGCAAGGGTCCCTATATCCTCGAGATGCAGACTTATCGGTATCGCGGTCACTCGATGTCGGACCCGGCGAAATACCGGACTCGCGACGAGGTCGAGAAGGTGCGTTCCGAGCAGGATCCCATCGAACAGGTGCGTCAGCGCCTGCTGAAGAACAAATGGGCGAGCGAGGACGAACTGAAGAAGATCGACGCCGAAGTCCGCGCCGTGGTCAACGAGTCGGCTGAGTTCGCGACCGTCGATCCCGAGCCCGATCCGTCAGAACTCTACACCGACGTCCTTCGCTAGATTTCTCGTGTTGCGCTTGCCCGAATAGAGAGCGTCCATGCCGATTGAAGTTTTGATGCCCGCGCTCTCGCCGACGATGGAGAAGGGCAACCTTGCCAAGTGGCTGAAGCGGGAAGGCGACGCGGTCAAGTCCGGCGATGTCATCGCCGAGATCGA
>NZ_DATMRX010000011.1:0-6921 GCF_035565855.1 Pseudorhodoplanes sp.
CGGGTCCGAGATGATCGCTGCGATTTCCGACCGCATTTTCTGGATAATCGGTTGCGGCGTGTTGGCCGGAGCGAACAACGCAAAGAATGGCCGCCCGATATAGCCTTTGTATCCGAGTTCGGCCGCGGTCGGCACATCCGGAAGGCTGGGAAGCCGCTTGTCGCCATCGATGACAAGGCCCGTCACCTTCTTGGCCTCGAGCAAGGCCTGCAGATTGCTCACCCCGATGAACGCAACGGGAGTGGTGCCGGTCAGCATGCCATTGACAGCATCACCACCGCCACGGAACGGCACCTTCACGAGGTCCCCGCCCTTGTCCCGCTTGATGAAGGTTTCGACGAACGCTGCCTGCGCAACGCCCGGAGACGCATAGCTCATGGTGCCGGGCTTTGCCTTCGACACTTTCACGAGATCGTCCACCGACTTCACGTTCGTGTCGGCATTGATCGCAAGCACCTGCGGCAGGAAGAACAAGGTCATCACAGGGTCGATGCTCTTGTCGGGGTCGTATGGCAGGTTCTTGAACAAGAACGGATTGTAGATCACCGCCTCGCCCGGCAACACACAGAACGTATAGCCGTCGGGGGCTGCGTCGGCGCAAGCGCGCGAGGCGATGTTGAAACCGCCACCGGGACGGTTTTCGATGATCACCGGCTGCTTCAGCTTCTTGCTGAGTTCTTCGGCGACCGATCGCGCGAAAATATCGCTGGCCCCGCCTGCACTCGACGCATTGATGAAGCGGATGGTCGCCTGCGGATAATCGCTTTGCGCCATAGCCGGGGCAGCGATGGCGGTCCCGGCCAGTATCGTCAATGCCACACCAAGGGCCTTCATAAGGTTCTCCTCACCAGTCTCGACGTGATGTTGTTATTTTTGGAACGGTCGCTGTCGGATCAGCGCGGCGGCGCAAGGACCTCCGCGATCCAGTCCGTCATGTAGTCGATCTGTATCGACATGTTGTCAACGCCGCAATGTTCGATGCCGCCTTCGGACGCGTCGAATATTCGCAGGTCGCGGCGCGGGCTGTTGATCGTGCGCTCCACCATCAGCTTGGCCTGCTCGAGCGGCACCTGGCGGTCGTTGGCGCCATGCGCGACGAGCACCGGACAGCGGATGCGTTCGGCGACACCGCCTTCGAGCGTCATCGCCGCGATCGCCTTCGCGGTCTCTTCCTCGGTGCTCGTGCCGTAATACCACATCGCGTGATCCAGCCAGTCGGCGATCGAACGCGCAGCGCCGGGGTTGCGCAGAATGCGGCCATGCGAGCCGTCATTGTCCCAGCGCGCGCCATGCGCCACGGCGCAGGCAAGCCGATGCTCGAAAGCCGCAGACCGGAATGCATAATAGCCGCCGAGGCTCGGCGCGATGATGCCGATCTTCTTCGGATCGACCTCCGGCCTTTTCGACAGCCAGTCGACGCAGGCCGTCGTCGCGCGCTCGATATCGGCAATTGCCGGCAGCTTCAGCTTGCGCAAGGCCGCACCGACGCCGGGATGATCGACATGCAGACAACCGATATTCCGCGCGGCGAGTTCGGTGGTCAGATCCGACAGAAAAGCCCACTCCTTCGAGACATCGAAGCCGTCGAAGACGATCATGCAGGCGCCGGGCGCCTGGCTTGGCGGCGGAACATACAACGACGGCAACACGGTATTTTCGAACGGCACATCGACGAACTGAACCGGATTATGGGACAGCGTCATGCTGAGCCGGAACGTTTCCAGCATCGCGTCGTAGCTTTGCATCTTGCGCGGATCGCGATGGCTCATCTGCCGTTCCGCCGCCATATAATACAGACAGGCGCGGTGATATTTGCGCGCCGCGCTACGATCATGGCCATTGGCGCGATCGCGATCGGCAAGCCCGCGCACGCGGTCGGCCAGCCTGCACCAGGATTCCCACCACTCGATCTGGCGCTCCTTGGCGGAAGCGCCCTTCGACGCATTGTCGCGGAGCGGGCGGCACGCCTCCTCGATCTCCGACATCTCCCCGCCGACCTGCACGGTCATCAGGACGGCCATGTTCCACGAATAGTTGTCCGGGAAATATTCGAAGACCTTCACGCTAGACTGCATGTTGTAATATCGCTCCTTGGTTGTGCTCCGCCCGCGATGTCGTGGTCGATGCCCGCGTTTGCTCAAAGCTATACGGAATTTCCGCAGCAAATTACTCTGCACATTGCAGGGTCAAGCTGCGCGATCAGCGCATATCTTCAGTGCCGACCGGCACATGGCGCGCGGTCTTGGTGCGCTGCGCGATCATCCACTTCGATTTGCCGGCGAGGGTCAGGAAGGCGCGGCGCAGCGGCGTCGGCCAAGTGGTCGGCAGCCCGAGGAAAACCGAAATGCGCTGGGTGTGTTCGGTGAGGGGGCGCTCATTATGTTCCCAGACCCGCAGCGCGGTGGCCATGTCCTTCTCGCGGTCGAGATAATAGGCGAGCGACAGCGCATTCATCATCGAACAGCCCGCGCCCTGCCCAATATTCGGCGGAAGCGCGTGCGCGGCGTCGCCGAGCACCGCGACGCGGCCCGCCGACCATGTCTTCAGCCGCACATATTCGAAACGGTCGTAGCGTGCATCGTCACCGATCCGATCGATCAGGTCGGCCCAATGCGGGAACGAACGTTTCCATGTGTCCCTGTCGATCGGCGTGCGCCGTCCGATCTCGTCGGAATGCAGCATGGTGAAGGCGATATAGAGTTCGGTCTCGCTCACCGGCGTGTAGAGGATGCGCCGGCTGCCGGACCAGTTCTCGATCGTCGTGCCGCCGTCGCCTGAGGCCATTTCCTCAGCCGTCCTCGGGATGAGCACGCGGATCGCGCCGTCCGGCAGCGCCTTGCGCTTGGCGACGAGGCCGAGCGAGTCCCGCAATTTCGAATTGACGCCATCGCCTGCGACGATCAGGTCGGCCTTGCGTGTCTGCCCACCGGCCATGATCAATTCGCCGTCCGGCGTAGCGGCGATCGCCTCGGAGCCGAGCACGATCTCGACGCCATGCTGGCGCGCGGCATTGGCCATCGCATTGATCACGCGCTGGCGCACCACACTGAACACGCGTTTCGAGGGGTCCCAGCGATGAACGGAGAGAACGCGATTGTGCTCGTCGCGCATCTCGCGGGTATGCGCGAAAGGCGCGCCCTTCACCGCTTCCTCGTAGGCGCCGAGCTTTTCCAGGACGCGCAACCCGTTTTCGTAGATGTAGATGCCGGCCCCGCTCGGACGCAGTTCGGACGAGCGCTCGTGCAGCGTGACGCTCCAGCCGCGTTGCGCGAGTGCGACGGCCGCGGCGAGACCGGAAAATCCGCCACCGACGACTTCAGCGTGCCGTTTGCTTTGCATGATCTTTCGATAAGTCATTCCGGGGCACGCGCGAAGCGCGTGAGCCCGGAATGCAGATGGGTTCCACTCCGGAGCGACGGCGACCTATTTGATGAACTGGTTGCTGTACAGCTCCTCGACCGGCGTCTTCTTCTGGATGAAGCCCTTCTCCAGATAGAAGTCCTGCAGCTTCGACAGCCGCTCCGGATTGATTTCGCCGAGGCGCTTCTGATCGACATAGACGTGCTTGGCGTAATAGTTCAGCGCGTCCTTGACCACCTGCTCCTTGCCTTGCCAGGTCGGCACGAATTTCACGAAGTCCTCGGCCGCCTTGTTCGGATCGTCCATCACGTCCTTCATGCCGCGCATCGCCGCGGTCACGAATTTCTGGATCATCTCCGGATTCTTCTTGATCATCTCGTCCGACACCGCGATGCCCTGCGCGAGATGCGGGAAATATTGATCGGTCGGGATCACCTTCACCTTGGTGCCGGTGGCCTGCACGAGCGCGAGCCAGTCCGGCACGCCGGCCATGCCCTGCGACTTGCCCGTCGCGACGAATTCCCACACGCCGGTCGGACCGGCCTGCTGCACGTTGACATCGTTCTGCGTCAGGCCCGCGCTCGCCAGCAGTCCGATCAGCGCGTAGAAGGTGGTGTCCTGGAACGACAGCACGGTGAGGGTCTTGCCCTTCAGATCGGCCGGCTTCTCGACCCCGGCGTCCTCGCGCACCACCGTCTGCATGAAGCCCTTGCCGCCGAACAGCGCGACGATCTTCACCGGCACGCCATTGGCACGCACCATGATGGGTCCGTCACCGACGATGCCGCCAATCGGCGCATTGCCGGCGCCGACCATCTTGGCGACTTCGACACCGCCGCGCGCCACCTGGAAATCGACGTCGAGCCCCGCTTCCTTGAAATAGCCCTTGCCCTTGGCGAGTTGCAGCGGGGCAAAGGCCGGCAGCACCGGCGGCGCCGGGAACAGATAGGTCACCTTCTCCTGCGCCATGGCCTGCGGAGCGGCAATGCCGCCGCCGAGCGCCGCAGCGAGGGCAGCGATTGCCAGGCGGCGCGTGATGGCGGACGTGGTCGAAGCGGTCATGGGTGATATCCCTGCTGGTGCTCTCGTGACATTGTGCCCCGCTCCCTCTCGGACGTGACACCCCCGGATTAAACTTACTATACTCGACAGTCTCGCGGTGCGCTACGTGCCGCCATATCGGAGACGTGGTCCCCTTCGGTCACATGGTCCGAATGTTGCTCTCGATGCCGCAGGTGCGGAAAAGTCAGAGGCTTTGATCTTCGCATGAAGCGGCTCGAATATCGCAATGTCACCATGCGCTTTGCGGGTGCAAAAGGCGCCACCGTGACGGCGATCGAGAATGTCGGTTTCTCGGTGGCCGATGGCGAAGTCATTTCACTGATCGGGCCGAGTGGCTGCGGCAAGAGCACATTGCTCAATATCGGGTCAGGCCTTTATGCGCCGACCGAGGGCGAAGCCTATGTCGACGGCGAGCGCGTCGAGGGGCCGAACGAGCATGTCGCTTTCATGCTCCAGAAGGACCTGCTGCTGCCGTGGCGCACCATCGAACAGAATGTGCTGCTTGGAACCGAGATCCGCAAACTCGATCCGGCCGCAAGCCGGCAAAAGGCGCGCGACCTGCTGCAGGCCTTCAAGCTGGGCGAGTTTTCCGACCGATACCCGCACCAGTTGTCGGGCGGCATGCGCCAGCGCGCCGCCCTCGCCCGCACCCTCGCGGTCGACCCGTCCGTGCTCCTGCTCGACGAACCATTCTCCGCGGTGGATGCACAGACGCGGATCATGCTGCAACACGACCTCGCCCAGACGCTCGTCAAGGCCAACAAGACCGCGCTCCTGATCACGCACGATCTTCTGGAGGCCGTGATCCTGTCCGACCGCGTTCTGGTGATGAGCAAGCGGCCCGGCCGCATCATCGACGAGATTGTCATCGACATTCCGGACCGCGACCACCCATTGAAGCGGCGTCGAGATCCGAAAGTCGCCGGCTATATCGCGCGGCTGATGGATCAGCTCGATATCGGCGAACATCCCGCGCAGGACCAGGCGAAGGAGCCCGCCTGATGAACGCCGACCGTTCCGCGCTCGTTCGCCGCGGCACCATCGCAAGCGTCGCCATGCTGATCGTGTTCCTGGTCGCCTGGGAATGGGGACCCGGACTGTTGAAAATTCCGCCCTATATCGTGCCGCCGCTCTCCGCCACCTGGAAGGAATTCCTGCGGATGTGGAGCGTCACGGCATTGCCCTGGCATACCGGCGTCACCGCCTTCGAGGTTCTGATCGGCTTTATTCTCGGCAGTCTGCTCGGCGCTCTGATCGGCTATGTGCTCGGCATGTCGCCGACGGCGGAATTTGCGCTGTCGCCCTACATCCTCGCCCTGCAGATCGCGCCGAAGGTCGCATTCGCGCCGCTCTTCATCCTGTGGATGGGCTTTACGATCTATCCGAAGATTCTGGTGGCGATCCTGATCGTGTTCTTCCCGGTCATGGTCAACGTGCTGACCGCCGTGCGCGGCGTCGATCCCGATCTCATCAATCTCGCGCGGTCGTTCAAGGCGACGCGGTCGCAGATCTTCTGGAAGATCGAATTCCCGGCGTCCCTGCCGCCGCTCTTTGCAGGGCTTCGCATCGGCTCGACGCTGGCCGTGATCGGGGTCGTGGTCGGCGAACTGGTCGGCGGCAATTCGGGCCTCGGCTATTTGCTGTCGTTCGGCGAGGGCCAGGGCAATACCGCGATGGTGTTCGTCACCATCATCATGCTGACGATCGTCGGCGGTATCGCCTATCTCCTCGTGATCCTGATCGAGATGCGCGTTCTGCACTACATGCCCAAACGCGCCGCCGGCGGGATTTGACATTTTCCCTCCCCGCTGCGCGGGAGGGAAAACCTCACACCATCACATGACGAAGCGCCGCCTCGATCCGCGCGTCGATATCGCGCGGCGCCGGGGCCTTGTCGATCCCGAGCAGCATCTTCAGATGCGAATAGCCGCGCAGCAATTCGAGGAACTCCTCGGCCGCTCGCCTCGGATCGCTCACCTTCAAGGCCGGATCGCCCTTGTGGCGGATGAAATAGCCTGCCAGCGCGTCAATGCAGACCTGCGGGCCGGTCTCGTAGAACAGCCGTCCGAGCTTCGGAAAACGCCGGCTCTCGGCAATCACGATGCGATGCAGCTCCGCCGTGTCGCGCGCGAACACGATGTCTGTCATTTTTCGCGCAAAGGCCCGCAGCGCCTCGCGCGGCGGACGCGCGAAAATCTCGTCGATCTCCTCGGTGACGATGAGGTGGCACAATTCGGTGATAACGCCGGCGAACAGATCTTCCTTGCTGCCGAAATGCCGGTACACGGTCATCTTCGACACGCCGGCCGCGGCCGCGACCTCGTCCATGCTGGCGCCGCCGAAGCCCTGCTTGAGGAAAACGGCCTTCGCGCCCTTCAGGATCGCCTCGCGTTTCCGGTCGGACAGACCAGCCCGGCCGCCTGTCCCCCCGGCTTTGTCGACAGCGAGCGTCACTCTTTTCAATCCTTGTTCGTCAATCCTAGCTTGCCGCAAACGATA
>NZ_DATMRX010000012.1:0-14520 GCF_035565855.1 Pseudorhodoplanes sp.
TCACTCCGGCGGCGGCGGCAGGAAGATCACTTCGTTGCGCGCGGCAAGGGCCACCACCTCGTCGGGCTTCTGCTCCTTCATGGAGTGGATGCCCCAGAACAGGTCGTAGAGCTTGCGGGTCGGCGTGACCCAGAACACGCATTTCACCGGCTGGTCCGACTTGTTGAAGATACCGTGCGGCACCTGCATCGGCAGGCGGATCGTGTCGCCGGCGGTCGCCGCATAGTCGCGGCCGTCGAGCAGGAAATCGAGCCTGCCTTCCAGCATATAGATGAACTCGTCCTGCGTCGGATGGATATGAGGGGGAACGAACGTGCCGGGCGGGAAGGTGGCGTGCCAGGCGAAGGTCTGCTCGGACAGCACCTTCGGCACATAGGTCTGGCCGAGAATATTCCAGACGATGCCATCGATCCCGGTCGCGGCCTTGGTGATACCTGCCGTCAGCGGTTGCATGTGACGCGAACTCCCTTCGCCTGCGGATTGGCTCGCAGCATTAAACCAGAAAGGGAACGGAATCGAAAAGCGTCCGTGCGGCAAAGAGCCTCCCTTTTGCGAAGAGCGTAAATGTAAACGCCCTATAGAAGGCCGCAGCAGGGCGGCTTTCGCAACGTACACGCGCGCTTAATCTTAACGGCGGTGAGGGTTGCCAGCTTACACCCCTCGAGGGCGGCCTGCATCGGCGCCGTTTCGCGCCAGGTTGATCTGCGACGGCAGACGGCCAGACAGCTTCTTGTGCAGATGGACCATCATCGCCATCCCGAACAGCGGGGTCGCGAGATTCACGATGGGAATGGAGACAAAGGCCGCGATCAGGAGCCCCGCGGTGAACACGATCCCGCGGTTCGCCTTGCGGAAGGCTTTCGCCTCGGCCGTCGGTCGAAAGCGCATCGCGGCAAGGTCGAAATATTCGCGGCTGAGCAGATACGCCGCGGCGATGAAAAGGATGACAAAGCCAAATCCCGCAAACAGGATGAAGGGCAGCGCAATCAGATAGATCAGGACCGCGACCAGCGCCGTCTTCATGCCCTCGAAGATCGAGCGGTCGAGGGGCAGCGCCTGGCCCGGCGGATCGGCGGGATAATAGGTGCGCTCCACGAGATCGGCGATCTCGTCGACAAAGAAGCTGCCGACGAAGGCGGTGACCGCCGGCATCAGGAAAATGCCCCCGACCACGATCCCGAGCGCGCTCGCGATCGAGGCGAACCAGATCACCCACGAGAGCGGCGTGTGAGACTTCGGGCCGAGCGCGCCTTCGGCCCACAGGCCGCCGCTGATCGTCAGCCAGTCGAGGAATTTATAGAGCCCGACGCCAAGCAGGATGATCGCCAGCAGCGCCAGCAGCATCGATTTGATCAGCACCGACCGGAAGGGCGGCGAGAACATCTGGTTCAGGGCCTTGAAGGCGGCGTCGAACATCATCGGCTCCAGCGCGCAGGCGGCATCGCGTTACGCCGCCCTGAGACGGCCGCGGCTACACATAAAGCGGCGCGGCCGCGGCACAAGTGTCCCGCGTGCCCAGAAACGCAAATGGCCGGGACGAGCCCGGCCATTCAAATCCCGATGCAAGAGCGGACGTTCAGCGCCGCCGGTCGGCCTTCTTCAGCCGGACCACCACGTCGATCCGGGCGATCTCGTAGCCCTCCGGCGCGACCGGCATCTTGTCGACGATCACGTCGGTGCCGGGAATGTCGACCAGCTCGTTGTCGCCCTCGACAAAGAAATGGTGATGCTCGGAGGCGTTGGTATCGAAATAGGTCTTCGAGCCGTCGACTGCGACCTGGCGCAGAAGCCCGACTTCGGTGAATTGGTGCAGGGTGTTGTAGACCGTGGCGAGCGAAACCGGCACCTTGGCCTTGCTGGCTTCCTCGTAGAGCATTTCCGCCGTCAGATGCCGGTCACCCTTGCCGAACAGGATCCAGCCCAGCGCCATGCGCTGACGGGTGGGACGAAGGCCAACCTCGCGGAGCATCGATTTCACATCGTGCCAGGGGCATCCGTTGAGATCGGTCCGACGCGGCTCGTGGGCCATCATCGGACGAGCCGACGAATGCGGCGCGGATTCCGGTGGCGTGGAAAAGATGACAGTACGCGGTGGGTTCATGCTCTGTTTGCCCCTTCAGCCTCGGTTCAAGGCCGAGATGGTTGCATATGTAATTATAGCCGGGCCCGGCTGCCACTTGCAACCGTTTCGCATCTAGGCAGATTAGAATAACAAAAATCTCGCAACTTTGCCCTCAGACTTCGCTGTGTTAGGGGAAACGCAGATCTCCCATCCGCGGATACCACGGAGAAGCACCCCGGCATGACCAGCCGCCGCACCAGTTTTGAATACGAGGATCTGTTGGCCTGTGGCCGCGGCGAATTGTTCTCGGAAGGCCCACAATTGCCCTTGCCTCCCATGCTGATGTTCGACCGGATTTCCGAGCTGTCGGAGCAGGGCGGGGAACACGGCAAGGGCCTGGTGCGGGCGGAACTCGATGTGAAGCCGGACCTGTGGTTTTTCGCCTGTCATTTCAAGAATGACCCGGTGATGCCCGGTTGCCTCGGGCTCGATGCCTTGTGGCAGCTCCTCGGCTTTTTCCTCGGCTGGACCGGATCGTCGGGCAATGGCCGGGCGCTCGGCCTCGGCGAATTGAAGTTCTCCGGCCAGGTCCTGCCCAGCGTGAAGAAGATCGTTTATGGCCTCGAGATCAAGCGCGTGATGCGGTCCAAGCTGATCCTCGGCATCGCGGACGGCTGGCTCTCGGCGGACGACAACGTCATCTACCGCGCCAGCGACCTGAAGGTCGGTCTGTTCAAGCAGGACGCACCGCAACCTGCCGGCGCATAGGATCGCCGCGCCTTGCGGAATCCGGCGGAACCGGCCAAGTGTGTCGCGGAAGCCGATGGGCGCGGACGATCCGGCATCGGGGCTTGATTTAGGACGAGGCAGTCATGCGGCGAGTGGTCGTGACCGGGATGGGCATCGTCTCATCCATCGGCAACAACACACAGGAAGTTCTGGCGAGCCTTCACGAGGCCAAATCGGGTATCTCGCGCGCCGAGCAATTTGCCGATCACGGTTTTCGCTGCCAGGTCGCCGGCGTTCCGAATATCGATGTCGAAAGCATGATCGATCGCCGGGCCATGCGCTTTCTCGGTCAGGGCGCTGCCTGGAATCACATCGCGATGGAGCAGGCGATCCGCGACAGCGGCGTCGAGGAGCGCGACATCGTCAACGAGCGCACCGGCATCATCATGGGATCGGGCGGACCGACCACCTCGACGATCGTGGAGGCTGCCGACATTACGCGCGAGAAGGGATCGCCCAAGCGCATCGGTCCATTCGCGGTGCCGAAGGCGATGTCCTCGACCGCATCCGCGACGCTTGCCACCTGGTTCAAGATCAAGGGCGTGAATTACTCAATCTCGTCCGCCTGCGCGACCTCCAACCACTGCATCGGCAACGCCGCCGAGATCATCCAGTGGGGCAAGCAGGACATGATCTTCGCCGGCGGCTGCGAGGACCTGCACTGGACGCTGTCGAACCTGTTCGACGCGATGGGCGCGATGTCCTCGAAATTCAACGACACGCCGGAAACCGCATCGCGCGCCTATGACGTCGATCGCGACGGCTTCGTGATCGCGGGCGGCGCCGGAGTCCTCGTGCTGGAAGAGCTCGAGCACGCCAAGGCACGCGGCGCGAAAATATACGCCGAGGTCGCGGGCTACGGCGCCACCTCCGACGGCCACGACATGGTCGCGCCCTCGGGCGAAGGCGCGGTGCGCTGCATGCGCATGGCGCTTCAGACCGTCAAGGCGCCGGTCGATTACATCAATCCGCATGCTACCGCGACGCCGGTCGGCGACTTGAAAGAGATCGAGGCGATCCGCGAAGTGTTCGGAGACAAGTGCCCGCCGATCGCGGCTACGAAGTCGCTGACCGGGCATTCGCTTGGCGCGGCCGGCGTGCAGGAGGCGATCTACTCGCTGCTGATGATGAATAACGGCTTCATCTGCGAGAGCGCCAACATCAAGAATCTCGATCCGGCCTTCGCCGACATGCCGATCCTGCGCGAGCGCAAGGACAACGCGAAGCTCGGCTGCGTGTTGTCGAACTCCTTCGGATTCGGCGGCACCAACGCGTCGGTCGTGTTCAAGCACGTCGACGCCTGACCGCCGTGCGGCTCGTCGAGCAGGACATCGACTGGCACGACGGCAATCTGGTCGATGTCCATGTGACCGGGTTGCCCGGCGTGAAGCAGACCGTCCGCCTGTTTCTCGATCTTTATCCGGATGAGGAGGGGGTGGATCGCCGGCGGCGCTATCTGTGCATCGGCGAGGGACTTCGGCGGGTTCTTGTTTCGGGGGAGACCGGCCGCATCCGCAAGAGCAGCAAGTCAGGCAATATCGATTTCATGCGCATCGAAATCGGCGACGACACAGAGATCCTGACGGTCAGCCTGTTCGGCGGGGTGGTGGAAGCGGAAGCGCAAAGTTTTCATCTGACAGAAGCTATCAAATGACAAAACTCATGCAGGGCAAGCGCGGGCTCATTATGGGCGTCGCGAACGATCACTCGATCGCCTGGGGTATCGCAAAGACCCTGGCCGATCACGGCGCCGAGCTGTGCTTCACCTATCAAGGCGATGCGTTGCTCAAGCGCGTCAAGCCGCTGGCGGAATCGGTCGGTTCCGATTTCCTGATGCCGTGCGATGTCGAGGACATCGCAACGGTCGACGCGGTGTTCGACGCGATGAAGCAGAAATGGGGAACCATCGACTTCTTCGTTCACGCCGTCGGCTTTTCTGACAAGAACGAGCTGAAAGGTCGCTTCGCCGATTCGACGCGCGAGAACTTCGTGCGTACCATGGTGATTTCCTGCTTCTCCTTCGCGGAAGGCGCCAAGCGCGCGGCCGAGCTGATGCCGAATGGCGGCGCGATGCTGACGCTGACCTATAACGGCGGCGATCGCGCCATGCCGAATTACAACGTGATGGGCCTTGCGAAAGCGGCGCTGGAATCGTCGGTGCGCTATCTCGCGGTCGATTTCGGCAAGCAGAAGATCCGCGTCAACGCGATCTCCGCGGGACCGATCCGCACCCTTGCCGGCGCCGGTATTCACGATGCGCGCTACATGTTCGCCTTCCAGCAGAGACACTCGCCGCTCGGGCGCGGCGTGACGCTGGAGGAGCTCGGTGGCGCCGGGCTTTATCTGTTGTCGGACCTGTCGACCGGGGTGACCGGCGAAATCCACTTCGTGGATTCGGGTTATAACGTGATTGCCATGCCGCTGCCGGACGCGCTGCGCGTCGACTCGCAGGGCGGCAAGAACGGCGACTGAGCCGGAACGCGATTGCGATAATCCCGCGCAAGGTCTGCGCCTTCCTCTGAACGGGGAGGCTTAGCGGCTTTCGCAACGCTAGGGCTGTGGACACTGCCGGCCGGGCGGTCGCAGGGTGTCGACCGAATCAAGACGTTTGGTAGTCTTCGCGCGTTTCGATTGCCGGGATCGTCATGCGACGGCTGCTTGCATCCGTTTTAGTCGCACTGGCCTGCTGCGATGCTGCCCACGCCCAATCCTCGTGGGATTCCGTCATCTCCAATTCGCACTGGTATGTGCCTGTGCCGCAGCTGCTCGCCTACGCGTCGTCATCCAAAAGCTTCAGCAATCCCATTCCGATCGGCGATCAGACGCTCTGGGCGCTCGGCACCTCGACCAATGGCGTGTTCAACGGGCTGAGCACCGGACAACTGGCCATCGGGCCTGTGCTGTCCACATCCAACTCCAAAATTGGCGGCTTCGTCACTCCGGAGGGCTTCGTCCGGATGGTGTTCACGCCGATCGGCGGCGGGCCGACCACGATCGGGCTTGGCCAGATGCGAACCGTCGATGGCGTGACGGCGATGACGATGCAGATGATCACCGGCGACAGCGTGCTGGTGACGCACTGGGCGAACATGCTGCCCTATGATCCCACAGTGTTCACGCCGGCGGCGCCTCAGGTGGTGTTCTCCAATTCGTCCCCGCAATGGACATGGACCGCCGGCACGCCCTGGCGGATCGTGAGCCCCGCTTTGTTCGGCACCAACGCGCCGGGCCGCTTCATTGTGACGGATTATCAGAGCGGCTATTTCTGGGGACGCGGGGTTGGTCCCAAGGGAAGCCCGGTTTCGCAATTCACCTTGCTCGGCTCGGTGACGCCGCAAGGCAAGGTTCTGTTCAACACGCTGTCGCAAGGCACGCTGACCAGCCTCTATGGCGACATGATAGGCGGGCCAACCGACGCGCAGATGATGACCAGCGAATACAACGCGCTCGGCCTGCCGACCGGCGGGTTCGCGTTTATGCAGCTGGTGTCGCCTTATGCCGATACGCTCGCGGCGCTTGGCAATCGCTCCGCCCTGGGCGCGGCCAAGGTGCTTTATCGGGTTTCCGCCTCGCCGCTCGGTCTCGATGGTCCGCTGGCGCCGGCGATCGGCCGGCTCGACTTCATGAGCGGCGGTGAGCTCTCCACGGCGATCAGCCAGACCTTGCCGGTTCTCGCCGGTGCTGCGACGCAGGCGACCTACGACACACAGCGCGCGTTCCAGCAGGTCGTCGAAGACCGGCTGGATACCGCGCTCATCCAGGGCATCGGCCCGGAGCGGAAGGCCTGGCTCAAGCCATTCGGCGGCGTGGTCCGGCAATCCGGTCTGGATGGCGTTGCAGGCTATGACGCGCATGGCGGCGGCATCGCCGCGGGCATCGACACGGTTTTATCGCCGTCGTTGCTCCTTGGCGGCGTGTTCGCCTATGCGCGCAATACGATCACCGGCAACGACGATGCGGTGCCAAACCGGCTCGATGTCGACAGTTATCAGGGCGGCCTTTACGGCGCCTATGGGCTCGGCAACGGCCTCGTTGCGAATTTTCAGTTCGATGGCGGCTTCAACCGCAACAGCGAGTCCCGTGCGATCACCTTCATGGGCACGACGGCGTCCGCCCGTTATGACGGCTCGACGCTGCACGCAGGCCTCAGCGTGAAAAAGGCGATCCCGATGGGATCGCAGTTCACTCTCGTTCCCTCGGTCGGACTGGATGCCGCTCGCCTTCATGCGGAAAGCTACAGCGAGGGCGGAGCCGGTGCACTGAGCCTGAATGTGGTCGATCAGACCTATCGCGAATTGCGGCTCTCGGCCGGTCTTCAGGCGATCTACCGGCTCGCCGATCGTCTCCACCTCACCGCACGGGCGAGTGCCGGCTACAACACGCTTCAGGATCAGGCGGACATTGCCGCGTCGTTTGCCGGCGGCGGCAGCAGCTTCATGACCTATGGACTGGATGTCTCACCTTGGCTCTATTCGTTCGGCCTCGGCCTGATGAGCGCGCAGAGCGACAAGCTGGATCTTGGCATTCACTATGTACTGCAGACGAGCTCGAGTGGATTGTTGAACCAGTTTGCGTCGGCGGTGCTGCGGACGAAATTCTGAAAGGCATGAAAAAAGGGCGGCCTCTCGGCCGCCCTTTCGTTTCGAGGGATCGCCGCGTCGGACGCGGCAATGATTACGCGACCTCGCGCAGTTTCTGGTTGTGCAGGTCGAACCGGTCGGCGTTCATCACCTTGGTCCAGGCCTTCACGAAGTCCTTCACGAACTTCTCCTTCGAGTCCGCGCAGGCATAGACCTCGCCATAGGCGCGGAGCTGCGAGTGCGAACCGAAGATCAGGTCGACCGCGGTGGCCGTCCATTTCGGCGCCTTGGTCTTGCGATCGACACCCTGATAGATGCCTTCCGCATTCGGCGACTGCCATTCGGTATCCATGGTGAGCAGGTTGACGAAGAAGTCGTTCGTCAGCTTGCCGGGCGTCTTGGTGAAGACGCCGTGCTTGGAGTCGCCGGAATTGGCGCCGAGCACGCGCAGGCCACCGAGCAGAACGGTCATCTCCGGACCGGTGAGGGTCAGGAGCTGCGCCTTGTCCACCAAGGCCTCTTCAGGCTTCATGAACTGAATCTTCTTGGTGTTGATGTAGTTGCGGAAGCCATCGGCACGCGGCTCGAGCGGGGCGAAGGATTCCACGTCGGTCTGGTCCTGCGAGGCATCCATGCGGCCTGGCGCGAACGGCACCTTGACGGTGACGCCAGCGTCCTTCGCCGCCTTCTCGACGCCCGCGCTGCCGGCGAGCACGATCAGGTCGGCGAGCGAGACCTTCTTGCCGCCCTTGGCCGAAGCGTTGAACTCCTTCTGGATCGCTTCGAGCTTGTCCAGCACGGTCTTGAGCTTGGCCGGCTCGTTGACTTCCCAGTCCTTCTGCGGAGCGAGACGAATGCGCGCACCGTTCGCACCGCCGCGCTTGTCGGAGCGGCGGAACGTCGACGCGGACGCCCACGCCGTCGAGACGAGCTGCTGCACGGTCAGGCCGGAGGCGAGGATTTTCGCCTTCAGCTCTTCCGCATCCTTGTCGTCGATCAGCGGATGATCGACGTCCGGGATCGGATCCTGCCAGATCAGCACTTCCTTCGGCACTTCAGCGCCGAGATAGCGAACGCGCGGGCCCATGTCGCGGTGCGTGAGCTTGAACCACGCACGCGCGAATGCGTCGGCGAACTGATCCGGATTCTCCATGAAGCGCCGCGAGATCTTCTCGTAGATCGGATCGAAGCGCAGCGCGAGGTCGGTGGTCAGCATGGTCGGCACGCGCTTCTTGTTCGGATCGAACGGATCCGGGATCGTCGCGCCTGCGCCTTTCGCCTGCCACTGCTTCGCACCGGCCGGGCTCTTGGTCAGCTCCCACTCATAGCCGAACAGATTCCAGAAGAAGTTGGTGCTCCACTTGGTCGGGGTCGTGGTCCAGATGACTTCCGGGCCGCCGGTGATGGTGTCGGCGCCCCGGCCGGTGCCATGCTTGCTCTTCCAGCCGAGGCCCTGGTCTTCGAGCGCAGCGCCTTCCGGATCGGCACCGACCAGCGACGGATCGCCGGCGCCGTGGGTCTTGCCGAAGGTGTGGCCGCCGGCGATCAGCGCGACGGTCTCTTCGTCGTTCATCGCCATGCGGCGGAAGGTCTCGCGAATGTCCTTGGCGGCCGCGAGCGGATCGGGATTGCCGTTCGGGCCTTCCGGGTTGACGTAGATGAGGCCCATCTGCACGGCGCCAAGCGGATCGGCCAGCTCACGCTCGCCGCTGTAGCGCTCGTCGCCGAGCCAGGTGCCCTCGGGGCCCCAATACAGCTCTTCCGGCTCCCACACGTCGGCACGGCCGCCGGCGAAGCCGAAGGTCTTGAAGCCCATGGTCTCGAGCGCGACGTTGCCGGCGAGAATCATCAGGTCGGCCCAGGAGATCTTGCGGCCGTATTTCTGCTTGATCGGCCACAGCAGCCGACGCGCCTTGTCGAGGTTGGCGTTATCCGGCCACGAATTCAGCGGCGCGAAGCGCTGCTGACCGGCACCGGCGCCGCCGCGGCCGTCGGTGATGCGATAGGTGCCCGCCGAGTGCCAGGCCATGCGGATCATCAGGCCGCCGTAATGGCCGAAGTCGGCCGGCCACCAGTCCTGCGAATCGGTCATCAGCGCGGCGAGATCCTTCTTCACCGCGGCGAGGTCGAGGGTCTTGAATTCCTCGGCATAGTCGAAGTCCTTGCCCATCGGATCCGACAGGGTGGAATTCGTGTGCAGGACGCTGATGTCCAGCATCTCCGGCCACCAGTCGCGGTTTCTGTGACCGCGGGTGCCGCCGGTAAACGGGCATTTACCCGTGCCTTTGTCATCCGTCTTTGCGTCCATATGGTCTCACTCCCATTCGTGAATGCTTTGTCCCTTGCGGGACAAAAAGAAACTGTCGGCCCTGTGGGCGGCGGGCCGGAACATGCTCTCTAGCTTGGACAAGGTCCAATCGGATTGCTTAGGATCAACGATAAGATTATCTTATCGGAATGATCACCCTTCGACAGCTTCGTTATCTCGACGCGCTGGCGCGGCACCGGCATTTCGGCCGCGCGGCGGCCGCCTGCGCCGTCAGCCAGCCAGCATTGTCCATGCAAATCAAAGACTTGGAGGGCGATCTCGGCGTCGCCCTGGTGGAGCGCCGGACCAACGACGTGGTGATGACCGAAACCGGGCTCGAGATCGCGCGCCGGGCCGAACGGATCCTCAGCGAAGTCTCGGACCTCGAGGATTTCGCGCGGCATCGTGGCGCAGTGCTTTCCGGCACGTTGAAATTTGGCGTGATCCCTTCGGTCGCGCCCTATGTGCTGCCGCATCTTCTTCCGGTGCTGCAGGAGAAGCATCCGGACCTCGAACTGGAACTGCGCGAGACCCAAACCCGCTTTCTGATCGAGGAACTGATTCGCGGTGCGCTCGACGTGGTGATGATCGCGCTGCCCGCGCCTTATGCAGAGATCGACACGATGGCGCTGTTCGACGATGCGTTCCTGCTTGCGGCGCCGGCGGGCGACGATCTTCCGAACCGCACGCGGATCAGTGCCGATGATATCGATCCCAGCCGCCTCATCCTGCTCGAGGAAGGTCATTGCCTGCGCGACCAGGCGCTCGCCTTTTGCAGCGATGCCGCCGGCGGCACCCTGCGCGAGCTTGGCGCGACCAGCCTCACCACGGTGATGCAGATGGTTGCGAATGGCTACGGCGTGACGCTTATCCCGGAGATCGCGGTGCCGGTCGAAACGCGCGACGAGCGCGTCAGGCTTCTGCGATTCGCAAAGCCCGAGCCGTTTCGCACGGTGGGGCTCGCGTGGCGCAAGACATCGTCCCGCGTCCGCGATTTCAAGGCGCTGGGCAAGATCGTGACGGACGTGGTGAACTGAAGCGGATCGTTGCGCAGGTCTTGAGTTGCGCAGCTCCTGAAATGAAAAAAGCGGCCTTGCGGCCGCTTTTTGCTTGCTGTCATGGCAGGGTCACGCGCCTTGCGGCGCGCCCCGGTGATGACGATTACTCCGCACCGCCCGCAGCTGCGGCTTCCGGCGCGTTCTGCTGATCGGCCTTTTCCTTTTCGGCCTTCTGCTTGGCCTCGAGGTCTTCGCCGGTCTCCTGATCGACCGCCTTCATCGACAGCCGCACCTTGCCGCGATCGTCGAGGCCGAGCAGCTTCACCTTCACCTTGTCGCCTTCCTTGACGACATCGGAGGTCTTCTGCACGCGGCCCTGCGCCAGCTGGCTGATATGGACGAGGCCGTCCTTGGCGCCGAAGAAATTCACGAAGGCGCCGAAGTCCATCACCTTCACGACCGTGCCGTCATAGATCTGGCCGACCTCCGGATCGGAAGCGATCGACTTGATCCACTTGATCGCGGCGCGGATCTGCTCGCCATTGGCGGAGGCGACCTTCACGGTGCCGTCGTCCTCGACGTTGATCTTGGCGCCGGTCTTTTCCACGATTTCGCGGATCACCTTGCCACCCGTGCCGATGACTTCGCGGATCTTGTCGACCGGGATCTTCAGCGTCTCGATACGCGGAGCGTGCTCGCCGAGTTCGGCGCGTGCCGCGGTCAGGGCCTTGGCCATCTCGCCGAGGATGTGGATGCGGCCTTCCTTCGCCTGACCGAGCGCGATCTTCATGATCTGCTCGGTGATGCCGGCGATCTTGATATCCATCTGCAGCGAGGTGATGCCCTGCTCGGTGCCGGCCACCTTGAAGTCCATGTCGCCGAGATGATCCTCGTCACCGAGTATGTCCGAGAGAACAGCGAACTTCTCGCCTTCGAGGATCAGGCCCATGGCGATGCCCGCGGTGGGCCGCTTCAGCGGCACGCCGGCATCCATCAGCGCGAGTGAGGTGCCGCACACCGTCGCCATCGACGACGAACCGTTCGACTCGGTGATCTCCGACACCACGCGGATGGTGTAGGGGAAGTCGTGATGCAGCGGCAGAACGGGGTGGATCGCGCGCCATGCCAGCTTGCCGTGGCCGATCTCGCGGCGCTTGGTGCCGCCGAGACGGCCGGTCTCGCCGACCGAGAAGGGCGGGAAGTTATAGTGCAGCAGGAAATGCTCCTTGTAGGTGCCCTGCAGCGCATCGATCCATTGCTCGTCCTCACCGGTGCCGAGCGTCGTCACCACCAGCGCCTGGGTCTCGCCGCGGGTGAACAGCGCCGAACCGTGGGTGCGGGGCAGAACGCCGACTTCGCAGACGATCGGACGCACCGTCTTGAGGTCGCGGCCATCGATGCGCTTCGAGGTGTCGAGGATGTTCCAGCGAACGATCTTGGCCTCGAGCTCCTTGAACACGCCGGCGACGCGCAGCTTGTCGTATTTCGGCTCCGCGCCTTCCGGGAAGTAATGCGCAACCATCTTCTCCTTGACGGCGGCGACGGCGGCGTAGCGATCCTGCTTCTTCGAGATCGAATAGGCGGCGCGCAGGTCCTTCTCGAACAGGTCGAGCATTTCCTTTTCGAGCTCGGAATTGTCGACGACGTTGAGCTCGCGCGGCTCCTTCGCGGCCTTCTCGGCAAGCTGGATGATCGCCTGGATCACCGGCTGGAAATGCCGATGACCGAACATCACGGCCCCGAGCATCACCTCTTCGGTCAGTTCCTTGGCTTCGGACTCGACCATGAGCACCGCGTCCGACGTGCCGGCGACGACGAGGTCGAGCGCGCTTTCCGGCATCTCGTCGAGCACCGGGTTGAGCACATATTCGCCGTTGATAAAGCCGACGCGGGCCGCGCCGATCGGGCCCATGAAGGGCACGCCCGACAGCGTCAGCGCTGCCGAGGCCGCGACCATCGCAAGGACGTCCGGATCGTTTTCCATGTCATGCGAGAGCGTGGTGACGATCACCTGCGTCTCGTTGCGCCAGCCATCGGCAAAGAGCGGGCGGATCGGACGGTCGATCAAGCGCGAGACCAGCGTCTCCTTTTCGGTCGGACGGCCTTCGCGCTTGAAATAGCCGCCGGGAATGCGTCCGGCCGCATAGAATTTTTCCTGGTAATCGACCGTCAGCGGCAGGAAATCGACGCCCTCGCGCGGCGACTTGGCGGCGACCACGGTCGCCAGCACGGTGCTTTCGCCATAGGTCGCGACAACGGCTCCGTCGGCCTGGCGCGCGATCTTGCCGGTCTCGAGGGTCAGCTTGCGGCCGCCCCAATCGAGTTCAACAGTGTGCTTTTCAAACATTTTCGCTTTTCTCTCATCTTTGCGGACTGAGGGAAAAGCCATGTGCAAGACGGCGAGACGCTACGCGATGCCGCGACTTGCGCATCGTTGGGTAGCGGCCGGCGATCCTGCCATGGCTCATCCCTCCGGGATACGAACGGCGGCAATCCGTATTGCCCCGCCCGGGTCCGGCAGGTCACGCTGCCGGTCGCAATCAGCGGACGCCACCATGCGTCCGCTTCCGGGCACGAACAGTTCCGAAATAACCGTCTTCGGACGTGCCCCAACGTGAAGCGCGATGCGCGCATCGCGCTTCGTCAGCCGAGCATGATGCTTTTTCGAAAAGCCGCGCGCTTTGCGCATCATGCTCGTGCCGCGATGAACGCGGCAGACGATCAGCGGCGGATGTTGAGCCGCTCGATCAGGTCCTTGTAGCGGGCTTCGTCCTTGCGCTTGATGTAGTCAAGGAGCTGGCGGCGCTGCGACACGAGCTTGAGCAGCCCGCGCCGTGAATGGTTGTCCTTGGTATGGGTCTTGAAGTGGCCGGTCAGGTTGTTGATCCGCTCGGAGAGGATCGCGACCTGGACTTCGGGCGAACCGGTATCGCCCTTCGTACGTGCATACGTCTTGATGACTTCGGCCTTGCGGCCGGCTTCGATCGACATCGTCAATGCCCTTCTTTTTTGCCGGCTCTGCCAGTCAGGCCAGCGAGGTTGAACACGCGCCTGGGGACGATCTGGCCCTGACCGGTCTCGGCAAGGGCGATCAGTTCGCCGGCGACCGTGACGTAGACCAGGCCGTCGAGAATGGGAGCGTCCCGTCCGCGCATGATGACGGCCTGGCCTCTCTGGAGCCGGGCCGCATCGGACCTGTTGACGGCCAGTGCCGGGATGTCGTCCAGCGCGGTCTCAACAGGCCATAGAGCGTCGGCGAGGCTGGCCTCACCGGCGGCGGCTCTATCGCACAAAGCCTCAAGCTGTTCCAGCGGAATCATTTCGGGCTCGGCGAAGGGGCCGACGCTGGTACGGCGGAGTTCCGAAACATGGCCCCGGCAGCCGAGAAGGCGGCCGAAATCCCGCGCCAGCGCCCGCACATAGGTTCCCTTGCCGCAGTCGGTCTCGAACACCGCATGATCGGCGTCCGGGACCTCGACGAGTTCCAGGCTGTCGATCTCAATCTCGCGGCTCTGCATCTCGACGACCTCGCCGTCGCGGGCGAGGTCATAGGCGCGCTCGCCGTCGATCTTGATGGCCGAAAAGCGGGGCGGCACCTGCTGGATGACGCCGCGGAACTGCGGCAGGATGGCCTCGATCTGCTCGACCGTGGGGCGGGCATCGCTGGTCTCGACCACACGGCCCTCGGTGTCGTCGGTGTCGCGTTCCTCGCCCCAGCGCACCGTGAACCGGTAGGTCTTGGTCGAATCCATGATGAAGGGCACGGTCTTGGTCGCTTCGCCC
>NZ_DATMRX010000013.1:0-9605 GCF_035565855.1 Pseudorhodoplanes sp.
GCATCCGCCAGCATGTGTTCGAGCTGGACGTCCTTGAACTCGCGATTGTGCACCTCGGTGACGACTTCGTTCCAGAGCACGCCCGACTTCATCACGTTGCGCTTTTCCATCGACGTGACCTTGTTGCGGCGCTTGCGCGCCAGCTCGAAGCCCACCCGCGCAATCCGCTCGATCTCGTAGGTGTCGTAGACCTGCGTATCGACCGCGCGCTTCTGGCCGTTGCCCAGATCGGTGATGGTCTTCGGCTCGCCGAAATAGACGCCACCGGTCAGCTCGCGCAGGATCATGATGTCGAGGCCCTCGACCAGCTCCCGCTTGAGCGAGGAGGCATCGGCCAGCGCCGGGTAGGTCACCGCGGGCCGCAGATTGGCGTAGAGCGCGAGGTCCTTGCGCAGGCGCAGGAGGCCGGCCTCGGGCCGCACCTCGTAGGGCACCTTGTCCCATTGCGGGCCGCCGACCGCGCCGAAGATCACGGCGTCCGCCGCCTGCGCCTCGTCCATGGTGGCGTCCGTGATCGAGACCTTATGCGCGTCGTAGCACGCGCCGCCGACCAGCCCTTCCGTATAGGAGAATGAGGCGATGCCCTTCTTGTTGAAGAGATCGATCAGCTTTTTGACCTCGGCCATGACCTCGGGGCCGATGCCGTCGCCGGGAAGGAGCAGAAGCTTGAAACTCGCCATGAATAAGCGCCTCGGAAGGGGGAAAACCGCCGCAGTGCCTAAAGCCCCCGATGGAAAATGACAAGCGCCGGGCCGTTTTTCGAACCGAAGCGCCGGTTGCACCGACAGAAGACCAAATGGAGGGTGCGATGCAGAGGTATGGTCCGGCGCTCAAGGTTCTCGTGCTGATATGTGTCGTGTTTCTCGCCGTGCTGACCGCGCTCGGCCTGGTGTTCGGCGCCGAAAAGCCGTTCTGGGCCGTGATGCCCATGCTTTTCGGCCTGTTCAGCTTTTATGCCCTCTCGACCTGGGCTTTCGCGACACCGGACTGCCCGGTCTGTGGCACCAGGCAACCAGCGATGCGCAAGCCGACCTCGCTCCGTCAAACGTTGCTGGGCGGCTGGACCTGCGCGTCCTGTGGCACCGAACTTGACCGTAACGGCAAGGCAATAGACCGCGCGGCCTGATCCTCACGCCACCGGCAGGAACATCGCGAAGGGTTCGTCGAGGGTGCGCTTCAGGAATTGCTGATACTTCTCGTGCAGCGCGTGCCCGCTTGCGATCCGTCCGAACGCGGCATCGGCGACCACGCCGTGCGGCACGAATGCGATCGGTGCGGCGATCGGCGTAAGTTGCGAGCCACGCCCGGCGAGCAGCGTCGTCAATATCCCGTACATCTCTCCGGTGATGGTCGGCCGTGACGCCGTGATCAGACGGTATTGTCCATGCCGATTGGTGACCAGATAGATGTGGCCGGACTGGTTCGGCACCGCGACGCTGCCATATTGCGTGAAATCGGAATCCAGCCGGCCGGACTCGCGAAAGATCAGACTGGATTGTTCATCGTCCCACAGGATGTCCGTTCGATACGCGTAGATCGCTCCCGGCTCACCGAATGACGGACGCAGCGTGAGATAGGTGCCCTCGATCCACAGCACCGAGCGGCGCGCATAGGCGCCGAGATCGTCCGGCGCGACTCCATTCGCGTTGCTGACATGGCCGTTCGTGCCGCCATTGCGCAGCGTTACGCCGAGCGCCTCCTCAAGCCGGATGGTCGTCGCAAGCGTGAACGGACGCCGGCCGGCCAGCGCCTTTTCCAGTGTCGAAATGCTGATCCTTGCGCGCTCGGCAAGCTGCTGACGCGAAATCCGCCGGCGCGCGATTTCCTCGCGGATGGTCGCAGCAACCTTCAGGCTCTGATCCGCCGTCAGCTGCTTCTCCGACATCAGCATTGTCCTCCCCTCGTCCTTTTCCTCACAGAACCGGACAGATCATCACACAGTCCGTCACACGCTGCACGTCGGTGCAAAAGATTCGCGAACTTGACGCTCGAACATTCGCGACACCGCAGGCACCAAGATTGTGGTGGAAGCTTTGGCATCGTTGCGGTCGCCGCGGATGCACCTGAGATGGGAGCGACTGAAATGTCCGTCGAGTCGGAAAATCATCATCTTCAAATCTGGCCAGGCTGCCCGAAGCATGATGCAGGGACGGCCGGTATCCCGCAAATCAGGGCCGCGATTCTCACAGCAATTGCGGCTTTTTTTGTTTGTCTGCAGATCGTCGCGGCGGCAGCCGATACGACCGGCAGAGGCGAGCCCAGGGCCGGCGCGCTGATGCTGCGCGATGGCAGCGACTTCGTCGAGGCGCCCCGGCTCGGCGCGGATTACGACCTGACGGTCAGCGGCCCGACCGTCCGCGGTCGCGTCACCCAGATCTTCCACAATCATACCGGCAATTGGGTGGAGGCGGTCTATGTCTATCCGCTGCCCGAAGACGGCGCGGTCGACACTCTCAAGATGGTGATCGGCGAGCGCATCGTCGTCGGCGAGATCAAGGAACGCAAAACCGCGCGAGCGATCTACGAACAGGCCAAGGCCGCCGGATACAAGACGACGCTGATCGAACAGGAGCGGCCGAATATCTTCACCAATTCGGTGGCCAATATCGGGCCCGGCGAAACCGTGCTGGTGCAGCTCGAATATCAGGCACCGGTGAAGCAGAGTGCGGGCACCTTCTCGCTGCGCATCCCGCTGGTGGTGGGGCCGCGGTACAATCCCAAGCCCATCGTGCAGACTGTGGATTTCAGCACCGATGGACAATCCGGCTGGGGCCAGACAACAGATCCGGTGCCGGACCGCGACCGCATCACGCCGCCGGTGCTGGACCCGCGCGTCGATGCGCCGGTCAATCCGGTTCAGATCACCGTGCGGCTGCAGGCCGGCTTCCCGCTGGCCGACGTGAAGAGCCACCATCATCACGTGAAGGTGGACGAGGTTTCGGCCGACACGCAGGTCATCAAGCTTGCCGAGGGTCCGCTGCCGGCCGACCGCGATTTCGAGCTGACCTGGGCCTCGGCGGCGAAGGCCGCGCCTTCCGTCGGACTGTTTCGCGAGCGGGTCGGCAATGACGATTACCTGCTCGCATTCGTGACGCCGCCGGCAACCGAACAGCCACAGGACGCACGCCCTCGCGAGGCGATCTTCGTCATCGACAATTCCGGTTCGATGGGCGGCACCTCGATCGTACAGGCCAAGGCCAGCCTTCTCTACGCGCTCGACCGGCTTAAACCCGCCGATCGCTTCAACGTGATCCGCTTCGACAACACCTACGACGTGTTGTTCAGCGACAGCGTGCCGGCGAGTGCCGACAATATTGCGCGCGCCAAGGCCTTCGTGTCCGCACTGGAAGCGCGTGGCGGCACCGAGATGGTGCCGGCCTTGCGGGCCGCCCTGACCGACACGCGGCCGGCGGACGCAACCTCTCTGCGGCAAGTCGTGTTCCTCACCGACGGTGCGATCGGCAACGAGCAGCAGCTTTTCGACACGCTCGCCGCGATGCGCGGGCGCTCGCAGGTCTTCATGGTCGGCATCGGCTCGGCGCCGAATTCCTTCCTGATGACGCGCGCCGCCGAGATCGGCCGCGGCACCTTCACCCATATCGGCTCCGTCGATCAGGTCGAGGCGCGTATGCGCGCGCTGTTCGACAAGCTGGAAAGCCCGGCCGTGACCAATCTCTCCGTCACCTTCTCGCAGGCGAAGGGCGACATCACGCCGGAACTGATCCCCGATCTCTATCGCGGCGAGCCGCTGGTGCTGGCCGCGAAGATGTCGGCGCTTGAAGGCACCATGGAGGTCAAGGGCCGCATCGGCGATCAGCCCTGGACCGTTACCCTGCCGCTGGCCAAGGCCGTGGAAGGCAAGGGCCTGTCGAAGCTCTGGGCACGACGCAAGATCGCCGATGCCGAGGTGGCAAGGACGCTGCGCAGGGCAACGCCGGAAGAGACCGACCAGCGCGTCCTTGCGCTCGGGCTTGACCATCAACTTGTGACACGGCTGACCAGTCTTGTCGCGGTCGACAAGACCCCGAGCAGAGCCGATGGCGTGAAGCTGTCGCGCGCCGATCTGCCGCTCAATCTTCCGCACGGGTGGGACTTCGACAAGGTCTTCGGTCCGCGCAAGACGTTCGAGCGCACCGATGACCGCGCCCAGCCGCCGTCGATGCAACCGGATCGTGCGGATACACCGCAGCGCCAAGCGACGGCGCGTCCCATCGATGCAAATACTGCAGCCGCGATGCACAAGCGCTCAGCGCCGATTGCAGCGGCGCCGATGGTCGTCGCTTCGCAGGCCCGCTCCGTCCCAGGCGTCATGCTGCCAAAGACGGCGACCGATGCCGATCTGCGGATGATCGCCGGCTTCCTGCTGGTCTTCTTCGGGCTGATCGTCATGGCGCGCCTGCGCTGGCAGGCCGGGCTTACATGGCGGTGAGACTTTTTCACTGACGGCCTCAAGAGCCAATGCCGAACACGATCATGAACACGGCGCGCAGTTTCGACAGAACTTGCAGGCTGATCGCCTGCGCGCCGGCAAGGAGAGGCTTTTCGCCCTGGCCTCTCCGGCGCGCACGCAATGTCCCCCTGCGTGCGCGCCTTCTCTTCTCCGCATGGCTGCGGCGCACGCCGCTCGCGATGCTGGCAGCGATCGCAATGGTGATCGCGGGCGCATCCTTGGCAACGCAGGGAGTGTGGATGCACGGCAAGGCGAAACTCGCGCAATGGCTGCTCGAGCGCGCGTTCTCGGAAACACTTGCGACCGGCGCCGACGTCAAGCCATGGTCATGGGCCGACACCTGGCCGATCGCACGCATCCAAGTGCCACGGCTGACGGCGAACGCCATCGTGCTGCACGGGTCGAGCGGTCAGGCGCTGGCCTTCGGACCCGGCCATGTCGAGACGACGCCGCATGCCGGAAGTCCCGGTACGGCGGTCTATTCGGCGCACCGCGACACGCATTTCCGGTTCCTGAGGGATGTCGTCGTGAACGACGAGATCGTGGTCACGCTCCGCGATGGCCGCTCGCACCGCTTTCGCGTTACGCATACATCCGTCGTGCACTGGGACCGGTCCGGCATCGATCCGTTCGCGGACGGCCATCATCTGATCCTCGCAACCTGCTGGCCGCTCGATTCGAAGTTTCCCGGACCGATGCGCTATCTCGTTCATGCGGACATGGTCGATGACGGCGAGTCCGCGGCCTCGGCCTCACGGTTTGACGATCCGGCTGCTTCACGCGTTCGTGAGCCATTCGCACAGCTGCCGCCATCGCGCAGGCCGGACTTGACGCCGAACAGGCCGCGTCGTTGATACGCTCGCCGGATCGAGAGGAGCGCAGGGCCCCTGCACAATCATATGACCAAGACGGTTTCGGGAAATTTCTTCGAGGACTTTCGGATCGGCCAGAGCATCCGCCATGCCACGCCGCGTACGATCACGACCGGCGATGTCGCGCTCTACAATGGCCTGTTCGGTGCGCGCTTTGCCGTGCAGTCGTCCGATGCCTTTGCCAAAGCCATCGGCTATCCGCGCTCGCCGATCGACGATCTCCTGGTGTTTCATGTCGTGTTCGGCAAGACGGTGCCGGATATCTCGCTCAACGCGATCGCCAATCTCGGCTACGCCAATTGCCGTTTTCTCGCGCCGGTCTATCCGGGCGACACGATCAGCGCCGTCTCCGAAGTCATCGGCCTGAAGGAGAATTCCAGCCGCAAGACCGGCATCGTGTTCGTGCGCTCGGTCGGATACCGCTCCGACGGCACGCAGGTGCTGGAATATGTCCGCTGGGTGATGGTGCGAAAGCGCGACGAAAACGCCGTGCCTTCGGGCGAACACGTGCCGCGGCTGCCGACCGCGCTCGATCCGAAGATGCTCGGCGATGCCTGTCCGCCGATCGATATACGGGCCTATGACAATGTGCTCGCCGGCTCGACGCACCGCTTCGCGGATTACACTGTCGGCGAGAAGATCGACCACGTCGACGGCGTCACCGTCGAAGAAGCCGAGCACATGATCGCGACGCGCCTCTATCAGAACACCGCGCGCATCCACTTCAATCAATTCACCGAAGGACAGGGCCGGTTCGGCCGCCGCCTGATCTATGGCGGTCACGTCATCTCGCTGGCGCGCGCGCTGTCTTTCAACGGACTCGCCAACGCCTTCCATATCGCCGGCATCAATGGCGGACGCCATGTGGCGCCGCTATTCGCCGGCAACACGGTGTTCGCCTGGTCGGAGATCCTCGCCAAGGCGGAGCTGCCGCAGCGAAGCGACCTCGGCGCGCTGCGGGTGCGCACGGTCGCGACCAAGGACAAGCCCTGCGCCACCTTCCCGCTGAAGAACGGCGACGAGGACGACCCCAACGTGATCCTCGATCTGGATTACTGGGTGCTGATCCCGCGCTGAAGCAGTTGTGTTTACTTCATCGCCCGCTCTTGCGGGCGATGACAGCGTGAGGATAGGTCCCCGCTTCGCAGGAACGACAAATGCCATCAGGCCTTGCGCATATGCTCGACGAGCTGGCGCGCGAACGGTGACAGCGAGGCGATGTCTCGCACGCAGATCGTCAGATCGCGCAACGCCCAGGTGTCGGTGAGATCCACCGCCTTGATGGCCATCGAGCGCTGCGCCCATCGCACTGTCGTTTCCGGCACGATGCCGATGCCGGCATTACGTTCGACCAGCCGGCACACGCCGTCGAATGAGCGCAATTGCACCCGCAATTTCAGCGGCCGGCCGATGCGGCTCGCCTTGTCGGCCAGAAAGCGCTGCAGGGCGCTGGCGCGGTCGAGTCCGACAAAGTCATAGTCCAGCACCTCGGCGAAACTCGCCTTTTCGCGCCGCGCCAGCGGATGATCGCGCGACACCACCAGCACGAAACGGTCGCTGCGGAACGGGAATGTCACCAGACGGCTGGTATCCACGGTGCCGGCCACGATCCCGATATCGCCGACGCCTTCGCCGATGAGCCCCACGATCTCGTCGGACAGCCGCTCCTCAAGGTCGACGCTGACATGCGGATGCGCGGCCAGGAACGGGCTGAGCACATCCGGCAGGAACTCGGTCAATGCATTCGTATTCGAGAGAATCCGGACCTGACTGAAAAACCCACCCGAATAGGCTCCTAGATCCTCACGCAACCGTTCGGCCTGGGCGAGGATCGTACGCGCGTGCTGGAGGAGGGTCCGCCCGGCCTGGGTCGGGGTAATGCCGTGGCGGTTGCGGATCAAAAGCGGCGCGCCGATCGCATCCTCCATGTTGCGGATGCGGGTCGAGGCGGCGGCCAGCGCGAGATGGGCCCGCGCGGCGCCCTGGGTGATGCTGCCGGCTTCCACCACATGCCGGAACAGGCTCAGGTCCGGAATATCGAAACGCACGGGCGATTTCTCAGGGTTTTCAAATTGTGGCAACAGCCTTCGGAAATTACGAAGGCAGCCTACTCCAAATGCTTATTGCATGGAACGTAAATCGCGGTATTCGTTCGCCGTTTCCGAAATTGGACTGTCTCTAAAGGCAGTCGGCGTTTCCGGCAGCCGGACTTGCCCGGCTCATGCTCCGGGACCCTTGGATAGTTCGGCCGTCCGGCCGGCTGGAGTAAAACGAATGGCCCATACCCGCCGCGCAGTCGAAAGACCGCTGTCGCCCCATCTCGGTATCTACCGGCCGACCCTGACCATGACGATGTCGATCGTGCATCGCATCACCGGCGCGGCACTGTTCTTCGGCACACTCTTGATGGCCTGGTGGCTGCTCGCCGCGGCGTCCGGACCTACAGCCTATGCGAAGGTTCAGGCCTTCACCGGCTCGATTTTCGGGATGCTGATCCTGTTCGGGTACACTTGGGCGCTCATCCATCACATGCTGGGCGGTGTCCGGCACCTGATCTGGGACACCGGCCGCGGCTTTGGCCCGGCCGAACGCGAGTGGCTGACGCTCGCCACTCTCGTCGGTTCGGTTGGCCTGACGATCCTGATCTGGATCATCGGCATCCTGTTCATGGGAGGCAGCCGATGAGCCACAAGCAGCCCTCGATGCGCACTCCGCTGTCGCGCGTCCGCTTTCTCGGTTCAGCCCATTCCGGCACCGATCATTTCTGGAAGCAGCGCGTCACCGCGGTCGCCCTCGTCCCGCTCACCGTCATTTTCGTCTTCATCGTGATCGGCCTCCTTGGCCGCAATCATGCCGCCGCAGCGCAGATCCTCGGATCGCCCTTCGTCGCGATCACCATCATGCTGTTCGTGATCGCGAGCGCCTATCACATGTGGCTCGGCATGCAGGTCATCATCGAAGACTACGTGCACAGCGATCTGAAGCTCACGCTGATCATGTGCAACACGTTCTTCTGTTTTGTCATCGGCCTGTCGTGTCTCTACGCGCTGGTGAAGCTGTCTTTCGGAGTTTGAGGCCATGAACAACAAAACCAACGGCAGCAAGCCGAGCGGCGCGCCGGCCGTAACGGGCGCGGCCTACCCCATCGAAGATCACACCTTCGATGTCGTCGTGATTGGCGCGGGCGGATCGGGCCTGCGCGCCGTGGTTGGCTGCGCGCAGGCGGGATTGCGCACCGCCTGCATCACCAAGGTGTTTCCGACCCGGTCGCACACCGTCGCGGCGCAAGGCGGCATCGCCGCCGCCCTCGGCAATATGGGGCCCGACGACTGGCGCTGGCACATGTACGACACCGTCAAGGGGTCGGACTGGCTCGGCGATCAGGACGCGATCGAATATCTGTGCCGCAACGCACCGGAAGCCGTCTATGAACTCGAGCATTGGGGCCTGCCCTTCTCGCGCACCGAGGACGGCAAGATCTATCAGCGCCCGTTCGGCGGCATGACCACCGATTACGGCAAGGGCATCGCGCAGCGCACCTGCGCCGCCGCCGACCGGACCGGGCATGCGATGCTGCACACGCTGTATCAGCAATCGCTGCGCTATTCGGCCGAGTTTTTCATCGAATATTTCGCCATCGATCTGATCATGGACAGCGAGGGCCGCTGCGTCGGCGTCGTCGCGCTCAAGCTGGACGACGGCTCGGTGCATCGCTTCCGCGCGAGCATGACCATCCTGGCGACCGGCGGGTATGGCCGCGCCTATTTCTCCGCGACCTCCGCGCATACCTGCACAGGCGACGGCAACGCCATGGTGCTGCGCGCCGGCCTGCCGCTGCAGGACATGGAATTCGTGCAATTCCATCCGACCGGCATTTACGGCGCCGGCTGCCTGATCACCGAAGGCGCCCGCGGCGAGGGCGGGTATCTGGTCAATTCCGAAGGCGAGCGTTTCATGGAGCGCTATGCGCCGTCGGCCAAGGACCTTGCGTCACGCGATGTGGTATCGCGCTCGATGACGGTCGAAATCCGCGAAGGCCGTGGCGTCGGCAAGAACAAGGATCACATCTACCTGCATCTCGATCACCTGACGCCCGAAGTGTTGCACGAGCGGCTTCCCGGCATTTCGGAAAGCGCGCGCATCTTTGCCGGCGTCGACGTCACCAAGGAGCCGATCCCGGTGCTGCCGACCGTGCATTACAACATGGGCGGCATCCCGACGAACTTCCACGGCGAGGTCCTGACCAAGAAGAACGGCAATCCCGACACCGTGGTCCCCGGCCT
>NZ_DATMRX010000014.1:0-3058 GCF_035565855.1 Pseudorhodoplanes sp.
AGCGCCGTGGTCATGGCGCCACCGGCGGCCCGCTTTCCGAGGGCGTCGGCACATGCGATCGGCCTAATCATTTCCTTTCAGGCAACATCGCCGCGGACGACGTTGCGGCCACGGTCAACTACATGACCCAGCAGCCCTTCATCTCCCAAAACGAAACGATCGTTGCCGGTGTTTCGACGGGCGGGTGGGCGTCGCTGGCGCTTGCGTCACGAAATCTTCCGCAAGTGCAGGCGGTCGTGAACTTCGCCGGCGGACGCGGCGGGCATGCTTACGGCCGGCCGAACGCGGTTTGCGGGCGAGCGGACCTGATTTCGGCCGCTCAGAAGTTCGGCGGCAACGCGCACGTCCCGAGCATCTGGTTTTATTCCGAGAACGACAGTTACTTCGGACCCGCGCTCGCCGAGGATCTGGCGCGTGCCTGGAAGCACGCGGGCGGCAACGCGGAAGAACATATCCTCCCCGCCTACGGCAGCGACGGGCATACCATCGCCGATGACCGGCAGGGCTGGGACATCTGGGGGCCGAGCCTGGACGCCTTCCTGACGAAGGTACAGGGCGAGCGACTCGAGGTTGCGGGCAAGGCTGGTCAGCCTGCTTCCCCGATTGAGACCTCGGCGATCGCGACGACGGGCGCCACGCGCTAGCGGCGCGCGGTCAGTTCCGACCTCGGGGGCGCCGTCGTCTTGGGCGGCCCTTGCCCCAGCCGGTTAACCGCAAACATCGCACCGGCTTGTCGCTCGCTGGTCCCGTGTGGCCTCGCTATCGCGGCGGTGGCAAACTATGAGAATCGGGACTCAAAGGCGCGTACACGCAGCCTGGCGAGCACTTGGAGCACGTGATGTCAGTGAGCAAGATCACAAGCCGCCCGGTATATCCGGGCCTTGCTCCCGACTTGCACGCGCGCAGCAATATTGTCGTTTGCGACAAAGCCGGGGCTGCGGCGGTCGCAGAACTTTTTGCGCGCGCCGATCGCGCGTTTGCCGAACGCACGACCGTCATCCTGGCTGACAATCTCGCGGACGCCGATTGGCAGGCCATCGCGCGTATGCTCGCGCCTGGGGCAATGGACGTTCAGCCGGGCCTTGCCGAAGGCATTGCGCGATTACGCGAATTGCTGGGCGCTGCGACCATGAGCTTGCGCCTTTATGCGGCCGGCTCGGAGCCTCTCATCGGCCTCGTCGTGCAGGCCGCGGCCGGTCTCGGCATCGATCACGCGTCTATCCGGACCGAACATCGCGGCAGCCTGATGCGGCGCGTGCAATGCATTCACTGCAAGACGTTCATCGACAACGTCACAACGAACATCGTGACATGCGCGTGCGGCGTGACCTTGCAAGTTCGGGATCACTATTCGCGCCGCCTCGCTGCCTTCCAGGGCGTGCGCGCCGACGCAGAAGCTCCCGGCGAACTTCCTCCGATCAAGGCGCTGTACCCATGAGCGGACATCTTCTCCGGCGCGTGCGCGTCGCCGAAGTCGAGCCAGTTGCGAACCGCATCAAGCGCTTTCGTCTGGTGGACAGCGGGAATGCTCCGCTCCCGGCATTCTCCGGCGGCTCGCACATTTCCGTCGTCATGCGGTCGGGCGACCGGCTGATGCGGAACCCCTACTCGCTGATGGGTTCGCCGTCCGATACGTCGAGCTATGAGATCAGCGTTTTGAACGCCGATGACTCGCGCGGAGGCTCTCGCTTCATGCACGGGCACGTGTCGGTGGGGTCGGAACTCGAGATCGGGCAGCCGCTCAACTTGTTCCCCGTTCGGAAGGCTGCACGGAAGCACGTGTTCGTCGCTGGCGGCATCGGCATCACGCCGTTCATGTCGATGATGGACGATCTCGATGCGCTCGGATCCGATTTCGAAATGCACTATGGCGTGCGCTCGCTCGATGACGGCGCTTACTGCAATCATCTGCTATCGCGTTATGGCTCTCGCGTCAGCATCTACCGGCAGGACAAAGGTCAGCTAATCCCGCTCGCAGAGGTCTTGAGCGCGCAGCGGCTTGGCTCGCACATGTACGTCTGCGGGCCGAAGCCGATGATCGATTGGGCACTGCAGACAGCGAAGCTCAGCGGCTGGCCTGACGAGAACGTGCATTTCGAGCAGTTCAGCACGCCGCCAGCGGGCAAGCCGTTCGTGGTCAAGCTCGCCCGCTCGGGCCGAGACATCCTCGTGCGCGGGCACCAGAGCATTCTCGAAGCGCTCGAAGAGCACGGCATCGATGCGCCGTTTCTCTGCCGTGGCGGCGCCTGCGGTCAATGCGAGACGAAGGTTCTCGCGTGCGACGACTTCATCGCGCACAATGACCACTACCTGACCGAGGCCGAGAAGGTCAGCGGACGCAAGATCATGATCTGCATGTCGCGCATTCAAACAGGGTCGATCACGCTCGACCTTTAATGCGCGAACTGGAATTCTGGAGCCCCGGATGGGACTGACATTTAGAGACGAGACGTTCCGGGACGACTTCACGTTCACGAACAGTCCTGCGGGTATCCGGCGTTTTCCGTTTCCGTTTGCTGAGGATCACTATCGGTATTCGGTAAACATCGAACCGCATAAGCCGGGACCGAAGGGCTCGGTCGTCGAATTCCCGTTCGATATCGACGAGCATTACGTATCCGAGATGCGCGAGCGCGCGATGGTGCTCGAGGCTGATCCGCTCCGCTGCCAAGCGTTGCCGCACATGATGACGGCGCAGTGGGAGATGCTTGACCTCCTGATGACGTCGCTGGCGCGCGACTATCCCGACCTCTTCACACTTCATCGCGATGGTGCACAGTGGCATTGGATCAATCGCCCGCTCGGCATCGATCAGACGTTCACGTTCGGCGACGCGAGCACGCTGCCTTTCGGACCGATGGAATATATCGGGCGGCAGGTGCAGGGTGATTTCACGATCCAGGATCAGCGCGACAATCAGCTCTGGCTCGATGCGGGCATCCTCACCTCGCCATCCGACTGGTCGCTCGATTTCAATCTCGGCATGAATTTTACCGAATGGCATGCGCCGGTGCCGCTGGCGCATGAGGCCGGCGTGTTCGAACGGGCTTTGAAATTT
>NZ_DATMRX010000015.1:0-11348 GCF_035565855.1 Pseudorhodoplanes sp.
GCCAACCGTGAAATCGGAACCGGCACGCAATCCTGAAGCGCGCTCGAGGACCGGTACGCAGTCTTCCTCAATGCATCCGGGATAAACTGTGGACTCGTAAACGACGATCGCGCCCTTGTGCATGGCTTTGCCGACGGTCTCCGAGGCGCCGAACACCGCGCCCAGATCCGGCCGGTTGGCATCATCGATCGGCGTCGGCACGGTCACGATGAAGAAGTCCGAAGCCCTGAGGTCGGCGGCATCGCTCGTGAGCGACAGCCCCGGTCGAGCCAGATCCGCAGCCTCAACCTCCCGCGTCCGATCGTGGCCGGAACGCAGTTCTGCAATCCGCCGCGTATCGATGTCGAAACCGACCACCGGAATGCCTGCACGGGCAAACGAGACCGCCACTGGCAGGCCGACATAGCCAAGGCCGATCACGGCGATCTTTCTGTTATGGGACACGATTTGGTGCCTGTTCTGTGGGTGGCGGGCTTCTTAGCTGGTCGCTACAGGCTCGGGCAATAGCCCTGAGCCGCGGCCGAGCAAACGGTCATACAGCGCGACAATCTGAATTCCGACCCGGGCGCTGGAGAATTCGTCCTCGACCATCTTGCGGCCGGCCGCTCCGAACCGCTCGCGCAGGGTGCGATCATCAGCGAGTAGCGTGAGTGCACCTGCCAGCGGATCGGGCGCGTCCACGGCGACGAGCAACGCATTCACCTCGTGGCGCGCGATCTCGCGGCACCCCGGCACGTCGGTCGCAACGATCGGCCGCCCGCACGCTGCTGCTTCGAGCAGGCTCTTGGGCAGGCCCTCCCGGCGCGATGGCAGGACCGCCACATGGGCGCGCGCCCAGATTGCGTTGATGTCGTTCACGTGGCCCAACACCTCGACATCGGGCAGGCCTTTCCAGCGCTGGACCTCTTTGGGCGGTATCGATGCTGGATTTGCCGGGTCGCGGTCGCCGGCTATCAGCAAACGGATCGTCTTCCCGCGAGCACGCATAAGTTCATGCGCCGCGACCAGTGCGCGGATGCCCTTGTCGTCGAGCAAGCGCCCGGCGAACGCCGCGGTCACTATGCCGTCCGGCTCAGGCAACGGCCGCAGCTTATCCGCGTCGACACCCGAGCCCGGAATGAGAGTGATGCGATCGGGTGCGACACCGATTGCTTCCAGCGCCCGCCGGTCATCCGGATTCTGCACCAGAGCCGACGCACCGGGAGCGCCCATGAGCCACCGCAGCAGTGCGGTCAGGATCGGCCGCATGATCCGCGCCTTCGGACTGCGTGAAGTGAAGGCAAAGCCAAGACCGGCAAATGCATTCAGCCGTTTCATCGGCAGACCAGCGGCGGCAACCGATCCGATCACTGCCGGCTGCAATGCGACGTGATGCACGAGGTCGGGTTTCAGCGATCGATAGAGCGCACGCACCTGGCGGACGATTGACCAGAGATGGCGCGGATTGGTACTGCCCCGTTTCCAGTCGAGTGAATGCAGCTTAAAGCCATGCGCCGCGATTTCCTCCCCGCGCGATCCGACGCGCGTCGCGACATGGACATCGTAGCCCGCGCGTTGCGCGGCTAGCGCCATCGGTAGACGATGCGACAGAAAATAATAGTCCTCGGTGACGAGGAAGACCAGCGTCGGCCCGGACTTCAAGGCGCGATTCTCTTACGCATTCGCACCTGGCGAACCAAGGTGTCCACGCCGGATGCGAGCCGCGCGGACCGTCATCATGAGGCGGAAAAACAACGCGTCAAACCAGGCATCGGGCAACACCTTTGCGGCCCCTAATAGACACGCCGCTGACAGCGTCGAACGCACGCCCCGCGACTTTTCGCGCAGCAAGAGTGCGAGCGCGGGCAACCGATAGAGATCGCGATGCTTGCTCCGGATCTGGCGCCAGACCGTACCTTGCATCCGCGCGGACTGGCTCAGCAGCATGCCGTCCGAACGCACTGTATATAGGAACAGCGGCTTTGGGATGGCGATGCCGCGATAGCCTGCGGCGGCGAGGCGGATGTTGAATTCCCAATCCTCCATGCCGCGTCGCATCGCTTCGTCGTAGCCGCCTATCGTCTCCCAGGCCGACCGCCGCATCAGCATGCAATATGGCAGGCGGTTGAGGAACAACTGATCAAAGCGATCAAAATAGCCACGAATTTGTCCCTGCAACGAGCCGGTCAGTTGGATATGCGTGAAAACGAAACCGACTTCGGGGGACGCAGCGCGCAATGCCGCCACGGTCTCGCTGAGAAAATCCGGTGCGAGCATGTCGTCGGCGTCGAGCGGCAGGACAAACTCACCACGCGCCGCCCGAAAGCCGGTGTTGCGCGCCCCTGATAGATGCCGGTTCTCCTGATGGATCACCTGCACATCCGTCGGCAGAGAATGGAGGACCCGGAGTGTCTCCGGCTCGTTCGATCCGTCATTGACGATAATGATCTCGAAGCCGCGAAACGTCTGCGCAGCAAGGCTACCGAGCATCGCATGGAGAAAGCGCCCGCCGTTGTAGCAGGGCACGACAACGCTGACGATAGGCTCGGCCATGACTAGACCCGATTGGCAACGGACATCGTCGCCCAGATCTCGCCCCAGGGCGTAATCAGTTCATCAACGGTCAGTCCTGCCTGCGCCATCTCGTCGCGGAATTCGGACTGGCGCGGTTCGATCTTGTGGTCGGGATCGGAATAATAATTCACGCCGAGTTCGCGGCGCATTGCAAGTTTCCAATCGCGCTCGAACAGCGGAACGCGGATGAGAAAACGTTTTGCCTTGGTTGTCTCCTGCAGCGCCTTGAGCAGTCCGACGCGATCCTTGATGTGCTCGAGCACGTTGGAGAGAACGACGACATCCCACGGCCCATCTGGCACCGTCTTGGTCGCGTCGGATTCGGAAAATGACAGGTTCGTCGGATTGTCGCCGGCTCGCGCCTGCGCAAGGCGTCCGTCATCATAATCGACACCCATAACCTTGGACGCCGGCTTTGCCCGCGCGATGGAGCGCGCGACAGCGCCATAGCCGCAGCCGACATCAAGTACGCGCTCACCGTCGTCGATGCGCCCAATGAAGTAGTCGTGATAGCGGGTCAGCCGATGCTTGGGGTGCTCACCGCGGCCAAAGGCCATGGCGCGCTCGTTGACCGCCAGTTCCAGCCGGTCCTGCAACGCGAACAGGCGGCGCAGGCCCTCCGCGGAATCGCCACGCGACTCCAGTACGAAGAGGCCGAAGATGAAATTCTCCCTCAGCCTGGCTGGCAAGACTCGCCAGAGACGGGATACCCCTTCGGCGACGGCGAGCGCGGCACGCTTGCTACTCATGACTTTTCTTCCAGCAATTGGGCAAAGACGGCACGATGCCGTGCAAGCCAGTAGCTTATATCGAAACGTTCGACCGCGCGCTGCCGCGCTTTCGCCGCGAAGGTTTCATGGCCCTCCGCGATCCGGATCATACCGGTGGCTATTGCATCGGTCGCGGGCACCAGCGGCCTGTCCCAGTTCTCCGCACCGCAATCCAGTCCGATGCCGGCATCGGACCCGACCAGTTCCGGCACGCCGCCGCTGGAGGAATAGAGCACCGGGAGGCCGCAGGCGAGCGCCTCGAGCACCGTATTCGGACAGGGATCGTTGTACTTGGTCATCACATAGACATCCGCCGCGTTATAGACGGCGGGCGCATCCTCCTGGCTGTAGCGTCCGACATAGCTCACCTGCCCGCCCACGCCGAGCCGTTCCGCCAGCGCGTCTGCCGCCTGGCGCGCTCCGGCACCGACAGTGCCGGCGATGCGCAAATGCGCATCGAGCCCCTGCTGGCGTGCACTTGCAAGGCCGGCGATAGTGCTCTCCAGCCGATAGGACAGATGATCGCCGATCTTGCCGGTGATCAGAAACACGAAAGGCTTTCTTTCGCTGCGCGGCGCAGGCGCAAAGCGCACGGTGTCGACGGCATTGTAGAGCACCTCGCCGCGCCCGGCCCGCACGCCAAGAAACTTGTCGGCAGCTCTGCGACAAAATTCGCTTTGCCAAAACACCCAATCGGCGACGTGATAAGCTTCACCCATGATGCGGTTCGGCGTCTTCCAGTCCCCGGCATACCAGCCAGGATAGAACACGCCATTCTGATTGACCACGATCGGGATGCGACGCGCCTTGAGAAGCCACAACGCCGTTGCCGGCACATAAGGCGCATTGCTGAGCAGGTAAGCCAGATTGAACCCAAGCGGATGGTCTGGAAAATGCTCGGACAACCGCTTGACCTTGACCAGCGGCCCCCCAACGTCGCCGACGCGGGCACCACCATAATAAACGGCCAACGCCTTACGTTTCGGCAGAAGACAATTGACCGCAGCCTGCGTACCGCGCGCAAGCCTGTAAGCTTTACGCGCAGCGAATTTGACCAACGGTTCGGCAAGTTGCACCTGGCTATGCACGGCTCACCTTTTGCCAAGCACGCCGCCGCGCACTGTCAAACTTGGTTCGCAACCGCATGGCCAACAGAAGAGTCCTCAGCCGCACTGCCCCGGCGCGCGAAAGCCGCTTCCGCGGTCGCCGCACCGAGTAAACCTGCTCGAAAAAGCCAAGATAGTCCCGAGTCAAATCGGTCATCGTCCGCACGGGCAACGCGTGACGAAAGCGTTCAATTTCTCCAGCCACACGATCGATAGCCGGAATCACCTGCTCAATACTGGAAAACAAAGCACCGCCATCACCCATTACCTCCGCATTGCCACCGCTTTGAAGCGTCACTGACGGCAATCCACATGCCAACGCCTCGGCCAAAGCATTCGAGCAACACTCATTGCGACTTGCCATGACATAGATGTCATGACTGCGCAGCAACGCTGCGACGCCTTTACTGTCCTGCGGTGGCAGATGCCGAATGTTCTTGAATTCGACTGGGCTGTTACCAACGAATGTCATCTGAAATCGGGAAAAATCCAGATGCTCGTCGAGATGCTTGAAGACATCGAATCCCTTGTTCCAGTTTGCGGACCAACTCGTAGCTATCAAGCGCGTTCGTTGATCTGTCGGCTCAACTCGCTCGTTCGGTCCGAAAGCGTCGCTTGGTGCGTTCAAGATCACGGCCGACTGGAGCGGGCGTTTCATACCGAGCGATTGGTTGGCCGCCTCGCTATATCTGCTTTGGAAAATAACACCATCGGCTACGTCCTCGGAAAACGCATAGATCAAACGGTCAACGTAGCGATCATTACCACGATAGAGCGAAATAGGGCCATCAATACGATGGATGAACGGAGTATCCGGGAGTTGACGCTTTGCGGCAATAACGTCCTCCGCTGCGTTGAAGCTGTCGAACAGTATGACATCGGCAACATCCGGCGCATCCGTCCACAGTCCTGCAGCGTTCAGTTCATGTTGCAAGGTCCGCAACAACTGGTTTGAGCCGCCCCATGGTCCCTCTCGAAACGGATAGAGAATATGGACCTTTAGCCCGTCAGCCACGGCACCAGTCCGTCAACTTTTCGGCCCAGCCGAAACGATCATAAGCGGCGCGCACGCGCGTCGGATCAACGCTGCGCCGGCGGAGTGCCTGCAAGGCGGCGTTCGCATCACCGCCGAAGTCCTCAAGGAAGGCGATGCCGTCATAGTGTGCCGCCATCATCTCGTATGACGGCAGTCGGTTAGCGACAATCGGAATGCCAAGCACGGCGAAGACCAAAGCCTTGAAGCTACTGTTGTTGATCGTATAAGTCGATTCCAGCGTGCGCGGCAGGAACGCGATATCACAACGGCGCAGCGCGTCCGGGAAGCCGACATGCGTCCAGCGCTCGAAATCAAAGCGAAACGACAGCGCCGGTGGCTTTTCGGCGATCACCAACGCCCGACCGTCGAGCAACATGGCATAGGCATCGAGTGGCGGCGCCTTCACCGCAACGCCCGACCAACCGAATACCGGTTCGTCCCAGTTTATTGCAGACTTGACGGCGGAGAAATGCTGCAGGTCAACGGGATCCGGCATGACGAAGACATTGTCGTTGTAGCGGCGCGCGCTCTCTGCAATGCCCTCGGTGGGTACACAGATGCCATCGACGATGCCGGCGATCGCACGCGACGACTCGACATGATCGTCACCCGCAGCCTCGTGACGCTGGAAATAATCGACGCAGGTGTCCCAATAGACGCGGGTCGCGATATGCCGCAGCGCACGCACGACATGGACGGATTTGCGCAACATGCCGCGGTGATAGATCGCGACATCATAGCGGCGCAGTGGATTGTTGACAGACACGTCATGACCGAGCGCGCGCAGCGGCTCGATCATCTGCAAGGCACGAATCCAGATCGCCGATTGCACACGATCATAGTCGCGCCGCCAGGTGGGGATGAACAGACCGATACGCATGGGGTAGCAATCAGCCTTCACCACGCCGAGTATCCACCATCGACCATCAAATTCTGGCCGGTAACATAAGCGGAAGCATCGCTCGCGAGGAATGCAATGGCGCCCTTGAAGTCTTCCTCGCGCGCCATGCGGCCGAGCGGCGTCTGCGCGTTATACTGGTCAGCGAATGCCTGCGGTTGCGCCCGCTCCACGCCTCCTGGTGAAATCGCGTTCACCCGTACCTGCGGAGACAACGTCGTGGCTAGCCATCGCGTTAACTGAATCAGTCCACCTTTGCTCGCGGCATAGGCAGCGGGGTTCCCCATGACGGTGCCTTTATAGCGGCGCCAGTCCGGGCCGAGATTACCGTAGATCGACGCAATATTAACGATGCTACCTCCACGAGAACTGAGTAGCGGGGCCAGAGACTGACTGAGCGCGAACACTGCCGTCAGATTGACTTCGATCGCCTGACGCCATGTCTCTGCAGACTGTTCAGCAAACGGAACGGCCCAGCCGATCAGATTGCTCGTGCCAACGAAAGCCGCATTGTTGATGAGGATATCGCAGCGACCGAACCTCCGTTCGACGGACGCTGCTATGGACCGTGTTGCAGCCTCATCGGACAGGTCGATGTCGAGTGCGAGGGTCTTGACACTGAAATCCGACGCGACGCGATCGGCGCAGGTCTTGGCGCCCTGGCGATCGACGACCACCACCGCAGCACCGAGTTCGGCGAGCGTGTCGCAGATCTCGCGCCCGATATGGCCTGCACCGCCAGTCACAACCGCGACCCGCCCCGAAAGGTCCATCAGATCCTTGATCGATCGGCTCACCGTTTGCAGTCCTCGCTTGATTAAATCAGTCTACGACACGCGCTGGCCCACCGAGCGGGCCGCTAACCGTCGCCTCAGCAATGCGCATGTCGTATTCCGTGTCGATGTCGATGGCGCGCTCGCGTGGCACTTCCACGGCACGCACCTTGCCATCAAAAATGCGCATGGCCGACAAAATGAAATCCGCCTGCGCGACATACGCAACTGTGGTCACGTCGTAGATCGGTGGCGCATCCTGCCGACGATGGAAGCTGGCTTCGACGGCAAGCGCCATGGCGCCGCCCGCGCCGGCACGCACCATGTTGAAATACGGATTGCGCTCCGCCTCACGCACCGTAATGACAATGTCGGCGTCCGAATTGAGCTTCAGGTCGATCGCACAATCGATGTCGGCAGGTATGCGCAGCGGCGATGTCGGAGGCAGACTGACGAAAACATCGACCGCTTCTCCCCTCCCCCGTACCTCGCGTATGGCGTGCTGCCATGCCAGCCATTCCGGCGCTGCGTCAGTCGCAAGTTCGGCAGGGCGCAGGAACGGCACATCCGCGCCGGCACGCTGCGCCACGGCAGCAATTTCCGCATCGTCAGTCGACACAACAACCCTACTAACGCGCGTAAGCGCCAGTCCGGTTTCGATGGCGCGGACAATCAACGGCTTCCCGGCGAGTGGCCGCAGATTCTTGCCTGGTAGCCCCTTCGAGCCGCCACGCGCAAATATGAAAGCAACAATCGAAGACGTCATGCGAGTTTCAGTTTTGCAACGCTGAACCCACCGTGCCGCCCGGCCGCACCAACAGCAACCTCCGAGACTTGATCCGGAGGCATGGTCTGGTCATCCAGGATGTAACTCCAAGCCTTGCCCGGCGTCTGCAGGTCGAGATTGTCGTGACGATAACACCCATCGACCAGCTTAAGTGCAAGGAACGGTTGAGGGCCGAAAATCTGGCCGGATTTGAGTTCGACTTCTACGCGCGCGCCATCGCGCCGAATGATCAACTCGGGCATCGGCGCATCGGCAACGCCCAGAAGGTCGCGTGCGGCGGCCTCAGCTCCAGAGAAGCGCAGTTCGACATCTCGGAAGTCGCCCATTGCGTCTCTCAGCATAGACCGGACGGCTTCGACGTCCGGTCGGATATCTCGATAGTCATGGTCGGCAAACGACAGGATGGCGACACCATGATCACGCGCTTCAACAAACGCTTGGCGGACATGGTGAGGCAATAGCGATCGCAGTCGCGTGCCAACATTCAGACAACGGAAGATGACGCGTCGGCAATGACCTTCGACCTGGTAATCGTCGTGATGTGGCCGATATCCACGCCAACTGTGCGGAGCGCGACGCCAGTCGCCAAAACGGCCACCAGCTAGATCAGGCTGGTCGACTTCATCTTCGTGTACCTGGTTGGCGTAGTCGAACGGAATCCATTGTTCCAGGAAAGCATGCGAGTCCGGCCTCTCGGCATGAAAGCCTGGACGATTGACGACCGGGAACCAGCCATCCTCAAGGATGCGCCGACAGAGAATTTCGGTCAGCAATTCGTACGAATTAACGAAGCTGGTCGCCGCATGCAGTGGATAGCCGGTGATTGAACGAGGGTGAAAGTGCCAGTTTAGTTCGTCCGGGCTGCGAGTCTTTGCGATCATCTCGCGATAGAACCGGAAAACATGGCCGTATCCAACGTCTTTGGAGCGTGGATTCTCCGCATAATACATGTGGTCCATGCAATGCCATGAGTAGACCCATCCGCCGCCGCGACCATCCACCATCTTCCTGCGAAAGTCTGGCGACATCGCGTCATCGAGCATCACACGAATGTCGTCCCAAGATGAGTTGTACGCAAGCAATTCCGGCGACAACATGCGGGCAACAGCTTCTTCCCGGCCTGCAAGATCAATTTCGCAATTCTGCAAACGACGCAACGTTTCACGGCTTGGCGGCAGATCGATGGCAAAAGCGGAGCGGAGCCGGCCGAATGTCGCCTCTAGGGTCTCGGTAAGAGGCCCCTCGGTATCGATGCAGTGAACAACGTGCAGAACAGGCATTAGAACGGCTTCACAGTTGCGAGTGCTCCGGTCAGCCAGGACAGAACGCAGAGGTTTCCTTGATGCGGTCGGATCGTAATCGGGTCATAGAGCCGCCCGCGGCCCTTGCCAAAGGACATCCGGCTGTCCAGTGGATTCATATCCTCGTCGAAGGAGAACACGCGCCCCTGCATCTTGCAGATAATGTAATAGCGGCTTCCCAATCGACAGACATCGTTCGTCAGCAGAGCCGGACCACAACTTACCTTCCTAGATCGCCATGTATGGGCGTCAATGACCGTCAACACCCCCGGCTCACCCCAGTCTGAAACGTACAGCGTTTCGCCGATGATGCGCGCACGCCATACGGTCTCGATGTCGATCGTCGCGACTTCCTTGCCATCTCCGAAACGCCAGACAATGCCGTCACGGTCGAGACCGAATTGTTCGCTATCGAAGACAAAAGCAAGGACGACGGGACGATGGTGTGTGTGGAAAATGGGAACCTCTCCCATTGTCCACTCATACCAGCCATCGCTATAGCATGACGAAATCGAGAACCGCTTGTTCCCGACGGAATCCATCTGCGTGGGCAACCCCAGGCGCACAGAAGCTGCGCCCCCGCCCGTTTCAGGAAAACTGAAGTTTTTCTCAGAGCTGTCGACCACCAACTCGCCCTCAGGCAGCGGCTGCCAGTCCCATACGAACGGCCTGTCGAACCTTCTCTCATCGACGAGCCCGGCGTCTTCCGACCTTTCTAGGTCTAGACAGTCTCGAAGATAAAAATTTGCGCGTGCAGCAGCCATTCGCCGCGGTCGTTGTCCGCCCGGCCGCAATTGATTAGCATACAGCAACGACAATCCGGTCGCGAGCCTTTGCCAGTCGATCTCCGTGGGCAAGCCGTCGGCAGCTGATGCCAGAAGCGCGAGCGACAATGCGTCGAGATCACTTTCATTGTAATCTTCGAAATCTGTTTCGCTCAACCGTCCGCCCAAAGCGCGCAAATTGATCGTCGGCCAATCAGCCGACAGCCGCGGACGGTCACTCGGCAATACTTGGTAAAATCCGAAACTGCCTCGACCATCATCGGCGAGATCAGCCGGATGAAGCGCACGCTGCGTCAAGGGGCCTCGCCGTAGAGAATCGATCCGACGACCGCGAGATGCTGACGCAACCGAGGTAACGAGACCCGCACATCTGGACCTGGCGCAGACATCCAGTGCGACACCATCTCGACGAAGCCGCATTTCGTCGAGCCAGCCCAGTTCGGCACAAGCACTTCGTAGTTCACACTGCCTTTCGGGCAGAAACTCAGTTGCTCCATGGGTTCAAGCTTGTACGCACCGCGCGCGGTGCGAATGGTCAACGACCAGCGCCCCGCGCTCATCCAGTCAGATGAATACGAGAACAGGGCGCCTGTCTCCGTCACGCCGCTACCAACGAAATTCGATCCCGCCGGGTGCCACTCGATATCTCCTGCCCCTGATGTCCGTGCGTCGAGTTCGCGAGGCATCCCAATAAGATCGAATGCGGTCGCGATGACATGGATGCAATTTGCTGCGCCCCACCGCTCCAGAACATCCGATGAGTATTTTTCCGGCGCGATGCGGTGCACCCATTCCGTAAAGCTGAATTCGGCGGATCGAACCGGTTCGGTCGACAGTTTCTCGCGCAAAGCGGCGATCGAAGGGAAAAACAGTCGGTTCAGCGCCACGGTAACGGGCGCGTCCGGATATTTGGTCAGGAAGCCGTCGAGGTCAGAGGCGCGCAGTCCGACAGGCTTTTCGACCAACACGCGCCGCGCGCCCGCGTCGGCAAGCACCTCGATGTAAGGCAGCAATGTTCTGACCGGACTTGCCACAATGATGCCGTCATAGTAGCGCGCTCGCGCGGGGAGAAATGCATTGTCGTTCGCCTGTGCGGGCATCAGATCCCATGTCTCACAAAATGCCTCGGCCGACGCCATCGTCCGTGACATCACGTGGATATCCTTAACACCAAGAGCGAATAAGGCACGCACATATTCATGCGCAATCTCGCCAGCGCCGATCAGCAAGATCTTCTTCATGTTACCGGCACGGTCTTGTCATCGTCATAGGCATCGAGCACGACCGACCCGAGCGCCCGCAACAGCAGCCGGTTCGTTTCCGCAATGACGTCCAATGA
>NZ_DATMRX010000016.1:0-1537 GCF_035565855.1 Pseudorhodoplanes sp.
ATTGCCGCGAGGAACAATGCACGCATGGTGGCCTCTCGTTGAAACGATGCGGCCACGCATAAGGTCCGCGGATTAACAGCGCATTTAAATTCAGTTGCAGACTTGAAGCGTCACGACGCGACGTCGATGTTCCGCGCCGCCGCCTGCGTGTCAGCGCGTACGCATCACGCCTTCTTCAGGAACTCGGTTTTCAGCACGAGGCCCTTCACCTGCTTGGTACTGCACTCGATCTCGTCCGGGTCTCCGGTGAGCCGGATGTTCTTCACCAGCGTGCCGCGCTTGAGCGTCTCCGACGTGCCCTTGACCTTCAGGTCCTTGATCAGCGTCACCGAGTCGCCGTCCTTGAGAATATTGCCGTTACTGTCGCGGGTTTCGTCGGTCATCGGGCTGTCCTGATCGCATTCGGGAATCGGAAGCCTCTTTTACGCGCGGCGGTTCGGAGCACAAACCCCACCACCCGCAACGGGCGAAACGCAAAGCGGACACGACGCCGGATTGCGCGACGCCTTTTCCGGGCTACACTGGTCGCCCTGAGGACCTGGGAATGGCACGCAGCGCATCCCTCCTGCTCGCAGCCCTCGCGCTGGCCGCGTGCGGAGACAATCCCGACCGGACCTATAGCGGCGTGCCTGGCGCCACACACGATTGCGACAAGGAACGCAAGGTCGCAATCAATGGAAGCGGCGGCACCTTCACCTTCTCGGGCACCTGCGAGCGCGTGTCGCTCAACGGAGCAAACAACACGCTCACTATCGAGGCGACGAAGTCCCTCGATGTCAAAGGTGACGGCAACACGGTCAGGATCGGGGCAGTGGACGCCATCAGCGTCAGTGGCTCGCAGAACAACGTGACGTACAGGACGGGCCTGCCCGGCGGGCAGCCGAAGTCCGCGAGCGCCCGCGGCAACCAGAACGACATCCTTCAGGCGAAGTAGGATCGGCGGGCCAGGACGGCCTTTCTTCTTCATGTCATGCCCGCAGTTGTCGCGGGCATCCACGTCTTGCCTTTGATGCCTCACTCAAAGACGTGGATGGCCGGGACAGGTTTACATTCCGGCCGCGCGGAGCGGGGCGGGTGCCCGGCCATAACATTGGTTGGTAGCCCGCATGGAGCGAAGCGCAACGCGGGACCGCACACCCCGGATTTCGCTAAGCTTCGTTCCCGCCAGGCTTGCCGCGCGTTACGCGGCCTAAACCAGACTCACTTTCCCAGTCGCGAGATCATAAACGCCACCCACCACGCGAAGCTCGCCTTTGGCGACCATTCCCGCCAAAATTGGCGTTGCTGTTTTCAGCCGTTCGACATTGTACTGCACGTTGGCGACGACGGCGCGCTGCGCGAGATCGCTACCCGCGTTCTTCGATGTCGGCTCGATGCCGGGCTTCATCGCCCTGACGAGATCCGCAATATGACCGGGCAGCGTATTGCCCTTCTGCAGCGCCTCGATCGTCGCATTCACCGCGCCACAACTGTTGTGGCCGAGAACCATGATCAGCTTCGTGCCCAGAACCGCCGCGCCGTATTCGAGGCTTCCCAG
>NZ_DATMRX010000017.1:0-4912 GCF_035565855.1 Pseudorhodoplanes sp.
CCTTCGACGCATCGCAGCGAAAGGCTTTCGCGCCAGTCTGCGCCGACAGTCCCGCGAGATCGTCGGGCAAACGGGCGGCCAGCGCGATCTTCAACCCGTTGCTTGCGAGCAAACGGGTGAGCGAGGCGCTAAGCCCCGATCCTGCACCGACGATCAAGGCTGTGGTGTAGCCGGGTGAAGCCATCGCGAACTCCTGCTAATCGAGAACCGCAGGATGCGTGTTCGCGACGATCACTGCAAGCGCGCACCGCTTCGATATCAGTTGCGGCCCTGCACCTGCTCGCTGCCACGATGGACCAGTGCCTTGGTCAACGCGGAGCGATCGAGATGTGTGCCGTCATCGCCCTCGAGCAGCAAGGCGACGCGGCCGGTCGTCTTGAGATGCTGGGCAAAGCCCATCGCCTCGTCCATGGTGCCGAATTCCTTGAACAGATGACGGCCCTTTTCCAGCGGGTTCAGGCGTTCGGAGCCGGGCGGGCCGGAATAGACACGGTACATGGTGGCCTCCATGCTTGTTTTCTCGTTCCGGACCGCGAGGTTCCGTCCTCACATCCGGAACACCCCGAATTTGGTTTCCTCGACCGGCGCATTCAAGGCCGCGGACAAGGCGAGTGACAGCACGCGCCGCGTTTCGGTCGGCAGAATGATGCCATCGTCCCACAGCCGCGCGGTCGCATAATACGGGCTGCCCTCGCGCTCATATTGATCGCGGATCGGCTGCTTGAATTCTTCCTCCTCGATCTCGCTCCATTTGCCGCCGGCAGCCTCGATATTATCGCGACGCACCGTCGCCAGCACGGAGGCCGCCTGCTCGCCGCCCATCACCGAGATGCGCGCGTTCGGCCAGGTGAAGAGAAAGCGCGGGCCGTACGCCCTGCCGCACATCCCGTAATTTCCAGCCCCGAATGAACCGCCGACGATCAACGTGATCTTAGGCACCCGCGCGCAGGCGACCGCTGTCACCATCTTGGCACCGTCCTTGGCGATGCCACCGGCCTCGTAGTCGCGGCCTACCATGAAGCCGACGATGTTCTGCAGGAACAAAAGCGGGATGCGCCGCTGGCAGCACAATTCGATGAAATGCGCCGCCTTCAGCGCGCTCTCGGAATAGAGAATGCCATTGTTCCCGATGATGCCGACCGGCATGCCGTGAAGGTGCGCGAACCCGGTAACGAGCGTCGTGCCATAGAGCTTCTTGAATTCGTCGAATTCGGAAGCGTCGACGATGCGGGCGATGACTTCACGGATGTCATATTGCTTCTTCAGGTCCGTCGGCACGAGCCCCTCCAGTTCGGCGGCGTCGTGCAACGGCTCCCGCGGGGCGATCACTGGAATATCGACGCGCTTGACCGTGTTCAGATTGGCGGCGATGCGGCGCGCGATAGCCAGCGCATGTTCGTCATTCGCGGCGAGATGATCGGCAACGCCGGACCTTCGCGTATGCACGTCAGCGCCGCCGAGATCTTCCGCTGAAACGACTTCCCCGGTCGCGGCCTTCACAAGCGGCGGGCCGCCGAGGAAGATCGTTCCCTGGTTCTTCACGATGATGCTTTCGTCGGACATCGCCGGCACATAGGCGCCGCCTGCCGTGCAGGAGCCCATCACCACCGCGATCTGCGGAATCCCGGCAGCGGAGAGCGTCGCCTGGTTGTAGAAGATGCGGCCGAAATGATCGCGGTCTGGAAACACTTCGGTCTGGTTCGGCAGATTGGCGCCACCGGAATCGACGAGATAGATGCAGGGCAGCCGGTTCTCGCGCGCGATCTCCTGCGCGCGGATGTGCTTCTTCACCGTCATCGGATAATAGGTGCCGCCCTTGATGGTTGCGTCGTTGCACACGATCATGCATTCGCGGCCCGCAACCCGGCCGATCCCGGTGATCAGACCGGCGGCGTGAATCTGATCGTCGTACATTCCGTAGGCTGCGAGCGGCGAAAGTTCGAGAAACGGCGAGCCCGGATCGATGAGCCGCATCACCCGCTCGCGCGGCAGCAGCTTGCCTCGGGACACATGGCGCTCGCGCGCCTTCTCGTTTCCCCCGAGCGCAGCGGTAGCCCTCGCCTCCCTCAGTTCGTCTGCCAGCGCTTGCCATTGCGCGGCATTGGCGCGGAACTCGCGTGAGCGAATGTCGACACTCGAATCAATGCGAGCCACAACGCCCCTCCTGATTCCCACAGCGATGAAACTATGCCGCGCCGTTGCCTGATTGGCCATAAGCACGACGGAAGCAGCCGCCGCGTGCAGGCGCTCTGATCTGACCGGAACCGGAACGCTGCCACCGCCGGTGCGTTCACTGCACGACGACCGGCCTGTTCCGGAGCACGGGGCTCGTCCAATACACAGAGAGGAGTCATCCATGAGGTCTCGATTACTGATTTCCATTTCCGCGGCTGCGCTGATCGCAGGCAGCGGTCTGGCCGTTGCCCAGGACAAGGGCGGGCCGGCTGGCGGGCCGGCGAGCAGCCCATCCGCTGCACCGCAAAGCACATCGCCAGCGCAACAATCCGCACCTTCGTCCCGTCCGGGCGGCAGCGATATTCAACAGCGCCAGGAAGCCCCGCCGGCGCGTGCACAGCAGGACATCAAGGGTGATCAGAAGCAGCAGCGCGGTGCGCAGGACCAAGGCACCAGGCCCGATAATCGCGCGCAGGATAAGTCAGCTCCAAAAGCTGACAGAAACGCAGCCGGCGCCAAATCCGACCGCAACAAGGACGCGGCCGATACCAAGTCCGGGCGCGACGCGACGACCGGCCAAGGTGCGGCAGGCTCGTCAGGCAGCGCCAATCTGACCACCGAACAGCGCACGAAGATCAAGAGCAGCATCCAGCAGACGAAGGTCAGCAAGGCGACCAACGTCAACTTCAACGTTTCGGTCGGCACGGTCGTGCCGCGAAGCGTCACGCTGCACGCGTTGCCGCCGGCTGTGGTGGAAGTCTACCCGCAGTGGCGTGGATACCGCTTCGTTCTGGTTGAGGACGAGATCATCATCATCGAGCCGAGCACCTACAAGATCGTCGCGGTGATCGACGCCTAAGCTCGGAAAGCACCGACCCGCCGGGACCCAGCGTCCCGGCGGAACGCTTTCGCGCCCCGGATTGGGGCCGGACTGTCACGATTCGTTAATACTTTGTTGCAACAATCGCTCAAGTTTCGATGCGCAGCGGGACGGATGTACTCCCGGCGTCGCGCATCGGATGGGAAGCCCGGCACATGCCGGGTTTTCTGTTTTTTGGGGCAGCGATGCGGTTCAGGTCCGGCGGAAGTCTCAATCGACGTCGTTGCCCGGCATCACCCAGGGTTCCGCAACGCCAACCGATCGCCATTCCTGCCAGGCGGGCAGCGCCATCATTGCGGTCATATAGGCTTCGCAGGCAGCGCCCACGCCGATGGCGTAACTCGCAAAGCGCGACACCACCGGCGCATACATGGCGTCCGCCGCGCTGAAGGCGCCGAACAGAAACGGGCCGCCCTCCCCGAACCGCCGCCGGCAATCCGTCCAGATGTCCTCGATGCGCCGGACGTCAGCCGCGACCTCGGCGGTCAGCTCGCGCTTGCGGCTCACGCGCCGCATATTCATCGGGCAATGCCGGCGCAGCGGACCGAAGCCCGCATGCATTTCAGCGGAAATGGCTCGCGCATGCGCGCGCGCCCTGGGATCGGCCGGCCAGAGCTGCGCCTTCGGGAAGCGCTCGGCGAGATGGTCGAGGATGGCAAGTGACTCCCAGATCGTCATGTCGCCATCGATCAGGATCGGGACCTTGCCAACGGGCGAATATGTCAGGACGCGTTCGCGACTGCCCGGCTCGTAAAGCGGGATCACCTCCTCTTCGAAGGCAATCCCGGCGTGCCGCATGGCGATCCACGGCCGCAGCGACCATGAGGAATAATTCTTATTACCAATGATGAGCTTGAGCGACATCGCGGGTTCTCGATGCGGGACCAATGCTTCCTCAATGCGGCCGCCTCGGCGCACGCGCAAGTGAAAACATATGATGCAGGCAATGAGGCAGGCGAATGGAGTCAGGCCTTGGCCGGCATCTCCTCGACCGGGCCGCCCGCCTTTTTCCAAGCGCCGAAGCCGCCGCGAATATGCGCGACCGGCTTCAACCCCATGCTTTGCACGGTCTGTGCGGCCAGCGCCGAGCGCAAGCCGCCCGCGCAGAAGAAGACGTATTTCTTGTCCTGCGCGAAGACCGGCTTGTGATACGGGCTCTCGGGGTCGATCCAGAACTCGAGCATGCCGCGCGGACAATGGAAGGCGCCGGGCACCCGGCCGTCCCGCTGCAATTCACGAATGTCCCGGATATCCACCAGCACCACGTCTTCACGGCCGTGAAGCGAAAGCGCTTGCTCGACCGACAAATTCTCGATCTGGCTCTCGGCCGCCTCGACGAGTGACTTGACGCTCTTGGTGATGGACTGAGGCATCGCGCGCCCTCTTGGCTGTCGCAACCCTCTTTTCCAGAATGTCGTGCCGCATTCAAGACAAAGGCGGCGTGGAGATGCCACGCCGCCGTCTCACCGGCACGAAAAACGGGAGTTACATGGCCATGTAGACCGCAACGACCAGAACCACCACAAGCGACGCGGCGATCCACAGGGTGGTGGTCACCATCGATTCAGATTGCCGAGTCTGTTCTTGTGCCATAGGCCGTCTCCATCCTGTGCTGCGGAGGGCCGCACTGCGCGAAGCGCCGGAGCGCCTTCGCAGCTGTGATGCACGCGTATCGCGTACGACTTTAGTCTAATACACCGTCAAGAAACCAATCAGCGGTTGTATTTCGCGCACGGTTCCCAATCGTGCCGTCGCCAAGGGTGCAAGATGCTGTTTAGCCTGCCGGACATACTCGCCCTGTTATTCTTCGTCGCCTGCTGGCTCGGCTATGCCTTCGTGCTGGAATGGACCCAATAC
>NZ_DATMRX010000018.1:0-6751 GCF_035565855.1 Pseudorhodoplanes sp.
ATCTCCTGATCGCCGTTGGCGGAGATGGTGCCGACCTGGGCGATCTCCTCGTTGGAGGTGACCTTCTTGGAGTTCTTCTTGAGGTCCTCGACGATGGCCTCGACCGCGAGGTCGATGCCGCGCTTGAGGTCCATCGGGTTCATGCCGGCGGCAACCGAGCGGATGCCCTCGCGGACGATCGCCTGGGCCAGCACGGTGGCGGTGGTGGTGCCGTCACCGGCGAAGTCCGAAGACTTCGAGGCGACTTCGCGCACCATCTGCGCGCCCATATTCTCGAACTTGTCCTCGAGCTCGATTTCCTTGGCGACCGTCACACCGTCTTTGGTGATGCGCGGAGCGCCGAACGACTTGTCGAGCACAACATTGCGGCCCTTCGGACCGAGCGTCACTTTCACGGCGTTGGCGAGCGTATCCACGCCGCGCAGCATCTTCTCGCGTGCGTCGACGGAGAATTTTACGTCTTTAGCAGCCATATTTGATGTTCCTCGGATTTATCGTTGTTGGATCAGGCGGCCTTCTTGCGCGCGACGGTGTCTTCCATCACGCCCATGATGTCGCTCTCTTTCATGATCAGGTATTCGACGCCGTCGATTTTGACCTCGGTACCGGACCACTTGCCGAACAGAACCGTGTCGCCGACCTTGACGTCGATCGGAATAAGCTTGCCGCTCTCATCGCGGCCGCCCGGGCCAACTGCGATGACTTCGCCCTGCTGGGGCTTCTCCTTGGCGGTGTCCGGGATGATGATGCCGCCGGCGGTCTTCTCATCGGACTCAATGCGCTTGACGACGACGCGGTCGTGAAGCGGGCGGAACTTCATGGGTATCCTCCATCAGTGCTTCGAAACATTAGAAATTTGAAGACGGACCGGACTGGAACCGGCTGCCGGCGATCTAGGGCCGGCTATTCCGTGCGCAAGGGGTTTGCCGTAAAAAATTGGCACTCGTCAAGGGGGACTGCTAGCACGCGCGGGCGTGGTTAACGGCGGATCGCATTTTGTCAGCAGCCGTGAGCAAATGCTGCTAACGCATTGATTTTAGGAACAAAATTCAATTTTTGGGCTTGTCAGTTCCAAACCGCGATTGAAATCTATGCGTCTCACAGAACGTGGGAATCGCTTCGCCTGAGGACTGACATGGTATCAAAGGACTTCCAGAAGCAGATCGCCGGCTACGGACTGACGACCGCCGAAATCCTTTACCGCCGGCCTGACCACCCGTGGCTTCTACAAACCTATGTCTGGCAGAATTACGACCTCTGCCCGGACTTTCCCGAACTGAACCAGTTTCTCCGCTTCTGGGAAAAATCCATAGAGGGCGCGTTGCACACTGTGACCGTGGCGCATTCGCGGTTGATCCGGCCGTCCGAAATTCGGGCCATCGACGGCGTATTCCGCCTGCACTAGGCCGGTCGCGATAGCGTCAGGCGCCAGTGTTGCGGCCACACGCATGTGGCCCGCTCCCTGCCTCGCTGGTTTGAGTGCGGCGGCGCGGATGTCGCGCTGTGCCATTCGCCCTCCGTCAATTCGCCCTCTGTCAAGGTGGCGCGCGGGGTGCCCCCCTTCCGCCGGCGACATAGCCAACCAGCAGCATTTGCAATAGCGTCGGTGACCCTTTGACCTCCGTCGCTGCATGACCCACCTGTCGTCCCGCCTTGCCCTGTTGAGCGGGAATTTCATCACTGGCCTGTCCGTCCTGGCGCCAGCCGGCATGCTGACCGAGCTGGCGGCGGCGCTTCATGTCACCGTTCGCGATATCGGCCTGCTCGTTACCTATGGTGCGGTAGTCCTGTGTCTCGCATCTCCCCTCGTGTCCTGGCTGACCGCACGGGTCGGCCGGCGCCTCCTCATGAGCGGCACGCTGGCCGTGGTCGCCGCGGGGCATTTCCTGTCCGCCAGCGTCGACAGCTATGTCGCGATCCTCGGACTACGGCTTGCCATGCTTGCGCTGGTCGCGATCTACACGCCACAGGCGGCGAGCACCATGGCGCTGATCGCACAGGAGAAGGAGCGCCCCGCCGCCATCGCCTTCGTGTTTTTGGGCTGGTCGCTGGCCATCGCGGTCGGATTGCCGCTGATCACCATGATGACCAGTCACTTCGGCTGGCGCGAGGCCTATGCCGCGATCGGATTGGCGGCCGCGGTCAGCGCGGCGCTCAATTTTGCATCCTTGCCGAGCGGATTGCAGGGTCACCCGCTGTCGCTTCAAAGCTTCGTCGACATCGGTCGCAATCGGACGTTGATATTGATCCTGCTGATCACCCTGTTCCAGATGTCCGGGCAGTTTTCGATCACGGTCTATATGGCGGCGCTGGTGCAGAAAGTCGCGGGCGGCGGGCCGGCAGCGGCCGGTATTCTGTTCACGCTTCTCGGCGTTGCCGGATTGATCGGCAACCTGGCCGCGACACGGATCGTGCAATTCGCCGGCGTCAATCGAACGCTTGGCTTCTTCATCATGGTGATGATGGCAGGCGGCCTGACATTTTCCCTCGGGAACGGCGTGCTTGCCGTGATGGCGGCGGGCGTTTTCATCCTGGGGCTCGGGATCACTGCGGGGAACACGATGCAGCAGGCGCGCCTTGTCACTGCGGCACCGCTGCTCGCAACCGCCACTGTCGCGCTGAACACCTCGGTGCTTTATGTGGGGCAGGCGCTCGGGTCCGGCGCCGCCGGCATTTTGTACCAGCACGAATATTATCGCGCGATCGGATTCGTTTCCGTTGTCTTCTTTGCGCTGGCATTCGCGGTGTTCACTCTCTCCCGCGTAAAGTCGCAATCAGTTTCACGATCGAATTAACGCTCCGGTAAGCGCAAACGCGGGCTTTGTCCCTAGTGACATGCGCGCGATGATTTCCGCCAGATCCATTTACGCAATTTTGGGTTGGATGACGCTAGCTGTTGGTGCGAAACAGCCAAGGCAAGCAATGAGATGCCGGCCCGTTACCTTCTTGAACTTGCCAGCCATCGCTCTTCGGACAAGCGGCTTGAATTGCTGCGGATCATCGCGGAGTCCTTCGCGGTCGCGAACGAGCCCCCGACGCCGACAATTAAGCATCTTCTGAGCGACATCGTCGGCAAGCTGCTTACGCAAATCAATCCGGCCGATCGCGCGCAGGCGGCCGCCTCGCTGGCGAAGATGGACCAGCTTCCGGACCATGTGGTCTCGTCGTTGATCCATGACGACGACATCGCGGTCGCAGGTCCGATCATCCGCGACTATCGCAAGCTCTCGGATCGCACGATGGCCGATGTGGCGCACAACGGGCCGCAGAGCCATCTCGAAGCGCTCGCCGAGCGCGACGGCGTCAGGCCGGCTGTCACCGATATTCTCGTGCAGCGTGGCGAAGGGCCGGTTCTCCGCAAGCTCGCCTGCAACAGCGGCGCAACGCTCTCGCGGCAGGGCATGCGCGTGATGATCGGCAAGGCCGCGAGCGATCCGCACTTGCAGGAGGCTTTGGTCGGCCGAAACGATCTGTCCCTCGAAGCGGTGGGGCAATTGCTGTCGATCGTGTCCCAGTCTCTTGTCGCAAAGCTGCGCAGCGCCGAAGTCCAATTCAATCCCGCGGTGGTCCAGGATCAAGGCGCAGGCTGGATGTCGGATCGAACAAAGAATGTGGCTCAAATCAACCGCAGCATTCAACGCGTGCGCGCCTGCGCGGAAAAGCTCGACGACGTCCTGATGGCGATTGCCGTCGAACGGAGATTGCTCGACCTCGCGACATTGATCGCGGGTGTCTGCGATCTCGATCGCGATTACGGCTTCAACCTCGTGGCACAGGGTAGGACCGACAGCCTCATTGTGCTGCTGCGCGCATTGGGCGTGGGCTGGCCCGTTGCCGAGCGCGTGCTGACGCTCCGGATCGACAAACTCGGATCGGAGTTTTGCGGGCCGATGATCGATGAGGCGACGTACGAAAGCGTCGAGGTCGACGTTGCCAGGCGCGCCATTCATTTCCTCAAGGTCCGCCGCGCGGCGCTATTGCAGCAGCGGCAGGCGGTGGCCTAGTTCACGAGCCCCACGATCGCGCCGATCGTGCAGGTCGCAAGCGTGCCGGAGACGATCGTCCTTGGCCCAAGCGCGAGGATCTCCTCGCGCCGTTCCGGCGCCATGACCGTCAATCCTGCGATCATGATGCCCAACGATCCGAAATTGGCGAACCCGCACAGCGCATAGATCATGATCAACCGCGATCGATCGCTCAGCGCGTCGGGCGGCAGCTTCGCCAGTTCGACATAGGCGATGAACTCGTTCAGCACGGTCTTGATGCCCATCAACTCGCCGGCGCGCAGCGCCTCGGTCCAGGGCAATCCCATCAGCCAGCACATCGGGGCCATCACGATGCCAAGCATGCGCTGCAGCGTGACGTTTGCCCCGCCGATCTCCGGAAAGACGCTCAGGATAGCATTCGCCAAGTGAACCAGCGCGACCAGCACCGTCAGCATGGCGATGATGTTCAGTAACAATGCGAGACCCTGCGCGGTGCCGATCGCAATGGCGTCCATGGTCGAGCTCGCGACCGGCGGCGGGTCGGGATATTCGCCTGCGGTCGCGTCGGTGCGGAATTCTGGCACCATCAGCTCGCTGATGAGGATTGCGGCGGGAGCGCCAAGCACCGATGCGATCAGCAGATGCCCTGCGATATCGGGCACCAGCGGCCGCAGGATCGTTGCATAGACCACGAGCACCGTCCCCGCGATCCCGGCCATGCCGCCGGTCATCACAATGAACAATTCGGCGCGGCTCAGCTTTTCGAGGTAGGGGCGGATGAACAGGGGCGCTTCGACCATCCCGACGAAAATGTTTGCGGCGGTTGACAATCCGACCGCGCCGCCAACGCCCATGGTGCGCTCCAGCGCCCACGAAAATCCGCGAACGATCGGTGGCAGGATGCGCCAGTAAAACAGCAGCGTCGTCAGTACGCTCATCACCAGCACCAGCGGCAAGGCCTGAAAGGCCAGGATGAATTCGCTGCCGGGGATTTTCGGTTCGAAGGGCAGGGGGCCTCCGCCCAGATATCCGAAGACAAAGGCCGTACCGGCGCGCGTTGCTGCCGCAATGGCCTCGACCGCGACGTTTGCAGCAGCGAACCCGGCTCGCACCGCCGGTACCTTGAACATCAGCGCAGCGAGGATCGCCGTCAGAGCCATGGCGGCAAGCACGCGCCGCCACGAAACCGCGCGATGGTTTTCGCTCAAGGCGAAAGCCAGCGCCGGAATGGCGATGAGGCCCAGCAACGATTGCAGATGGGGCATTTGGGGAATCGACCCGCGCGTCGCATCCATTGTCACGGCGTAGGGCCATGCATTCAAGCGCTCTTCCCATTGAATGCCGCGGATGATCCAATGCGAAAAAACGGGGAGGAAGAGAATGCGTTTGACTGCCTTTGCCGCGCTCGCCGCGGCGCTTGCCATTTCGACCGGCGCTGCGGCGCAGGACAAATATCCATCGAGGCCAATCACGCTGTCACACGGTTTCGGCGCCGGCGGAAATTCCGATACGGTTGCGCGGATCATCGCTCCTGTGCTGGCCGAGCGGCTCGGCCAACAGGTCGTCGTCGAGCCGCGGGTCGGTGCCGGTGGCAATCTGGCGACGGACCGCGTCGCCAAGGCGGCGCCTGACGGCTACAATCTGATCGTGCTGACCGGAGGCCACGCCGTTTCTGGGGCGCTCTACAAGGCGCTGCCGTTTCACCCTGTCGACGATCTGCAGATGCTGTCGACCCTGATCTATTTCCCGTTCGTGATTTCGGTGCGCAAGGATCACAGATTCCAGTCGCTCGCCGACCTCGTCGCGGAGGCCAAGGCAAAGCCGAAGACCATCACGTATTCGTCCGTCGGTGTCGGTTCGACCCAGCATCTGGCGGGCGAATTGCTGGCCTCGCTCGCCGGAATCGAACTCGTGCATGTCCCTTATCGTGGCGGGCAGGCGCCGGTGACCGACCTTCTTGGTGGCCGCATCGACGTCATGATTGACACCCTGACCGTGACGCGTCCGCAGCTTCAGGCCGGGACCATTCGCGGCCTCGCGGTGACGAGCCCCGCGGCCTGGCCCAGTCTTCCGGGCATTTCTCCGGCCTCACAAACGGTGAAGGACTACGACGTGCGGTCCTGGATGGGTATTGCGACCACCAAGGGCGTCCCCGAACCGATCGTCCGGCAGCTCAATGCAGAGATTCTCTATGCGTTGAAGCAGCCTCAGGTCCGCGACAAGCTCGAAGGCATTGGCAACGAAGTGCGGGGCTCGACGCCCGATGAGATGCGCAACTGGATCGCCGGCGAAATCGCCAAATGGCGCAAGGTTATCGATGATGCGAAAGTGGAGCGACAGTAGCTCGCTTCAAGGGTCTGGTCAGTAACAGCCCCTCACGATCTGCCCAGGCGCGAAACTCAAGTGCCAGCTTCTGGGCTTCGTCTGCTGTCTCGATCCGCTCAAGGCGCCGCGCGAGCACGGAGGCGGTTAGGCTGCAATGGGTCATTGCGTGGTCGCGGACGAGCCTCGCGGCCTCCATCGAGGACGCGATCGCGTGGCCATCGCGCAAATGAACCGGCGGCCGGATTGCGAATGTGGACATGGCGCGCTCCTTGTTGCGCGCACGGTGAACGCGACCACCGCCCGCGAGTTCCCTCGCCGGGCGGTTCTCAACGGGGTGTGATCAGCCCGGCGTCACGCCGGCAGTCACCAGACCGACCCGACGAGGTGGAATGTCCTGCACCGTCCGGCCGGCTTCGACCCGGTTGCGGCCCTTCTGCTTG
>NZ_DATMRX010000019.1:0-4169 GCF_035565855.1 Pseudorhodoplanes sp.
TCTGGGTCGGGTCCGGCGGCGACGGGTTCAGCTTCATCTGGAACCACATCGTGATGCCCATGATGATCGGCCAGACTCCGATCATGAGATAGACGCCGATCACCGGCACGCTTGCCGGATTCCAGGGGATGAGCCCGAACAGATTGAAGAGCGTGGTCGGGTCGGGCGCCGCAAGATCCTTGATCCAGCCGAAGAACGGCGCGTGGCGCATTTCGATGGTGATGAACAGCACCTTGTAGAGCGCGAAGAAGACCGGGATCTGGATCAGGATCGGCAGACAGCCGGCCAGCGGATTGATCCGCTCCTGCTTGTACAGCTCCATCAAGGCCTGCTGCTGCTTGACCTTGTCGTCCGCATAGCGCTCGCGGATCTGCATCATCTGCGGCTGCACCGCCTTCATCTTCGCCATCGAGGCGTAGGATTTGTTGGCGAGCGGGAAGAACACGATCTTGATCAGGACCGTGACCAGCAGGATTGCGACGCCGAAATTGCCGAAATACTTGAAGAAGAAGTCCAGCACCCAGAACATCGGCTTGGTGATGAAATAGAACCAGCCCCAGTCGATCAGGAGCTCGAAGCGGTTCAGTTTCAGCGCATTGTCATAGTGGTCGACGATCGACACTTCCTTGGCGCCGGCGAACAGCCGCGCCTTGGCGCTGCCGGTGCCGCCGGCGGCGATGGTGACCGGGTCGAGCAGGTAATCGGTCTGGTAGGCCTTGCGGTTGTTCAGATCGCGGGCCGAGAAATTCGCCTTCACCCGCGCATTGGTCTCGGGCAGCAGCGTCGCGGCCCAGTATTTGTCGGTGATGCCGAGCCAGGCATTGGTGACGTCGAACGGGATCTGCTTCTCGGTTTCGATCTTGCTGTACGAGAATTCCTGCAGGCCCTTGTCGCCCATCACGCCGATCAGGCCTTCATGCAGGATGTAATAGCCGAGGATTTCCGGTTTGCCTTGCCGGGAAATCAGCGCGTAGGGAAACAGCGTCACCGGCTCGCCGGTGCGATTGATCACGGCGTCTTCGACCGTGAAGAGGTAGTTTTCATCGACGGTGATGACGCGCCGGAATTCGAGTCCCTCGCCGTTGTCCCAGGTCAGCGTGATCGGCTTGCCGACTCCGAGCGTGCCCGAGCCCTGCTGGGTCCAGATCGTGTTGTCGTCCGGCAGCTTCACCTTGGCGCCGGCGGCATTGGTCCAGCCGAATTGCGCATAGAACGGATGCGGGCTGCCGGATGGAGCGAGCAGCACGATCGCCGGCGATTTCGGATCGACCGTCTCGCGATATTTGATCAGCGATACGTCGTCGATGCGCCCGCCGCGCAGCGAGATCGAGCCGTGGATGGTGGGGGTTTCGATCGCAACGCGCGGAGAGGCGGCGAGCACCGCCTCGCGCGTCAGCGTCTGGCCGGGAACGGTCGGCTGGCCCGGTACAGAAGGCGTCGTCGCCGCGCCGGGCTGCGCCGAGGCTCCGGGAGCGGTGCCCGGCTGGGGAGCCGTGCCCGGCGTGGTCTGCTGCGTCTGCTGCGTCTGCTGCTGTTGCTTGAGCCTGGCTTCTTCGCGCTGACGCTCGAGCTGCGGGCCGCCGATGAAATATTGCCAGCCCAGGATCACGAGCAGCGAAAGCCCGATGGCAAGAAACATGTTCTTCTGGTCGTTGATCATGTGTCTTTGCTCACGGTCTGTCGTTATCAGGCATCGGGTCGGGGCTTGTGACGCATTGTATGGATGCGTGCGAGGGCGCGGTCATAATCCGCGGCCAAATCGGAAAAGGCAGCCGTCAAGGCCGCGCGCCGTCCGACGAGCACATAGTCATGGCCGGCGCGCAACGCATCCATTGACTTGAGGCGAACCACTTCGCGCAGCCTTCGGCGGACACGATTGCGTTCGACGGAATTTCCAACCTTCCGGGAAACTGTGAAGCCGACGCGCGGAGCGCCGTTGTCGCATCGGTCGCGCGACTGAAGAACGAAGCTTGCGGATGGCACTCTGGGGCCGCCGGCAGCAGCCAGGAAATCCGCTCGCTTTCTCAGATGCTCCATCCGGGCCGGCCTTCCGGGCCGCCCCGAATCAGGCGCTGAGGCGCTTGCGACCGCGGGCGCGCCGGGCCGCCACGACTTTGCGGCCGCCTTTCGTCGCCATACGGGCGCGGTAGCCGTGCCGGCGCTTGCGCACGAGCTTGCTCGGTTGATAGGTCCGTTTCACGGGAACAGTCTCCGCTGGTCGCGGCACAATGCCGGAGGCTTCGGGTGGTCGCACCGGCCTTAAGGCTGCAACCACATTCGCTGCGAAAAGCTTCGCTGTGAAGGCCGCCGGTGCCGGAATTCCGCGCGCTTATAAGGACGGAGCGGCTTTTCGTCAATGCGACAGCTGCGCCGCGCCGATCGGGCCATTCCCGTGTTCCGGTACGGTTTTGACAGCAAAATCAGTGCCTTACCCGCATTGGCGCTTGGCCGAGCGCAAGTCCGCGAAACGACGATTCGTTGGCCTGCGGATCAATGCCCCCCTTTCCGGGGGCTGGCGCTGCCCGGGGCCGACGACCATCTTTGCGGTGGCATCGAAAGTTCCGCCCGCCGCCGGCCGCGTTAACCATAGCAAGGGACCCCGCCTTGTCGCATTCGCGCCGGGTTTGACGATTTCACGGTACCGCCGCATCATGACTTTATACGGACCCTCGCGACATTTTCGTCGAGCCCGTACAGGCAGCCTGGAATGACCGATCTGGACGATAAAGGCCCCGTGCGTGTGCCGCGGTTTGGCCTTTCCGGCAAACTCCTGGTTCTCACGATCCTGTTCGTCATGATCGTGCAGGTGCTGATTTACGTCCCGGCGGTATCGATCTTTCGCGTCAACTGGCTGAACGATCGCCTGGCGGCCGCGCGAACCGCAGCACTCGTTCTCTATGCCGCGCCGAGCGGCATGGTCCCCGACGATCTCGCACGCGACATCCTCAGAAGCATCGGCGCCCAGGCCGTGGTCATGAAGACCGGGCAGACGCGGCGCCTGCTCGCGGTCACCGAAATGCCCGCCGAGATCCATCGCAACTTCGATCTGCGCGAGGTCGACTGGTTCGATGCCGTGGCCGGCGCCTATCACGCGGTGTTCGATCCGGGCGATACGATCCTGCGGGTGGTCGGCACGGCGCCGCGCGACGGTGAGTTCCTGGAAATCCTGATTCAGAACGAGCCGCTGCAGCGGGCGATGCTGCGCTTCTCGCGGAACGTGCTGGTGGCCTCCCTGATCATCTCGGCCTCGACGCTCGCGCTCGTCTATCTCGCGCTGCATTTCATGTTCGTGCGGCCGATGCGCAGGATTACCCGCAATATCATGGCGTTCCGGGCCGACCCGGAAAATCCTTCGCGCACCATCAGGGTCTCCCGGCGCAACGACGAAATCGGCATCACCGAGCGCGAGCTGGCCTCGATGCAGAGCAATCTGACCTCGATGCTGCATCAGCGTTCGCGCCTTGCGGCTTTGGGCCTCGCAGTGTCCAAGATCAACCACGACCTGCGCAACATGCTGGCCTCGGCGCAGCTCGTGTCGGATCAATTGTCGAGCGTCCGCGATCCGCGGGTGCAGCGCTTTGCGCCCAAGCTCGTGCGCACGCTGGAGCGCGCGATCGAGTTCTGCCAGTCCACCTTGTCCTATGGCCGCGCGCAGGAAGCGCCCCCGGACCGCCGGATGATCCCGGTCGAGCCGCTGGTCGAGGAGGTGCGCGAGACTCTTGGCCTGACCCCGGACAGCAATATCGGGTGGATCGTTTCGATCGAACGCGGCCTCGAGATGGACGCCGATCACGACCACATGTTCCGCGTGCTGCTGAACCTGACCCGCAATGCGATGCAGGCGCTGGAGGCGCGCGCCCCCAACAACGCCCTGCGCGATCAGATCAGGGTGACGGGCCGGCGCGAAGGCGGGGTGGTGGTGATCGAGGTCTCCGATACCGGGCCGGGCTTCCCGCCGCGCGCGCGCGAACATCTGTTCCAGGCCTTTTCCGGCTCGGCCCGGCCGGGCGGGACCGGGCTCGGCCTTGCGATCGCCGCGGAACTCGTCCGCGCCCATGGCGGCGAAATCCGGCTGGTGGAGGGCACGATCGGCGCGACCTTCCACCTCACGATCCCGGACCAGGCGGTCGATCTCGATGCCTGGCGTGAGGAGCGGGCCAGCGCCTGAA
>NZ_DATMRX010000020.1:0-6346 GCF_035565855.1 Pseudorhodoplanes sp.
AATCGTTGCGTTTGACATATTCGCAATAGGCCGCATCCAGCACCAGCAGCACATGCGGAGGCAATCCGGCCTGCAGCCGCTTCACCTCGTCGAACGGGATATAGGTGCCGGTCGGATTGTTCGGGTTCGCCAGGAACACCATCCTGGTCTTCGGCGTCACCGCGTTCAGGATCGCGTCCACATCGGCGGTGTGGTTCTTTTCCGCGGCCACCACCGGCTTTGCACCGGCGCCGAGCGTCGCGATCGGATACATCAGGAAGCCGTGCGTGGTGTGGATCGCCTCGTCGCCATCGGCGAGATAGCCGCGCGCCAGGAGATTGATCAGGTCGTCGGACCCCGCGCCGCAGATGATGCGATCGGGGTCGAGGCCCATGGCATGGCCGATGGCTTGACGCAGATCGGCCGCGGAGCCGTCGGGATAATCCTGCAGCTGATGCGCGACCGACAGATAGGCTTCGATCGCCTTCGGGCTTGCGCCGAGCGGGCTCTCGTTCGACGACAGCTTGTGAATCTTGTCGACGCCCGGTGCCGAGGATTTGCCGGGCACATAGGCGGCGATATCCATGACGCCGGGGCGCGGCTGCGGACGCGTGGCTGCAGTCATTTCAGTGAACCTCAACAAGTGTACGGGCGGTGTTAGCGCGCGGCAGCGACCGGATGCGCGCCCGACAGCGTATAGCGGGTCGCGTGGCTGCCGACGAGGGCTGTCGAGCGGATCGTCGCCCCGGCCTTGACCAGCGCGTCGGTGATCGCGGCGAGCGTCTGACCTTTCGGCACCGAGATCAGCAAGGCCGCGCCATCGAACGCGCCGTCCGGCTCGGCGATGACCTCGGCCAGCGGCGCGATGGTCCGCGCGGCCACTGCGCCCCAGCCCGAGACGCGCAGGCTATGGACCTCGACCTCCGCCATCACCGCGTCGGCCGCCGGATGGGATATCGCGAAGACCGGCAGCGAGGCCGGGTGATCCGGCCGCTCCACGAACGGCAGGCGGGCGATGATCTTCGGCGCGGTCTCGCCCTCGAGGGATTGCCACCAGGCGCCGGCGCCGGCCACAGAGACCGCGGGAACGAGCGCAAGATCGCCTTTCGAGGCGGCGACCGCCGCGATCGCGGGGCCCGCGCCCATATGCGGGACGAAGGGCACCGTGAAGCCAAAATGGAAGCGGGCAGAATCCCGCATCGCCGCTTCGCCGACCGTCAGGTCCGCATGCACCGAATAGGGCGCCTGGACATGCGTGAAGGTCGCAATGATGACCCGCCAGATGCTCTCGACGGTATCGAGGGGCAGGATGCCGCGATGGCGTTCGACGAGCTTGCGCATCATCGAAACTTCGCGAGCCGGGCGAAAGGCCGAGCCGGATTCCTGGGTGCCTTTGACCTTGATGAGATTTGCGATGATTTCGCTGCGCTCGATCAGCAGCGCGTGCATGGCCTCGTCGATCCGGTCGATTTCGGCGCGCAATGCAGCAAGCGATGGGGCGGGTTTTTGGGCCTGATCGGACATGGCTGGCTCGTTAACGTTGGCCCGCATGATTAGGTGGGCAGGCCCGCGAAATCAAAGAAAACATTGACTTAATGGCCGTTAGGCCTACCTAGAACGACCGGCCTTGTGGCCGGGCCATCGGGTCCGCCGAGGTCGCGTTGCGGGCCGGGTATGGTGTGCCGGGTGACAGCGTATGGCCGAGGCCGATCTCAAGACAGGACAACACGCACGGGTGCGCGGCGAGGCGGATAGCCCGCGGGAATCGCTCGTGGTGCGTTTCGGTCCGGACCGACCGCTGAAGCTCGATTCCGGCATCGAGCTGTCGCCGTTCCAGATTGCCTACAAGACCTACGGCCAGCTCAATGCGCAGCGCAGCAACGCGATCCTCATCTGCCACGCGCTGACCGGCGACCAGCATGTCGCCAGCGTCCACCCCGTGACCGGCAAGAACGGCTGGTGGGAGACCATGGTCGGTCCCGGCAAGCCGATCGACACCGAACGCTATTTCGTCATCTGCTCGAATGTCGTGGCCGGCTGCATGGGCTCCACCGGGCCGTCATCGATCGATCCGCGGACCGGCAATCCCTACGGGCTCGAATTCCCGGTCATCACCATCCGCGACATGGTGCGCGCGCAGGCGATGCTGGTCGATCACCTCGGCATCGATACCTTGTTTGCGGTCGTCGGCGGCTCGATGGGCGGCATGCAGGTGCTGCAATGGGCGCAGAGCTTTCCGGAGCGCGTGTTCTGCGCGGTGCCGATCGCCTGCGCGACCCGGCATTCGGCCCAGAATATCGCCTTCCACGAAGTCGGCCGTCAGGCGGTGATGGCCGACCCCGAATGGCGTCACGGCCGCTATCAGATCGAGGGCACGAGTCCTCATCGCGGGCTCGCGGTCGCGCGGATGGGCGCGCATATCACCTACATGTCGGATGCGGCCCTGCACCGGAAATTCGGCCGGCGCTTCCAGGATCGCAGCAATCCGACCTTTTCCTTCGACGCCGATTTCGAGGTGGAGAGCTATCTCCGCTATCAGGGCTCGTCCTTCGTCGAGCGCTTCGACGCCAATTCCTATCTCTACCTGACGCGGGCGATGGACTATTTCGATCTCGCCGCCGAGCATGACGGTGTGCTGGCCGAAGCGTTCCGGAGTTCTCCCACCCGCTTCTGCGTGGTGTCCTTCACCAGCGACTGGCTGTTCCCGACCTCCGAATCGCGCGCCATCGTGCATGCGCTCAATGCCGCCGGCGCGCGTGTGTCCTTTGCCGAGATCGTCACCGACAAAGGGCACGACGCTTTCCTGCTCGAGGAGCCGGAATTGTTCGCCATCATCCGCGGCTTCCTCGACGGCGCCGGGCGGGCGCGCGGGCTGGTGAGCGCGTGAGGCCGCAGCTGCATCCGCGGTTTTCGGCCGACATCGTGTTCGGTGTAGAGTCATGAACATGCACACCCGTCCGCAACGCGAACTCGCGACCGCGCATGCCGCGCGCAATGGGGCCGGCGCCCGCGTTGACCTTCTGGTCGTGGCGCAGATGGTGAAGCCGGGCGCGAAGGTGCTGGACGTCGGCTGCGGTGACGGCGAACTCCTCAAGATCCTGACCGAAACCAAGAATGTTGACGGCCGCGGCATCGAGATTTCGCGTGAGGGCGTCAATCTGTGCGTCGCCAAGGGCCTTGCCGTCATTCAGGGCGACGCCGATACCGACCTTGCCGATTATCCCGACAATGCCTTCGATTACGTGATCCTGTCGCAGACCCTGCAGGCGACCTGGCGGCCGCGCGTGGTGCTGGAGCACATGCTGCGGATCGGCGAGCGGGCGATCGTCTCGTTTCCGAATTTCGGCCACTGGAAGATCCGCCTGAAGCTTTTGTTTCAGGGCCGCATGCCGCGCACGCCGCATCTTCCGGACACCTGGTACGACACCCAGAACATCCACTTCTGCACGATCCGCGACTTCCGCGATCTCTGCAACGAGATCGGCGTGAAGATGGAGGCAGCTGTCGCGCTGAATGCCTGGGGCGGCAAGCTGCGCATCAACGTGCCGTGGTGGTTCTGGAACCTGTTCGGCGAACAGGCGGTGTTTCTGCTGACGCGGAAGAAGTAGCGCGCTACTTCGGCCAGCCCTTTTTCGCGAGCGCGATGAGCTCGGGGCGATATTCGAAGTGGAAGCTGTCGTAGTGATACCACTTGCCGCCCCAGATGAAGCCGTGGCGCTCGAACACCTCGACGATCTCGAGCGGGATGCGGTTCTTCCAGGCGAGCGTCCCGCCTTTCGTCTTCGCCCATTGCCAGTAATCGCCGAACTTCGCGTTCAGATCGATCGCGGCGGCGTAGGCATGGACCGAAAGGCGTTTCGTTCCGGCAATGACGCGGCAATTATAGGTGCCTGACGAGGGGACGAGGTAGCGCGTCATCTCCGCCGGCAATTGCTCGAGATCGCGCGACACCTTGGCGAGCTGATCGGCAACGCCGTTGACCGTCGTGATCATCACCGTTCCGCCGCCGCGGCTCGGCAGCCACGGCACCGCCTTCATCCGCGCCTTAACCTCGCCGTTGCGGCAATCCCCGTACATCTTGACGAAAAGTGCCTGATTGCGGATGCGGCCCGGATCTTCATTGGCCGCCGGCGGCTTCAGGGATGCCGTGCCGAGCGGATAGGGAAGTGCAAACTGATCCTTGATGTCGGGATCGTCCAGCAGGCGCTCGAAGCTCTTGCCCCGAATGCCGTCATCGATCGGCAGGCTCGTGCCATCCTTGAAGACGAGCTGATTGTTCTCGTAGCCGGCGAGATGATCGGGATAGGCTGCGACCAGCGCATCGAGCGCCGGATCCGCTGCCGCGAGGCCCGTGCCGAGCAACACCGTCAGCGCAACGGCCAGCCCGCGCATCAGCGCTCCATCGACTGGATCAGCTTGATATTCGCATCCTCGATCGCGTTCGTCCGCACGTCCCATGCGGTCGGCCGATACCACGAGAACCGCGAGAAATAAGCGCTCAGCGCGGGATCGCGGAAGAAGCGGCCGCGGCGGGCGAAGATTTCATTGCGGGCGATGCGCAGCTGGTCCGGCGAAAGCCGCCGCAATTCCGCGACGCCCAAAAGGCGCTGATGAGAATCCGGAAAGATGAAGCCGTCTCCGGCCGGTGCGCGCTGGGGAGCAGGCGGCAATGCGGCGACGGCGGGCGGCACGGCAGAAACCGGCGGCGGTGAGAGCTGCGGCACCGGCGCGGCAGTGATGGGCGCCGATGCAGGCGTGCCGCCTTTCGGCGGGCTGGCGAGATAGACTTCGCCCATCAGCGATGAATTGTCCCACGGCAATTGCTTGTTGCCGGTCGCGGCCATCACGTCGGCGCGCACCCGCGTCAGCATCGCGCGAACTTCGAGGCCGGGCGTGCGCAAATGTTTCACGAGGCCCGTCGTGAAGGGACTGTTCGATCCGGTGCCGTCGAGCGCCACTTTTCCAGGCGCGGTGGCGAACGCGATCAGCGTTCCGGTGCCAAGCGTCGAGTAGGCCGCGAGCCCGGAGCCAACCGCCGAGCGCGAGCGCGCGGCAATGCTGCGCGACAGCGGATTGTCGCGGCACGCATCCAGGATGACGATGGTGGCGCGGCCCGGGTCTTCCAGACTGCCGAGAATTTTGTCGAGCTCGATCGTCGCGAAGGCAAGATCGCTTGCGGTCTCGACCTTGGCGTCGACCGGCACGAGATAATTGCGGCCGTCGACCTGAAGGCCGTGGCCCGCATAGAAGAGCAGCGCGACCTTCGCATCGCTTGCCTTGCGCAGGAAATCGCGAAGCATGCCCTCCATCGCGGCACGGTCGAGGTCACGGCCGAGCGCGACGTCGAATCCGAGATCGGTCAGCGCAGAGGCGACGGCCCTGGCATCATTCGCGGGGTTCGCGAGCACGCCGGCATTGGCGTAGTTGCCATTGCCGATGACGAGGGCGACCCGTTCGGATGCCTGCGCCGGCGCGACGAGAAGCGCGAGAAGGACCGCAAGCGACCACAGAAACCGGGGCATTGAGAAAGCGCTGCTCTGAGAGGTTTCGACAATGTCGAGAAACGATGGGCGAGCTTAGCATTCGGCGCTGCGTCGGCAAAGAATACGAGCCTCTGCGATGCGAACGCGGCTGCATTTTGCGCCCGCAATTCTGTCAAGCTGATGCCTTGATCGCCCGCTGAAATCACACGGTCGTGAGCGCATGAGTACCGCGTAGCGCAGCACGAGGGGGAAGGGACCACGGCCGCCCATTGGGGCGGCCGTGGCTGTTTTGGCGCAATCGCATCGCCCCATTCCTTGTCATGCTCCGCGAAGGCGGGGCATCCAGTAAACTCACGGAGCAGTGGTATTCACTGGATCGCCCGCTTTCGCGGGCGATGACAGCCAGAGAGCGGCTGCTTCCGTAAAAACTGAATGTGCTTTTAGCGATGGATCAGCGTGCCGGCGCCGTGGTCGGTGAACAGCTCCAGCAGCACGGCGTGCTTTTCCTTGCCGTCGAGAATGACGACGCCCTCGACACCCTGTTCCAGCGCGGTGATGCAGGTCTCGACCTTCGGAATCATGCCGCCCGAAATGGTGCCGTCGGCGATCAGCTTGCGCACGTCGTTCACCGACATTTCCGGGATCAGCTTCTTGTTCTTGTCGAGCACCCCCGGCACGTCGGTGAGAAGGAGAAGGCGCTTGGCCTTCAGTGCGCCGGCGATATAGCCGGCGAAGGTATCGGCATTGACGTTGTAGGTCTCGCCGTTCGGTCCCGACGCGATCGGTGCCAGCACCGGAATGAGGTCGCGGCCGATGATCTGGTCGAGCACGGTGGTGTCGACCTTGTCGGGTTCGCCAACGAAACCCAGATCGACCACGTCGGC
>NZ_DATMRX010000021.1:0-10311 GCF_035565855.1 Pseudorhodoplanes sp.
CCCGCATCACCATGCCCGGTCCGCCGCCCGCGGGGGTATCATCGACTTGACGATGAACGCCGATCCCAAAGTCCCGGATATCGACGGTATCGAGCGACCATGTGCCCGCGGCCAGGGCCTTGCCGGCGAGGCTGAAGCCCAGCGGGCCCGGAAACATGTCCGGGAAAATGGTGAGGATGGTGGCGCGGAAGGTCATGGCTGCACCGCTTGCGCCGGCGCGCCCCCTCCCCCGTTGTGGGGGAGGGTCGGGGAGGGGGATCGTATGATTGGCAGGTCCTTCAATTCACCCCCCTCCCGGACGCTTCGCGTCCGACCTCCCCCGCAATGGGGAAGGTGAAGAGGGTGAGTCTGCATCATCGCCCTGCACCACAATCTCCTGCGGCATGACGACGACGATCCGGCCGCCGGCGATGTCGATCTGCGGCACCGTCGCCTTGTCGAACGGGATCATGGTCGATTGCCCGTTCGCCGAGAGCTTCAGTTCGAGGATGTCGCCCGCGCCGAAATTATGCAGGGCGACGACCTCGCCCAGCGTCTCGCCCTGCGGCGTGAACGCCGTCAGGCCGATCAGATCGGCATAATAGAACTCGTCGTCATCCGGCGCCGGCAGCCGGTCGCGATCGACATACAGGTTGATGTTGCGCAGCGCTTCGGCCTGCTCGCGGCGCGTGATGCCGACGAAGCGCACCGTGAAGCCGTCGCGCGAGGGTTTGACGCTGTCGATCTCGAGCCGCCGCGCGCCGTCTTCGGTCTCAAGCGGACCGTAGCGCGCGAACGCCTCGGGGTCCTCGGTGAACGAGCGCAGATGCACGCCACCGCGCAGCCCATGCGCGGCGCCGATCTGCGCCACGCAGACTCGTGTCTCGCGCCCGTTGTTCGGACGCGTCATGCGTCAATCAGCTCGCGGCCGGAGCGCCGCCGGCAGCCTTCGCGGCTTCGGCAGCCTTGCGCTCCTTGCGCGGCACGGCCTTTTCCGGGTTGTTGCGCTTCTCGCGCTTCAACACACCGGCTGCATCGAGGAAGCGGGCCACGCGATCGGACGGCTGCGCGCCCTTGGCGATCCAGGCTTTGGCCTTCTCGACGTCGAACTTGAGCCGGTCCTTGTTGTCCTTCGGCATCAGCGGATTGTAATAGCCGAGCCGCTCGATGAAGCGGCCGTCGCGCGGCGAGCGCGAGTCGGCGACGACAATATGATAGACCGGGCGCTTCTTGGTGCCGGCACGGGCCATGCGCAGTACGACGGGCATTTCGATTTCCTTTCGTTTGGATTCGCGAGTGATTGTTGGTGAGTGTTCCGACTATTTCTTTTTGCCGATGCCGTGATAGCCGCCGCCAAGTCCCGGCAACTTGGCGCTGCCGAGGCCGGGCAATCCTCCCGGAAGTCCGGGCATGTTCTGCGGCAGACCGGGCATGCCGGGCGGCAAGCCGCCACCCTGCTGGATCTGCTCCGCCATCTTCTGCATCTCTTCGCGCGAGGGCATGCCGCTGCCGAAACCGAGCGCATTGGCAAGACCGGCGAGCGGGCCGCGTTTGGCGCCGCCCATGGCCTTCATCATGTCGGCCATGCCACGGTGCATTTTCAGAAGCTTGTTGATCTGTTCCGGCGTCGTCCCTGAGCCGGCCGCGATGCGCTTCTTGCGGCTCGCTTTCAGGATGTCCGGGTTGCGGCGCTCCTGCGGAGTCATCGAATCGATGATCGCGCATTGCCGCTTCAGCAGGGATTCGTCGAGATTGGCGGCCGCAAGCTGGTTCTTCATCTTGGCGACGCCGGGCATCATGCCCATCAGCCCGCCGATGCCGCCGAGCTTCTGCATCTGGGCGAGCTGCTCGCGCAGGTCGGCGAGATCGAACGTGCCCTTGCGCATGCGGTCGGCGGCGCGTGCAGCCTTTTCCGCATCGATATTGGCAGCGGCCTTCTCGACGAGCGAGACGATGTCGCCCATCCCGAGGATACGTCCGGCGATACGCTGCGGATCGAACGGCTCGAGCGCATCCATCTTTTCGCCGGTGCCGATCAGCTTGATCGGCTTGCCGGTAACAGCGCGCATCGACAGCGCGGCGCCGCCGCGGCCGTCGCCGTCGACGCGGGTCATCACGATGCCGGTCAGCCCGACGCGTTCGTCGAAGGCCTTGGCGAGATTGACGGCGTCCTGGCCGGTCAGGGCGTCGGCGACCAGCAGCACTTCATGCGGACTGGCGGCATTTTTCACCTCCGCCGCTTCCGCCATCATCGCTTCGTCGAGCGTGATGCGGCCGGCGGTATCGAGGATGACGACGTCATAGCCGCCGAGCTTCGCGGCTTCGATGGCGCGCCTTGAGATTTGCGTCGGCGTCTGACCGGCGACGATCGGCAGGGTATCGACGCCGACCTGTTTGCCGAGCACGGCGAGCTGCTCCATCGCCGCCGGACGGCGGGTGTCGAGCGAGGCCATCAGCACCTTGCGCCGCGACTGATCGGTGATGCGCTTGGCGATCTTCGCGCTGGTCGTGGTTTTGCCGGAGCCCTGCAGGCCGACCATCATGATCGCGACCGGCGGCGCGGCATTCAGGTCGACCGGGTCCGCGTCCGAACCGAGCGTATTGACCAGCTCGTCATGGACGATCTTCACGACCATCTGGCCGGGCGTTACCGACTTGATGACGGATTCGCCGACCGCCTTCTGGCGCACCCGATCGATGAAGCCGCGCGCGACGTCCAGCGAGACGTCGGCTTCCAGCAGCGCACGCCGCACTTCGCGCATCGCGGCATCGACATCCTCAGGCCGCAGCGCGCCGCGCTTCGTCAGGGTGTCGAGAATCCCGCTCAGGCGATCCGACAGATTGTCGAACATTCGCTTTCTCTTTCTTCACCCCGTCCCGGTTCCGGGACGCAGCCAAAGCAGAAAACGCCCGAGGGCGCACAGCGCTGTCGGGCGGGGACCTCCGGCCTCACGGGCCGGTCGGCGGCTAAACGTCACGTCTCTTTCGAGAGTGCGCGGAAACTAGGGGCGGGGGGCCCGGGAGTCAAGGAAACCCGCGCCCTGCGACCTTCCTATTGCCCTATTGCGGCTTGGGCTGGGCCTCCGGCTCCGCCCGGGGCGCGGTCTCCGGGGGCGCGGGGAGTGCGTCCGGCTCTTTCGGGGCCTCCGGAGTGGCCTCGTCCCGGACCGGGAAGATCACCTCGATCACCAATTCGTCCTCGGGCGTGGTCCGCGGGTCCGTCACATAGCGCTCGATGAAAAGTTCGCCCGGCTCGAGCTTCTTTTCGTCGAAGAAGTTGGTGATCGCTTCGTAGAGGTTCTCCATCCCGTCATAGGCGCCGCGATGGATGAATTTATAGGCCTTGCCCTTCGGCGAGGTGCCGACCGTGATGTCGCCCTGCGGCGGGTTCTGGAACGGGCCCATCACCGGCACCGCCGCCCGGAAATCGAAGCCGGTGTCGTCGGCTCCGGTGTAGATCATCATCGCGTCGCCGTCCGGCTTCAGACCGCGCCGGTCGATATATTCGTGAACGGTCTTGATGGCTTCGACCAGCGTCTCGTAGGCGGTATCCCAGGTGCCGCTGCCCTGCAGATAGACGATGGTCTTTTCGGGAAGCGTGATCTCGACCCCGAACGCGTCTTCATGCTGTGCGAGCGCCGGCACTCCTGAAAAAAGTGCAGTCGCCAGGGCCAAAAAGGCGCCAGCCAGCAAGCGGCGAGTCAGCATGTAGGGTCTCCGTGCAAGCCGCACATTACGGTCGTGATGCGGACCTTTTCATGTCAGGAACATCGCACGCCTGCATTTAATTGCTGCAAGAGGCAAGGCTGGCGAGGCCATGCTGGCCAAGCCGCAAGGTTTGCCCCATATAGGCCGGGTCGGAACCCCTTTCGCATCGGCCATGAGCGCGCTCGCCAACCACGCCTTCGTGAAGATGAACGGCATCGGCAACGAGATTGTCGTGCTGGACATGCGCGCGCATCCGCAACCGATTAGTCCGGCGGACGCACGCGCGATCGCGGCGCCCGAAGGCACCCCGTACGACCAGCTCATGGTGCTCTATCCACCGCGCGTCGCCGGCACCGAGAGCTACGTGCGCATCTACAACAATGACGGCTCGGAAGCCGGGGCCTGCGGCAACGGCATGCGCTGCGTCGCCTCGATCGTATTCGACGAAACCGGCAAGGATGCGCTGACCTTCCAGACCAAGGCCGGGCTGATCAATTGCTGGCGGGGGCCGGAGGCCGGCACGTTCACCGTGGACATGGGCACGCCGCGCTTCGGCTGGAAGGACATTCCGCTCGCCGAGGAATTTCGCGACACCCGCGGCATCGAGCTGCAGATCGGTCCGATCGACAAGCCGATCCTGCACACGCCGTCGGTGGTCAGCATGGGCAACCCGCATGCGGTGTTCTGGGTGGACGATCCCTATGCCTACGATCTGGCGAAGCTCGGCCCGTTGCTCGAGCACCATCCGATCTTTCCCGAACGCGCCAACATCACGCTCGCCGCGATCAAGTCGCGCGACCACGTCGTGATGCGCACCTGGGAGCGGGGGGCCGGCCTGACCAAGGCCTGCGGCTCGGCCGCCTGCGCCACCGCCGTGGCCGCGGCGCGTCTCAACCGCACGGATCGCAAGGTGCGGATGTCGTTGCCGGGCGGGGACCTCATCATCGAATGGCGCGAGCGCGACGATCATGTGCTGATGACCGGCGGCGTGGAATTCGAGCGCGAGGGCCGCTTCGACCCATCCTTGTTCGCCAATACGGCGAGCACGGCTTAGGCGGCGGGCGGAGATGGGCGTCGACATCGTCACCTTCGGCTGCCGCCTCAACACGCATGAATCCGAGATCATGCGGACGAAGGCGCACGAAGCCGGGCTGACAGATGCGGTGGTGGTGAACACCTGCGCGGTCACCGCGGAGGCGGTGCGGCAGGCGCGTCAGACCATCCGCAGGATACGGCGTGAAAATCCGGCCGCGCGCATCGTCGTCACCGGCTGTGCCGCCCAGACCGAACCCGCAACCTTCGCGGCGATGCCGGAAGTCGATCGCGTGGTCGGCAATACCGAAAAGTTCGATGTCGCGGCCTGGAAAGACACCAATGCGCTGTTCGCGCGCGGCGCATTCGGGATCGACGCCGAGGAGAAGGTGGTCGTCAACGACATCATGGCGGTGCGCGAAACCGCGCTGCATCTCATCGACGGGCTCGAGGGGCGGGCCCGCGCCACGGTGCAGATCCAGAATGGCTGCGACCATCGCTGCACGTTCTGCATCATCCCTTACGGCCGCGGCAATTCGCGCTCGGTGCCGATGGGCGAAATCGTGGAACAGGTGCGACGCCTCGTCGAAAACGGCTATCGCGAGATCGTGCTGACCGGCGTCGACATCACGAGCTACGGGCAAAATCTCCCCGGCCAGCCGAAGCTCGGTGCGCTGGTGAAGCAGATCCTCAAGCACGTGCCGGAGCTGGCACGGCTGCGACTGTCGTCGATCGATTCGGTCGAGGCCGATGCCGATCTTCTTGACGCGCTCGCATCGGAATCGCGGCTGATGCCGCATCTGCATCTATCGCTGCAGGCGGGCGACGACATGATCCTCAAGCGCATGAAGCGCCGGCATCTGCGCGCAGATGCAATCCGCTTTTGCGATCAGGTGCGGCGGCTGCGGCCTGATGTGGTGTTCGGCGCCGACATCATTGCCGGATTTCCGACCGAAACCGAGGCGATGTTCACGCGTTCACTCGACATCGTGGACGAATGCGCACTGACCCATCTGCATGTCTTTCCGTTTTCGCCGCGGCCCGGAACCCCGGCCGCGCGGATGCCGCAGGTCGCGCGCGATGTCGTGAAAGAGCGCGCGCGGCGTCTTCGTGAGAAAGGCGAAGACGCACTGCGCCGTCACCTCGACAGCGAGATCGGCCGCACACGCAGCGTGCTCATTGAGTCCGATACCATCGGACGAACAATCCAGTTCACGCCGGTGCGGCTCGATCGCCTTGCCGCGCCGCCCGGATCGCTCGTCGACGTGAGCATATCCGGTCATGATGGCCGTCAGCTCATCGCCGCGTGACCCATGCTTGTCCGTGTCGGCGAGATCTTTTCCGAGACGCTGACAATGACGCCCGACGAGGCCAAGGCGTTCTCACGCGCGGCACGCGATTTCAATCCGCTGCATCTCGATGAAAAGGCTGCCGCGAACAGCCGCTACAAGAAGCTGATCGTCAGCGGCACGCAAATGGCGGCACATCTGATGGCGCTGACGGCGACGCATTTCACCGCGCGCGCCGAAGCGGTTGGCCTTGATTTCGCTCTGCGCTTTCACAAGCCGGTCTATGCCGACGAGACCATCACATTGACCTGGGAAGTGATCGCGGTGAATGCGACCGCGGCCGGACGCGAGGTCGTGGATCTGAAGGGCCGCGTGCTCAATGAAAAGGGCGAGGTCGCCGTTTCCGCGACCGGCCGCATCATGGTGGCGGAGAGTCTGTAGCCTCTGCCGATTCGCCCGCCCAACCGCAGCGGGCCATCGCGTCCTGCATCTGCGGCGGCACCGGTGCAGTCACGCGGATCGGCGGCTTGTTCTTGTAGAGCGGGACCACGATCTCGCGTGAGAGGAGATGCAGTCCGGGGCCGCCGAACCGTGGCGCCTTGCCATAGATGCTGTCGCCCAGGATCGGCCAGCCCATCGCCTGGCAATGCACGCGAAGCTGGTGCGTGCGGCCGGTGACAGGTTCGAGGGCGAGCCAGGTGAGGGGCGTGTCGCCGCCGGTGCGGCCCATCACCTTCCATGTGGTCAGGCTGGGCTGCCCCGACGGATCGACCTTCATCCACCAGCCGCGGGACTGGTCCCGGCGCGCCAGCGGCAGATCGATGGTGCCTTCGTCGGCATCCGGGCTGCCCTCGACCACGGCCCAGTAGGTCTTCCCAACCTTGCCGTCCTTGAACAGTTCGCCGAGCGTCGCCAGGGCCTTGCGATGGCGTCCGAGGATGAGACACCCCGCGGTCTCCCGGTCGAGCCGGTGGGCGAGTTCCGGCGGCCGCGGCAAACCGAAGCGGAGCGCATCGAAGTGATCCTGCAAGGCGCCCTGGATACCGGCGGCCTTGGCGGCCGCGCCCTTTGGCCCGCGGTGAACCGGCAGACCGGCCGGCTTGTCGATCACCAGCATCAGCCCGTCGCGATACAGAAGCCGCGCCACCATCTCTTCCGGAGTCATGCGGAAACCGCTATCACGACGCCGCCCATGAATGACAGCACCACAGAAGAAAACCGCACCAGCTGGTGGCGCCGCCTCAGCAGCGGACTGAAAAAGAGCTCAAGCTCGATCGGAACCGCGATCACCGATCTCGTCAGCAAGCGGCAGCTCGATGCCGAAGCGCTTGACCAGATTGAGGAAGCGATGATCCGCGCCGATCTCGGCCTCGCAACGGCGGCCCGGATCAGCGACGTGATCGGGCAGGGGCGCTACCGGCAAAATCCCGATGAAAATGCGCTCAAGGCGATCATCGCGGATGAAGTCGAGAAGGTCCTCATTCCGGTCGCGCAGCCTCTGAAGATCGAGGGTGCGAAGCCGTTCGTGATCCTGGTCGCCGGCGTAAACGGGTCCGGCAAGACCACCACGATCGGCAAGCTTGCCGCGACATTCTCCAAGGATGGCCGCAAGGTCATGCTCGCGGCCGGGGATACATTTCGCGCCGCCGCGATCGAGCAGCTCAAGATCTGGGGCGGCCGGGTCGGCGCCAAGGTCATCGCGCGGGAACAGGGGTCGGATGCGGCCGGGATCGCATTCGATGCCGTTGCCGCCGCCAAGGCCGACGATGTGGATGTGCTCCTGATCGATACGGCGGGCCGGCTCCAGAATCGCACCGAGCTGATGACCGAACTCGAGAAGATGATCCGGGTCATGAAGAAGGTCGACCCGACCGCGCCGCACGCGGTGCTGCTGGTGCTGGATGCGACGGTCGGCCAGAACGCGATTTCGCAGGTCGAGGCGTTCGGCAAGACCGCGGGCGTCACCGGCCTCGTGATGACGAAGCTCGACGGCACGGCGCGCGGCGGCATTCTCGTCGCCATCGCCGAGAAGTTCAAAATGCCGGTGCATTTCATCGGCGTCGGTGAAAGCGTCGATGACCTGCAGCCCTTCACCGCGCGCGATTTCGCACGAGCGATGGCCGGCCTCGAGAACTGAGCGGCTTTCCGGACGCGTCCGGCGGACGCAGCGGAGCCACCTCGCCAAGCGCGGCGGATTCAGGCTACACAGCGTCCATGGACCGGAAAGCCCAGCTCAACCCCTTCGTGAAACTCGCGCTCGATTTCGGGCCGCTCATTCTGTTCTTCGTCGTGAACGGGCGCGCCGGAATTTTCTGGGCTACCGGTGTCTTCATGGCGGCCGTGGTGGTCGCGATCCTTGTGTCCTATGCGCTGATCCGCCGGTTTCCGGTGATGACGCTGGTCACCGCCTTCATCGTCGTCGTGTTCGGTACGCTCACCATCGTTTTGCAGAACGATGTGTTCGTGAAGATGAAGACCACGATCATCTATCTTTTGTTTGCGGGGGTCCTGACCGCGGGCATCGTCCTGAAGAAGCCGTTCCTGGAGATCGCGTTCGATTCGGTGTTTCACCTCACCGAAGAGGGTTGGCGCATCCTGACGATCCGCTGGATCGTCTTCTTCGTCGTGATGGCGATCGTGAACGAGGTCGTGTGGCGCACGCAGACGACGGATTTCTGGGTGGCGTTCAAGACCTTCGGCTTCGTTCCGCTGACCTTCATCTTCGCGCTGGCGCAGCTGCCGGTGCTGCAGAAATATGCGGTGAAGTCGGACGAGACATGACGATAGCGACCGCAGCGGCGTTGTTTGCTGTGATGGCAGCGTTGGCGGCGCTGCCGAGCTCGAGTGTGGCTGTCGTCGTGTTGCGTTCAGCATCGCTCGGTATCCGCAGCGGCATCGCCGCAGCCTTCGGCATTGCCTGCGCCGATCTTGTTTTTGTCGCGCTCGCTGTCGCCGGCATGACCGCCTTGTCCGAGGTGATGGGCAGTCTGTTCGCCACCCTGCGCTATCTCGGCGCGATCTATCTGATCTGGTGCGGCATCGGCCTGATCCGCGGCAACGCGGCCGCGTCATGGCACATGCCCCATCGGTGGGGTGGCTCGGGTGCGAGCTTTATCGCCGGATTCGTTCTCACCCTGGGCGACGTGAAGGCGATCCTGTTCTATGCCGCCTTGTTTCCGGTCTTCGTCGATATTCCTGCGCTCGGCGTTCGCGATCTTGTGGCAATCGCCGCGATCACCGTCGTTGCCGTTGGCGGCGTCAAGATTGCCTATGCGATTGCGGCCCGGTCGATCGCCCAGAAGGTCGGTACGTTACCAGTGGCAAGACCGGCGCAGATAGCCTGTGGCGGGCTGATGGTTGGCATTGGCGGCTATCTTGTCGTGAAGCCGTAACCGGCTATCATTCGGCCTTCGCCGCAAGCGCCTTCTCGATGACCGGCATCAGCACCGATTTCAGGTTCTGCTCGGTGATGGGGCCGACAAGCTTGTAGGCGATGCGGCCGTCGCGCCCGACGACAAATGTCTCCGGCACGCCATAGACACCCCATTCGATCGCGGCGCGTCCGTTCGGATCGGCGCCGACCGCGGCAAACGGATTGCCGTAGCGGCCGATGAAGCGCCGCGCATTGTCGGGCTGGTCCTTGTAATTGATGCCGACGAGACGGATGCGCTTGTCGTTCGCGAGCTGTTCGAGCTGCGGGACCTCGTCGTGACAGGGCACGCACCATGACGCCCACACATTCACCAGCGTCACGTTGCCCTTGAAGTCGGCGCTATTGAGCCCCGGAACCGGCTTGCCGTCCGTTACCAGCCCAAGGACAGGGGGGAGGTCGCCACGCGGAGCCTCGCGTCCGATCAGCGCCGATGGAATGCGCGAAGGATCGCCGGCGCCGAGCCGATACAGGAACAGCGCCGCTAGCCCGAGAAAAAGCAATAGCGGCAACGCGACAAGCAGTTTGCGGCGCATCCCGCCGCCGGCTGTCTCCGATGCGATACTCATGCGAGGGAGGCGCGCGTTGCGGTTTTGGGCGCGCTCTTGCGTTCGTCCGAGCGCCGCGTGATGCCGCGCGATTCGAAATCGGCGAGCGTGCGTTTCAGCGCGCGGTTCTCAGCGACGATCCAGCCGATCAGGAGCGCGAGAATGAAGGCGCTCGCGGCGTAAGCTGCGATGATGAAGGTGGCGTGCGGTCCGAGGTCCATGGCGTTGTGTCCGCTATCGTCCGGGCGCGGCTTCCGCCTGCAATAGCTGCATGGAGCGGATGCGGCGCTTGAGAATTTCGTTGCGCATGGCGGCGAGGTGCAGC
>NZ_DATMRX010000022.1:0-4777 GCF_035565855.1 Pseudorhodoplanes sp.
ACGCGACGATCCGAAGAACGACGAGATCAAATGCATGTTCAGGGACGGCAGTCGGCTCACCTGTATCAAGCGCGACCTCGTGATGTTCGGCAAACCGGTCCGCACCAAGGATTACACGATCATACCGGTCTATGACGATTGCGGCGGTTCGGCCTGCGGGCTGTCGCAAACCACCTTGCTGATCGAAAAGGGCACGGAGACGAAGGTCGACCTGTCGCTCAGGCGCTTCTGCGTGCAATGCAAGGAGCAATTCGTGGCGCGGCCGGACCTCAACGAGATCGACATCGCGCTCGACCGCCGCGAGGGACACGAATTCAGTGCGTTGTTTCGCGACGGCGCGATCACAATCTCCAAGAAGCCGCTCGATCCGAACGAGCCGTTGTCCGACGACGATTGCAAGTCGCTGTACGAGGACGCGCTCGACAGCTGCATGGCCTATCATGCCAGGTGCCGCAACGTGGTCGCCGATCTTCCCGGCGCGACCCGGCGTTCGGTGAACTATATCGAGTCGATCTATGCGGCGTTTCCGAGCAAGGCTTTCGCGAGCGCCTGCGACACCGCATGCCGCACCAAGAAGCGGCCGGCGCGCGCCGCTTTCGACAAGGACGTTTGCCGGCGCAAGTGACGGCGGTTTCGGCGGGACTCCGCGCGGACAACAAAAAAGCCGGGCATGGCCCGGCTTTTTGCAACGTCAGCGTAGCGCCGCGCGCTCAATGCATCGCGGTGCCCTGCAGGTGATAGTCCAGCGCCTTGAAGTGATCGAGCCGGGCTATCTCCTTGTCGACCGCGTCGCTGGTTTCCTGCCGCATCTTCGCGACCTTGTCTTCCGCCGCCTTGATATGTTCGGCGAGCAGCTCGCGGTCGAACTCCTCGAGAGCGGTGGCCGAGTCGGCAAGGACGGTCAAGCCGCTCGGCGAGATTTCGGCAAAGCCGCCGAGGACGACGATCTTCATCTCGCCGCCGTCACGCTTGATCGTGAGAATCCCGGGACGCAACGAGGTCACCATCGGCGCATGACCGGCCAGCACACCGAAATCGCCCTCCGAACCGGGCACATCGACTTGCTCGACTTCGCCGGAAAGCAGAAGCCGTTCGGGGGAGACGAGATCGAAGTGAAACGTGGCCATGATGTCTATCGCTTTTTCCGCTCGTCACCCGCGGGCTTGACCCGCGGGCCCATCGATTTCGCAAGACGGATTGCCGGGTCAAGCCCGGCAACGACCTGAGAACTACGCCGCTTCCGCAGCGAGCTTCTTGCCCTTCTCGACGGCCTCTTCGATGGTGCCGACCATGTAGAAGGCCGCTTCCGGCAGGTAGTCGTACTTGCCTTCGCAAAGGCCCTTGAAGCCCTTGATGGTGTCGGCGAGTTCGACGAACTTGCCCGGCGAGCCGGTGAACACTTCCGCGACGTGGAACGGCTGCGACAGGAAGCGCTCGATCTTGCGGGCGCGCGCCACCGTCAGCTTGTCCTCTTCGGAGAGCTCGTCCATGCCCAGAATGGCGATGATGTCCTGCAGCGCCTTGTAGCGTTGCAGGATCTGCTGCACCTGGCGCGACACGTTGTAGTGCTCCTCGCCGACGATCATCGGCTGCAGCATGCGCGAGGTGGAGTCGAGCGGGTCCACCGCCGGATAGATGCCCTTTTCCGCGATCTGGCGCGACAGCACGGTGGTCGCGTCAAGGTGCGCAAAGGAGGTGGCCGGCGCCGGGTCGGTCAAGTCGTCGGCCGGCACGTAAATCGCCTGCACTGAAGTGATCGAGCCCTTGGTGGTGGTGGTGATGCGCTCCTGCAGCGCGCCCATGTCGGTCGCGAGCGTCGGCTGATAACCCACCGCCGAAGGAATACGGCCGAGCAGCGCGGACACTTCCGAGCCCGCCTGGGTGAAGCGGAAGATGTTGTCCACGAAGAACAGCACGTCCTGGCCCTGATCGCGGAAATATTCCGAAACCGTCAGGCCGGTCAGGCCGACGCGGGCGCGCGCTCCGGGCGGCTCGTTCATCTGGCCGAACACCAGCGCGCATTTCGAGCCGGAGGTGTCGCCCTTGTTCTCGTGCGGGTCCTTGTTGACGCCCGATTCGATGAACTCGTGATAGAGGTCGTTGCCCTCGCGGGTACGTTCGCCGACGCCGGCGAACACCGAGTAGCCACCATGCGCCTTGGCGACGTTGTTGATCAGCTCCTGAATCAGCACGGTCTTGCCGACGCCGGCGCCGCCGAACAGGCCGATCTTGCCGCCCTTGGCGTAAGGCGCGAGCAGGTCCACGACCTTGATGCCGGTGACGAGAATTTCCGCCTCGGTCGACTGGTCGGTGTATTTCGGCGCTTCGGCATGGATCGGGCGCTTGTCATCCGCCTTGATCGGGCCGGCTTCGTCGATCGGCTCGCCGACCACGTTCATGATGCGGCCGAGCGTGCCGGGACCAACCGGCACCGCGATCGGCAGGCCGGTGTCGGTGACTTCCTGGCCGCGGACGAGACCTTCGGTCACGTCCATCGCGATGGTGCGCACGGTCGATTCGCCGAGATGCTGCGCGACCTCGAGTACCAGCCGGTTGCCGCCGTTGTTGGTCTCCAGCGAATTCAGAATGGCCGGCAGATGACCGTCGAACTGCACGTCGACGACGGCGCCGATGACCTGCGTGATCTTTCCGGTTTTGTTGGGTTTGCCTGCGGTGGCTGGTGTGGCCATGTCGGTCTCCTTGAATCTCAGACTGCCGTCAATGTGACGGGAATGTTGCCCTTCGTTGCTTTCGAATACGGGCAGACGGTGTGGGCTTCCTCGATCAGCGCCTGAACCTTTGCCTTGTCGGCGCCGGGGATCGATACTTTGAGCTCGGCAGCAAGCGAGAAGCCGCCTTCGGTATTCAGCTTCACCTCGCAGGTGACTTTCGCGGCCTGGCCGTCGAGGCCGTGCTTCTTGGCGAGAACGAGGATCGCCTGTCCGAAACAGGACGACCAGCCAAGCGCGAAAAGCTGCTCGGGATTGTGGCCTTCGCCCGAGCCGCCGAGGTCCTTCGGCAGCGCCATGGCGAGCGCAAGACCGCCATTTTCCAGCACTGCGCGCCCGTTACGGCCGCCGGACGTCGTCGCCTTGGTGACGTAAGCCATCGCTTCGCTCCTATGGCTACAGGGCCTCGGCGCCCGAGATGATCTCGATCAGCTCTTTCGTGATCATCGCCTGACGCGTGCGGTTGTACGTGATGGTCTGCTTCTTGATCATGTCGCCGGCATTGCGGGTGGCGTTGTCCATCGCCGACATCTGTGAGCCGTAGAACGACGCGTTGTTCTCCAGGAGCGCGCGGAAAATCTGGGTCGCGACATAGCGCGGCAGCAGTTCCGCGAGGAGTTCGTCCTCGTCCGGCTCGTATTCGTAGACCGCGGCGGACGCGCCGGCCGCAGGCGCTTCGATTTTCGGCGGGATGATCTGCTGCGCGGTCGGGGTCTGCGCGATCACGGACTTGAACCGCGCATAGAACAGCGTCGCGACATCGAACTCGCCGCGATCGTACATGTCGATCACCTTGTTCGCGATCTCGGCGGCGTTGCCGTAACCGAGCACGCGGACATTCCGCAGCTCGATGCGATCGACGATGTTCTTTTCGTAGTTGCGGCGGAGCTGCTCGTAACCCTTCTTGCCGACGGTGAGGATCTTGACGTCCTTGCCTTCGGCCTGCAGGCGGCTGATGTGTTCGCGCGCCAAGCGCACGATCGAGGAATTGAATGCGCCGGCAAGACCGCGCTCGCCGGTCGCGACCACCAGCAGGTGAACCTTGTCGCTGCCGGTGCCGGACAGGAGCTTCGGGGCGTTGCCCGCTCCAGCCATGCCGGACGCGATGTTCTGCAGAACCGCTTCCATCCGTTCGGCATAAGGCCGTGCGGCTTCCGCCGCAGCCTGCGCGCGGCGCAGCTTGGACGCGGCCACCATCTGCATGGCCTTGGTGATTTTCTGCGTCGCCTTGGTCGCGGCGATGCGCACGCGCATGTCTTTGAGGCTGGCCATATCGTCTCGAACCTAAAACCTTGCTCCGGCCGTGTCCCTCCCCCCTTGCGGGGGAGGCTTAGGGAGGGGGGTAAGCAGCAAACGCTAGACCCTGCGGCTTACCCGCCTCCCGACCGGCCTTCGGCCGGTCGACCTCCCCCGCAAGGGGGGAGGCGAAGAACTACGCAAACGACTTGGCGTATCCGTCGACGACGCCCTTGAGCTGATCGGCGGCGGCATCGTCGAGATCGCGGGTGTCGCGGATCTTGTTCAGCAGATCGGAGTGCTTGCTGCGCAGGAGACCAAGCAGCCCGGTCTCGAACTCCTTCACCTTGTTGAGCGGCAGCGGATCGAGATAGCCGTTGGTGCCGGCCCAGATCACGCACACCTGCTCTTCCATCTTCAGCGGCGAGAACTGCGCCTGCTTGAGGAGTTCGGTCAGGCGCGCACCGCGGTTCAGCAGACGCTGCGTGGTGGCATCGAGGTCGGAGCCGAACTGCGCGAAGGCCGCCATTTCGCGGTACTGCGCAAGCTCGCCCTTGATCTTGCCGGCGACCTTTTTCATTGCCTTGGTCTGCGCGGACGAACCCACGCGCGACACCGACAGACCGACGTTCACCGCCGGACGGATGCCCTGATAGAACAGGTCGGTCTCGAGGAAGATCTGGCCGTCGGTGATCGAGATCACGTTGGTCGGAATATAGGCCGACACGTCGTTGGCCTGCGTTTCGATGACCGGCAGAGCGGTGAGCGAACCCGCGCCCTTCTCGTCATTCATCTTCGCCGCGCGCTCGAGC
>NZ_DATMRX010000023.1:0-12692 GCF_035565855.1 Pseudorhodoplanes sp.
CCAGGACCGCCGCGGCATCCAGAAGAACCTGACTTACGTGGGCGGCCGCGCGCAGATCACCTACGAACTGCCGCTCAACGAAGTGGTGTTCGACTTCTACGACCGGCTGAAGAGCATTTCGCGCGGCTATGCCAGCTTCGACTATCACCAGATCGGCCACCGCCCCGGCGACCTCGTCAAGATGAGCATCCTCGTCAACAATGAGCCGGTCGACTCGCTGTCGATGATCGTTCATCGCGGCAGCGCCGAGGCGCGCGGGCGCGGCATGTGCGAGCGGCTCAAGGACCTGATCCCGCGCCACATGTTCAAGATTCCGATCCAGGCCGCGATCGGCGGCAAGGTGATCGCGCGCGAGACTGTGCGCGCGCTGCGCAAGGACGTGACGGCGAAATGCTACGGCGGCGACGCCACCCGCAAGCGCAAGCTTCTGGAGAAGCAGAAGGAAGGCAAGAAGAAGATGCGCCAATACGGGAAGGTGGACATCCCGCAGGAGGCGTTCATCGCCGCGCTCAAGGTGGATGTGTAGGTTTTGCGGCCTCTGCGCGTCCGCGCGGGGGGTCAGCAAATCGCTTAACCGGCACTGAAATTCCAAGTTTCACCGTATACAGAAATGCAACCTTTGAGTGCGAATACGGTGATTGTGCCGTAAGCGCGAGAAACGTCATGGAAATTTCCATCCCATGGTTTCGGGTGCGCCGGTTTGCGCGGACGTTGGCCGCAGAACTGCAAAAGATCCGCAGCGAGCGCGAAGTGATCCTGGATCAGCTCGACAGGATCATAATTCTAAACGAGCGACTATGCGATGAGCTGGAAAAAGAGCGAGGCCTGAGAAGGGTTGCTACCGAGCAGCTGAATGAATTGGGTGCCGCTTCTTTAACGGAGATCGAGCTCAAGCATCGAAATCTGCTACACCAGATCCAGTTGCAGGAGGAACGCCTCCGGATCGTACAGCAAAGATCTCAAGAGCTTACCGAAGCGGCGCAGCGAGAGCTCGCGCTCGCTCAGCAAAAAATAGTCGAGACAGACGAAGTTGCGCTGCTGCAAGAAGTGGGGATCTATGAATATCACCACCGCCTCAGTGATGTTGTCGCGTATTCCAATGCTCTGAAACAATTGCAACAGAGCATCAAGGCGTGGGCTAAAATCGAAGGCGGCGCGGTCCTTGCGGACGACGGCTGGACTGTCAATGGATCTTCCATTGAGGGTGAGGCCATGGTCCGTGACTATTCGAGACTGATGCTGAGAGCCTTCAACACGGAAGCCGATGCGCTCGTGCGCGATCTGAAACCGTACAAACTCGCTTCCGCCATTGGAAGGCTAGAGAAGTCTGCTGAGACAATCGAGCGGCTGGGAAGAGCATTGAAGCTCCGCATCTCGCCGGCCTATCTGCAACTGCGCATTGACGAGTTGACGCTGACTGCCGACTACTTGCAGAAGGAGGCCGAACGCAAGGAAGAAGAGCGTCTTGCTCGAGAGCGATTGCGTGAGGAGCGAAAAGCTCAGCAGGAGATTGAGCGGGAAAAGCAGCGTCTGGAAAAAGAGCGACAGCACTACGCCAATGCTCTCGATGTGTTACTGGCAAAAGGCGACGACGCTGGCGCGGCTCGCATTCGCGAGCAACTCGACGAAGTGCAGCATAACATCGAAAGCGTTGATTTCCGCGCCGCCAACGTTCGTGCCGGTTACGTGTATGTTATTTCTAATATAGGGTCATTTGGCGAGAGCATGGTCAAGATCGGGATGACGCGCAGGCTGGACCCGCGCGATCGAATCCGTGAGCTCAGTGATGCATCGGTGCCATTCAATTTCGACACGCACGCGTTGTTCTTCTCGGACGATGCGGTCGGGATCGAGGCGGCGCTCCACGAGCGGCTGGCGCATGCTCGAGTTAATCTCATCAATCAGAGGCGCGAGTTCTTCCGCGTGAGCCCGCTCGAAGTTAAAGAACTGCTGCGGGAGCTGAGTGGCGAGCTGCTTGAATTTCATGAAATTCCGGAGGCGTTGGAATATCGTCAGGTTCTTAATCTGCGTAACAATCCCTCACTTCGTTCGGAGCCGTTGCAATACCTAAAGTCCGCGTAGCAAAGGGTGGACATCCCGCAGGAGGCGTTCATCGCCGCGCTCAAGGTGGATGTGTGAGGCTTTCCCTCTCGCTTGCGGGAGACGGTCCACGCCAATCGATGTCTCTTTCTCCGCCCTCATCCTGAGGAGGCGGCGAAGCCGCCGTCTCGAAGGATGAAAGGGCGGCCCGTTTGCAGCCTCACTGCTTCGAGACGCCCGGCGTCGGCGGGCTTCTCACATGAGCGATGCGAGCGTAGCCGTATCTTGACTTTATTCCTATTTCCTGCTAACCACCCCACCGATGAAGCGCCGGGAGGCGCTGGGCCCTACGTCACTGGGCCCGCGCGCCTCCGGAGAAGAGCCGCGAACGCGTCGTGGCTGTTCTTCCGAGGCGCGCGGCGGGGCCGATCGCAAGGCTCTGCCAAAGGGGCCTCGCAAGCCCCTGGCGCCTCCCGGCGCTTCATTTCTCGCGCGAGAAATGAAAACAGGGGCACCGGCGTCCCCGCGCCGTCAAACAACAGGGGCGATCCGCCATGTCCGACGCCACTCAATACCGCACCGCATTCACCTTCGGGTCCGCGGTTTCTGTGCGCCTCTCTCGCGTTTCCTGAATATTCTTGTCGGCCCAGGCGGAGAGTTTGCCGAGATAGGCGCTCATGCTGTGATCGGCGATGTTCTGCAGCCGGAACGAATGCACGATCGCGGGCAGGCCAAGGATCGTGCCCCAGACCTTCTGAAAAATATTCGGCGAGCGCCGTGACGGTGAGGTGCCGGTCGCGCCGAAATAGCGCGTGTCGCCGACATGGCGATAGCCGAATATTGCGGGCGGCACGGCGGGCACGATGTCCACGCCGTTGGTGATGCGATAGAGCGGCGCCTTCACGTAGAGATCGAACGAAGCGTCGCCGGCGCGCGGGCAACCAAACGTGTAGCAGGCCGCAATGCACTCGCGCACATCGAAGTCTTCGTGGTTGGCAAGCTCCGCGGTCGCCATCAGCGCCAGCGCCCCGCCAAGCGAATGGCCGGTGATGTAGACGGGACGCTTCTTCTTGCGGAGCGCCGCGATGATGAATTCAAAAATCCTCTCGCGGATCGGCCAATAGGCCTGGAAGAAGCCGGTATGGACGCGCGTGCCGCCCTGCAGGACCACGAAATCGGTATTGAAGTTGGTCCACCAATCCAGCGTGTTGTCGGTTCCGCGAAACACCACGACGATGATTTCGTCGCCTTCGGCAACAAAGCCGGCGGTGCCGATGTCGCGATCGATGAGGTGCTCGCAACCGGAAAAGCCGTCTGCGCAGATTGCATCCTTGAACTTTGCCCAGGCGGTGTCGTCACTGTCGAAAACCTCGTAGGCGCGATGGGCGAGCTTCGCCATCAGGAGCGCGGTCCGGTCGGAATAGGCCGCGCGAAAGGTCGGGATGTTTTTCAGGTCGTCGCTGGTGAATGTGCCGATATCGCTCATGCCGGACCTCACGACGTGCGGCGAGGGGTCATATCGTATCGAAACAAATCTACTCCGCCGCGATGCGCCCGGTCAGCAAATCCGCTTGCCCTGCCACAGCCTCAACCGGCCGCCATACCTTGACGATGCCGAAGCATTCCGGATTGGCCCGGTAGAGCCGGGCGATCGCCTGCAGCGTGCGATAGCGCGTCTTGTGCTCCTCGAAATCGACGCGCGGGCATTCCTCCGGCAGGTTCAGCAGCATCGGTTCGTACATCACCATGGCCCGCAGGTGACGCGCCCTATGGTCGTGCAGCTTTTCGAAGGTGAGTGCGATCACGAAGCGATGCTCGGCCATCGGCCGGCCAAGGGAGAGGTCGAGCGCGTGGTCGTTCGCGCATTTCTCGCTGATCAGGCTGATGAGCGGGCCGTAGGTCGCCTTGTAATCGTCCTCCCGCTTCCGGCGCACGCGCCGGCGCCGGCCGTTCTCGACGATCTGTCCGCTTGCGACCACGCCATGGAGCTTGTCGGCGATGCGGCTGCGGACGCGGCCGAACAGGGATTTCGGCCGCTGCGCGGGCCGGCGCGGAAACATCACGACCGGATTTTCCACCGTCGTGCGCTTGGCAGCCCGCCGGATCAGCGCCACCTGATAGGCGTTGGGCCAGACCGACCAGATCCTGCGATCCGCCACCAGCGTGTTGAACTTCAGATGGTTGTCGCACACCATATTGAGTGTGACATTGACGATGTGGCGATCGTCGCCGCGCAGATAATCGAACCAGCCCTGCGCGTAGCGGCCCGCCAGCAGAATGCCTCTGCTGCCGGCGCCGCCCAGCGAGCGAACGAGCGCGCCGGTGAAGACCGCGCCGAGATAGACGGCCAGCACGCCGACGCCGAACAGCAGCCCGTCGAGGATCTGGGTGGCATTCTGCGAAAGGTAATCGCGCATGGCAGGGACGGTCCGGTGTCTTGGCCATGTCCTACCATGGGCATCGGCTTTCCGGGACCCTAGGCCGGTGGCTTCTTCACCCTGGCGCGGAACAGCGCCATCGCCTCGTCCGCCAGCACGCCGCCGGTGATCTCCACCGGCGCGAACTTCGCTCTTGCGGCGAGATCGGCGCTGGTGACCATGATCTGGTCCATCAAGGTGGCGAGCTGGTCGATCGAAGCGGCGAATACCACGCGCCCGATATGGCACCAGATGATCGCGCCCATGCACATCGCGCAGGGTTCGCCGGTGGTGTAGAGCACAGCGCCGCGCAACGCCTCGGCGCCGGGCGAGCGCACCGCATTGCGGATCGCCACCATCTCGCCATGCGCGGTGGGATCGTGAAGCGCGCGCCCGCGATTGCCGCCGCGTGCGATCACCTTGCCGTCACGGACGATCACAGCACCGAACGGGAAATCGGCGCGCCGCGCCTCTTCGAGCGCCATGCGCATGAAGCGCTCGTCCGCGGCGGAGGGCGGCGCCTTGTCGGCGGCGAAGGCGCGTCCGGCGCCGAGCGCGGTCGCACCAAGACCCGCAATCACGAAACGCCGCGTCGGATGAAAGCATCCATCTCGGCTTGCGATGCAGCATGGCGCTTTGCTTCTCATCGCCCGCTCCGAATGACCCTGCCAAATAGAAGATGCCGTTCAAGCTTGACCGATTCGGTCCGGCGATGGCCATAGAGACGGGCGCCATCCCGCTCGCATTCTTTGGATGTCGCGAGCGCCGGACTTGACTTCGCAACCGCGCGCTCTGAGGGTGCCGGCGCGAGGCAAATCAATGGAGGGCAAATGCCGTACGCATTCGAGATCTATAAGGACCGCGTCGGAGAATTCCGCGTGCGCTTCAAGGCGCCGAACGGCGAGAAGATGTTCTCTTCGGAGGGCTATTCGTCAAAGGCCGCGGCGAACAATGCGATCAAGTCGATCCTGAAGAATGGCCCCGGCGCTGCCGTCGTGGACAACACCAAGGCTGCCAAGACGGCTGCCAAGACGCCTGCGAAGAAAGCGGCAAAGAAAAAGAAGAGGGCCTAGGCGCAGCGCGGCCCGCAAGATGAGCCGGGCCAAACGGCCATCTTGCCGGCCTATGCGACGGATTCGTCGCGCTCCGCATCATTCAGCGGAAATTCGATGTCTCCACGACGCAGGGCAAGGCCGGGACGAGGGCCGGCGCCTGCGTATGCCGCAGGTAATCCCGCCGCTCCTGGGACACCGCAATCGCTTCGTCGCGCCGCGCGGCGGCGGCATTCAGGGCATCGCGGCGGCCGAACAGGCCACGGCTTTCCTGGGCCGTCGCCACGACATCGAAGCGTGTGAGCCCGATATCGGCGAGCAGGCGATCGTCGGCATGCATCAGCAGCTCGAGTTCGCGATGATGCTGCGACCTCTCCGCGAGACGTTTTCTTATGATTGCCACGCGGCGAACGAAACGCCGGAAGGCAATATGCAGCTGGCGGCGCAGGGCGAAAGCCAGCTCGTTCCGTGTGTGTGCAATGATGCGCGGCGCGCATGCGGAATTGACCTCGGAGGTCATGGCAGTCTCCATCGGTTCGTGCGCGGCATATGCGCTCCGGCCTCTGCCCAGGCCATGATCACGTGTCCGCCTCTCTTGACTGAAAAGCCGACCGCAGCCGGCCTCACGATCCTATGATCGTGATACGAACCCCTTTGTCGCGGCCGGATGCCGCGAGGTTCAATGGTCCGCCTGGGCTCCGTTCTGGCGGCTTCTGCGCCAGGCGGCGGGTGGCATGCCGACCACCTTCTTGAAGGCGCGGCTGAACGCGGCCTCCGATTCATAGCCCACATCGACCGCAATCTTGGCGATGTTGGCCTGGCCCTGCGTGAGCAGGCCGGACGCGATCTGCATGCGCCATTTCGCCAGATATTGCATCGGCGGCAGGCCGACGAAATCGGCGAAGCGGTCCGCGAGTGCCGATCGCGACAGCCCGACTTCTGCCGAGAGCGTCTCCAGCGTCCAGTTTCGCGCCGGCTGCGCATGCATGAGCGACAGCGTATGCCCGACATGGCGGTCGCGCAGTCCGGCGAGCCAGCCGGTCTGCTCCTTGGGCAGCGATTCGAGATGCATCCGCACCAGCTCGATGAACAAGAGCTCGCTCAGCTTGGCGAGAATGCTTTCGCCACCCATGCGTTGGCCATGCGATTCGGCCACCGCCATCTGATAAAAATGGTTGAGGCGCGCGCTGCAGTCCGGGTTCTTGCCGCTGCAATGGATTTGCGCCGGGAGAGCCGCCACCAGCGGATTGAACGGGCGCACGTCGCATCCGAGAAAGCCGCAGACCAGCTTGATGTGCGTGTTGCCGTTTCCGCCGCCTCTGATCTTCCACGGCCGTTGCGACGACAGATCGACATCGGCCAGATCGAAGCTTTCGGGAGCGCGCAGCGACGGCTCGCTGGCGAGCGTATGGTGATTGCCATGCGGAAAGACGATGATGTCGCCGGCTTCGAGCTTTACCGGCTCGTGGCCCTTATGGACCGCGTAGCACTCGCCCTCGGTGACAAGATGATAGGAGATGAGATGCTGCGCGTCCGGCATGATCAGCGGGATCAGGTGACGTGAATGCGGCGCGAAGGTCGCCCAAGGGGACCGCACATCCACATCGATGAACACGGCCCCGGTGAGCCGCACCGCACGCAACACGTCTGAAAGCGTATCGCTGCTCATGGTCTGCCCGAGCGGACGAATGATCAATTCATGCGGACGTGGGGTCAGAAAAGACCCATGCAACCGGCGCTTGTCAACCGCCAGTTGTTGCCCAAAAAGGCCGTTACGCGCCAGAACCGGCGTCCGCGCGACAGCGATCGCCGCTCTACTCGACCTTTGGCGCCGCTGCGGCCGCGGTCACGGCGGGGTTGTCGGGTGTCGCTTCCGCGCGGCGGCTGGACGGCTCGATCACGATCCGGGTCTTGGCCATGCCCTGCTTGCGGACGAGTTCGAACAGCACCGCGGCATCGCGCGGATGCAGCCGCACGCAGCCCTTGGACGCACGACTGCCGAGGCGCTTGATCTGGTTGGTGCCATGGATGGCGTAGTTGCCGTGGAAGAAGATCGAATAGGGCATCGGCGCCATGTTGAAGAGACGCGAATGCCAGGTGCGCTCGAGCCGCTGCGGCTTGTAGGTGCCGTTCGGGGGACCGCCGGCAAGTCCCGTGGAGACCACGAAAGCGTGCTTCTGCACACCATCCACCATGACGGACATGCGCTGGGCGGACTTGTCGACCCGGACGACGACTTCGGCCTGCGCAGCGGGCGCGGCAACGATGAAAGCAAGTGCGGCAAGGCAAGGAAACAGACGCATGACAAAATCCATCTTGTACCGCGCAAACAGCTTCCAGACGCTCACCAAGCATGTAAAGTCGGCGCGCAAAAATACCGTTAAGAGGTGCGGTCGGATGAAGGTGTTTTTGTTCACTTTCGCGCTTGCTGCGACGCTTGGTCTCGGCGGCGCGGCGTCGGCCCAGGACAAGGGAACGGTCGATCCGAAACCACTGCCGCCGCTCGCCAATCCCGACGATCCGAAGACTGCCGCGAAGGATCTGTTCGGCCGCAAGACGACGCCGGCCAATCTGCAGGCCCGCGCCGTCGGATTCTACACGAAGGGCTGTCTCGCCGGCGCCGTCGCCTTGCCCGTCAACGGCAAGAACTGGCAGGTGATGCGGCTGTCCCGCAATCGCAATTGGGGCCACCCGGAGCTGATCGATTTTCTCGAACGGCTTGCGGAGAAGGCGCCGACGGTCGGCTGGAACGGTCTCTTGGTCGGCGACCTCGCGCAGCCGCGCGGCGGTCCGATGATGACCGGACATGGCAGCCATCAGATCGGCCTCGACGTCGATATCTGGCTCCGGCCGATGCCCGATCGCGAGCTGACTCGCCGCGAGCGCGAGGAAATGATGTCAACGAATGTCGTGCGTCCCGACAAGCTCGACGTCGATCCCAATATCTGGACGCCTGGCCATGTCGGCATCATCAAGGCGGCGGCAGAGGATCCGCGGGTCGAGCGCATCCTGGTGAACGCGGCGATCAAGAAGGCGCTGTGCCGGGATGCCAAGGGCGATCGCTCGTGGCTGCACAAGGTGCGCCCCTGGTACTGGCACAATTATCATTTCCATGTCCGTCTCGGATGTCCGAAGGATTCGACGAGCTGCAAGCCCCAGCCGCCGGTATCGGCCGGCGAAGGCTGTGGCGACGCTGAACTCGCCTATTGGTTCAAGCCGAAGATCCTGCATCCGGAGGAGCCGAAGGCGGACCGGCCGCGCAAGCACATGACGATGAGTGCGTTGCCGGCGGAATGCCGTCAGGTTCTGATGGCGGATTAGCGGGCTTCGGTTGAGGCGAAATCGCGTCACCCATTTCTGTCATGCCCCGCGAAAGCGGGGCATCCAGCTTGTATGGACTGGACCGCCCGCTTTCGCGGGCGATGACAGCAGGAGAATGGCCGCATGACCCTAGACTCTGGGTCCCCGTTTGCGCGCGGGCGAACGGATCAAGGGCGCGGGTTCAACCTGACGATCGGCGTCACTCATTCTCCCGTTCGATCGCGCGCACCACGGCAGCCGTGACCTGCGCGGTTGTCGCCGTGCCGCCGAGATCGGGCGGATGCAGCGCCGTATCCGCGGTCACCCGCTCGATCGCCTTCATCAGACGCGCCGCGGCTTCCTTCTCGCCGAGATGATCGAGCATCATTACGCCGGTCCAGAACGAGCCGATCGGGTTCGCAATGCCTTTGCCGGTGATGTCGAAAGCCGAGCCGTGGATCGGCTCGAACATCGACGGCGTCTTGCGCTCCGGATTGAGATTGGCGGTCGGCGCAATGCCGAGCGAGCCGGCGAGCGCGGCCGCGAGATCGGACAGAATGTCGGCGTGAAGATTGGTGGCGACGATGGTGTCGAGCGTCTGCGGGCGGAGCGTCATCCGCATCGTCATGGCATCGACCAGCATCTTGTCCCAGGTCACATCGGGATAATCCTGCGCGACTTCTGCGGCGATATCGTCCCACATCACCATGCCGTGCCGCTGCGCATTCGATTTGGTCACGACCGTCAGGAGCTTGCGCGGCCTGGAGCGGGCGAGCTCGAAGGCAAAGCGGATGATCCGCGTCACGCCGGGCCGGGTGAACATCGCGACATCGGTCGCGACCTCTTCCGGCAGCCCCTTGTGCACGCGGCCGCCGACGCCGGCATATTCGCCTTCCGAATTTTCGCGCACGATCACCCAGTCGAGTTCGGGTCCGGTGACGTGGCGCAGCGGCGAGGTGATGCCCGGCAGGATGCGGGTCGGCCGCACGTTGGCATACTGGTCGAGCGGCTGGCAGATCGCGAGGCGGAGGCCCCAGAGCGTGATGTGATCGGGAATATCGGGGGCGCCGACCGCGCCGAAATAGATCGCGTCGAATTTGCGAAGCTGGTCGGCGCCGCCGTCCGGCATCATCACGCCGTGTTTCCTGTAGTAGTCCGAACCCCAGTCGAAATGCGTCACGTCGAGCGCAAATCCGCCATCGCGCTTCGCGCAAGCCGCGAGCGCTTCGAGCCCGGCTGCGATGACTTCCGGTCCGATGCCGTCGCCGCCAATGGCCGCGATCTTGTGGGTCCGCATGTATCAGGTCCGTTCGAATTGAGGTTCAGAAGCAAAGGAAAAGGCGCGTGGCCCGGTCGTGCGCACGCGCCTGTTTGCGCCTGAGCTTTTTCACTTCTGCGCGGCGCCCGCAAGAAGTTTGCTCCAGCGCGCAGTCTCCGATTTGAAGCGGTCGTCGAGTGCGGCGGGTGTTGCCATCTGCGCCGCCACGGGCGCGGTGCCGAGCGTGCCGAAGCGTTCGATCACCTTGGGATCGGTGAGCGCCTTTTGCAGCGCGCCCGACAGCTTCTCGCGGATCTGAGCCGGCGTGCCTTTCGGCGTCCAGATCGCATGCCATGCCGAAAGGTCGAAGCCCGGAACGCCGCTCTCGAGCAGGGTCGGGATTTGCGGCAGCACGGCGATGCGGTTGCGCGTCGTTGCCGCGTAGGGCTTGATGCCGCCCGACTTGATGTGATTGGTCGTGTTCGTTGTCTGATCGCACATGAAGTCGATCTGCCCGGCGACGAGATCGTTCATCGCAGGTCCCGTTCCCTTGTAGGGAATGACAGTCGGCTTGATGCCCGTCGCATCGATCAGCAGGCGGCCGCAGAGATCCGACACCGCGCCGACACCGGCGGTGCCGAATGTCGCGCCGGCTCCCTTTCCTTTCAGCCAGGCGAGCAAGGCCGAAACATCTTCCGGCGGCAATCCCTTGCGGCCAACGAGGGTCAACGGCACTTCGGTAACAAGGCCGACGGAATCGAAAGCCTCGTCCTGCTTGTAGGGCAGGTTCGGATAGAGCGCGCCGAAGGTCGCAACGCCGATGTGGTAAAGCAGAAGCGTGTATCCGTCCGGAGCGGATTTCGCGACGCGTGCTGCGCCGATCGAACCGCCGGCGCCGCCCGCATTTTCGATGACGATGCGTTGCCCAAGCTCTGCGCTCATCGCTTCCGCAACGAGACGCGCAACGGTGTCGCTCGGTCCCCCGGCGGCGGCCGGGACGATCATCATGATCGGCTTGTCGGGATAATTCACCTGCGCGGTGGCGGCGCCGGTGATGACACTTGCGCCTAACAGGCCAGCCGCCATGGTGAGCATGCGCGATGCAAGGCTCATGGTTTTCTCCTGCCCTTGGTCGCGCCCTTGTTTTTGCGGCGCTTGCGGCCATTGAGCTATGAAACGCAACCCCGGTCAATCGGACCTGAAGGAAGCACCGAGCGCAGGATGCGCGTGCAGTGCTACAGCGCCGTCGCTGTTGAATGACGATCCGCTTGTGAGCGTCGTCGAGTCGAGGGAAGTCTTCAGCGCGTTCGATCTGGAGCAAGCGCACATTGCGCGATGCGCGCGCGACGTCGACGTCCGGCATACAGATCGCATTCGTCGTCGCGGGACTTGTTGGCTTCAATCCCGCGGTTGATGTGCCGCCTGGCCGGAATAACAGGGCGTGGGCTCACTCCGTCACAGGGCGCCGCATCGTCGTCCTCACTGCGTTGCGGCATGCCGGGCGTGATGACCCGATCGGCGGGGGTCCCATGGACGAGAAAGGGTGCCGTGGTGTGGGGCGCGTTGCCCTGTTCAGACGCGGCCGATGGGCGCGATCGGCTCGTCTTTCGCCCGCAGGCAGCCGCGGGTTGAAAAATCGTGAGATTGGAGGCGAAACACCCGGTGGAAAGCTGGCCGTTTTAATTATTTAGTTAATGGGGTGTTGTAAATCTGCACTAGTGGGCCGTGCTTTACGGTCTTATCGTGGGTTGTGTTGATTCACCTGGGGGCTCCCAATGAAGAAGTGTCTGATGGCAACCGCTGCAGTGCTTGCTCTTTTGAGCGCTGCTGGCTGCACCATGTACGGCAAGGCACCGGTCGGCAAGGCGCCGGTCGTCGCCAAGTACTGACGGCTTAGGTCGAGAAAGGGCCGGTTTCGACCGGCCCCTTTCTAACCTTTTTACGTCGGCTGCCCAAATCTTCGATTTGGTGTGGTGCCTCATGGTGTCTAATCATATGGCGTATGCGGGCGCGCCCGCATAGGCCATTTTTGCATTTCAGGCCACGTTTCGCGGTTCGGATGCTGGCCTCCGTTTACCTCCCGCGCGCTTCGAGGGGTTGAGCGTCATTCCGGATGTCGCGCGTTATGCCCGATGTCCGTCGCCGGAACTGAGGCGCGCAAGCAACGGCCGAGCCGGAACATCGCATTGATGCCGACGAATCATATCCGTCGGCTTGACTTCGGCATCGGGCGGCGCGTGGATAGGCGATGCAGATGCGGGGATCGTCAATGCAAACCAGAGTTCATTCCATGACCGCAGGTCGCGCCCTTTTCAGCGGAGCTGCCTCCGTATTCGCGGCTGCTTCCGTGGTTTCGCTCTGCTGCAGCGTCGCAGCGGCGCAGGCTCCAGCCGCCTCGGCACAGGCCTCCGCAGCCCCCGTCGCCGCAGCGGCTCAAGCCTCGGCGTTGCCGGCTCGCGCCCCCGCGGTGCAGCCTGCAGCGGCGCAAACTCCCGCAGCGACTCAGGCTCCTGCGGCCGATCCGGGGCCGGCCTCGACCGGTTCGACCGGCTCAACGCTCCCGGCGGTCCATGTGACCGGCGAGCGAGCAAAGCAGAAGCCGGCGCAAGCGCAGGTGCAAGGCCC
>NZ_DATMRX010000024.1:0-3646 GCF_035565855.1 Pseudorhodoplanes sp.
GGTCACGGCGTTGCGCAATACGCCAAAGACCAGGCGGCGTGAGCCTCTCTCACTGTCATCGCCCGCGAAAGCGGGCGATCCAGTCAACACAACTGCTTCAAGAGTTTACTGGATGCCCCGCTTTCGCGGGGCATGACAAGAAATCGGTGAGGCGACCCCACCTCAACCGAAATTGCCTACGACCGCTCTTTCACCCAGCGCGCCGCCGCATCGTCGTCAGCCTCTTTCGCCGCGACCCAATCGGTGCCGGAGGGCCGCTCTTCGAGTTTCCAGAACGGGGCGCGCGTCTTCAGGTAATCCATCAGGAACGAGGCCGCCTCGAAGGCGGCCTGGCGGTGCGCCGAAGCCGTCACCACAAGCACGATATTGTCGCCGGGCTGCATGCGGCCGAAGCGGTGAATGACCGTGACCCCGAGCAGCGGCCAGCGCTGTTCCGCCTCGGCGACATGGCGCGCAATCTCTTCCTCCGCCATGCCCGGATAATGTTCGAGGGTCAGCGCGCTGACGCCGTGCCCGCCTTCGTGATCGCGGCAGATGCCCGTGAAGGTGACGACGGCGCCGATATCGGTCCGCCCGCGCGTCAGCCGGGCCGCCTCCGCGGCGGCGTCGAAATCCTCACGCTGCAAACGGATGGTCGCGGCCATCACCCACCTGTCATCGGCGGGAAAAACGCGATCTCGCTGGCGCCGGCGATCGGGGAAGCGGCCTGCACATGCTTGCGATCGATGGCGGCGCGGATCACCTTCGGATTTTCGAACGCGTAGGCATATTCCTCGCCGCGCCCCGAAAGCCAGCTGATGAGATCGGAAACGGTGGTCACGTCCGCAGGCGGCGACACCACTTCCTCCGATTTGCCGATGCGCTCGCGAACCCACGCGAAATACAGAAGCTTCATCGCTGTCCCGATCACCCGATCCTGATTGGCGCCATGCGGCACGACCCGCGTCACGGCATGTTTCCGGGGATCAATTTCCGGATACGCCGCGCTCGCGCTGTCCCGCCTTCGCTCATTCGTCGATGATATGACGCAGCCCGGCGCGGAAATAGTCCCAGCCCGTATAAAGGGTCAGAATCGCGGAAATCCAGAGCAGGACCAGCCCGATCGACGTGGTCAGCGGCAGCGGTTCGTCGCCGTAGCGCCAGCGCCATTCGAGAAAACTGTGCGGCAGGTAGTAGTCGACCGCCTCACCGCCCAGCAGGAAACCGATGGCCACGAGTTGCAGCGTCGTCTTCCACTTGGCGAGCTGGGTGACCGGCACGCTGACCCGCAATTCGGCGAGGAATTCACGCAAGCCCGACACCAGGATTTCGCGGCACAGGATGATGATGGCCGCAAACAGCGACCAGCCCTTGATGGTCTCGTCCGCGGCCAGCATCAGGAGGCAGGACGCGACCAGCAGCTTGTCGGCGATCGGATCGAGCATGCGGCCGAGGCGCGATTGCTGGCCCCAGCTCCGCGCGAAATAGCCGTCGAAAAAATCGGTGATGCCGGCCGCAATGAAGATCGCAAGCGCCGCCAGCCGCAGCCACAGCCCGCCCTGCAGGATGGCCTGCCAATACATGCAGGCCACAACCAGCGGCACCGCGAGGATGCGGCAATATGTCAGCACATTGGGCAGCGAAAACGCGCCGCCCTCAACGCGTTGCGTCGACATTGAATTCATGGCCTCAGCGAACACACCCGGCGCGTCCCCGTCAACCCGCCCGAACCCGGTTGCCGGGACTTGTCCCGCGCGCCTTCAAAAGGCCCGCCAAACCGGGGGAATCAGGCCGGCCGGTCGTGGAAAAAGTTGTAGATGCGGCGCGCGGTGTCGGCATTGATGCCGGGAACCTTCGCAAGATCGGCCATGGAGGCCCGTTCAATCGCCTTGAGGGTTCCGAAGTGATTGAGCAGCGCGCGCTTGCGGGTCGGGCCGATGCCGGGGATTTCCTGCAGGCCGCCCTCGCGGATGTCCCGCTTGCGGCGGGTGCGGTGCGAGCCGATGGCGAAGCGGTGCGCCTCGTCGCGCAGCCGTTCGATGAAATAGAGCAGGGGATCGCGCGGCGGCAGCCGGAACGGCTCGCGTCCGGGCATGAAGAAGGTCTCCCGCCCGGCATCGCGATCCATGCCCTTGGCGATCGCGACCAGCGGAACATCGGTGACGCCAAGCTGCTCCAGCGTCTGGCGGGCGGCCGTGAGCTGCCCCTGGCCGCCATCGATCAGCACGAGATCGGGCCACGGGGTCTCCGCCGTCGCATTGGCGTCCCGAACGCCCGTGTCCTGCTCGCCGATGGGCTGCACGTCGGCGGACGCTTCCGTCGACGCAGGGGACGGCGCGGCTTCGCCGTCCACTGGCTGTGGCCGCGGCGCGCGCGGATGCTCGTTGAGAAGCCGCTTGAAGCGGCGCTCCAGCATCTCGCGCATCATCCCGAAATCGTCGCCGGGCGTCAGCTCTTCCGAGCGGATGTTGAATTTGCGGTACTGGTTTTTGACGAAGCCCTCTGGGCCCGCGACGATCATCGCGCCGACCGGATTTGAGCCCTGGATGTGGCTGTTGTCGTAAACTTCGATCCGGCGCGGCGGAGCGGGCAGCGCGAAGGTCTCGGCGAGCGACTTGAGCAGGATTTGCTGCGAGGACGATTCGGCGAGCTTGCGACCCAGCGCCTCGCGCGCATTGGCGAGCGCATGATCGACAACGTCGCGCTTCTCGCCGCGTTTCGGCCGGGTGACCTCGACGGCGTGTCCGCTCTTGGTCGACAGCGCTTCGGCGAGCAGCGCCCGCTCGGGCAGATCTTCCGAGACGAGGATCGTATGTGGGCACGGCTTGTCGTCGTAGAATTGCGCGATGAAGGCGCTCAGCACTTCGGCGGCGGACACGCCGCGATCGGCCTTCGGGAAATAGGCGCGATTGCCCCAGTTCTGCCCGGTGCGGAAGAAGAACACCTGGACGCAATTGTATCCGCCGGCCTGATGGATTGCGAACACGTCGGCATCGTCGACGCCGCGTAGATTGACGCCCTGTTGCGACTGGATCGCGGATAATGCGGCAAGCCGGTCGCGATAGATCGCAGCGCGCTCGAAATCGAGCGTGTTCGAGGCCTTCTCCATCTCCTGCGCCAGCAATCCCTTCACGGCGTGACTCTTGCCGGACAGGAATTCACGCGCTTCCCGGACAAGTTCGGCATACGCCTCCGGCGTAATCTCGCCGGTGCAGGGCGCCGAGCAGCGCTTGATCTGATGCAGGAGGCAAGGCCTCGTGCGGCTCTCGAACACTGCATCCGAACATGAGCGGATGAGGAAGGCGCGCTGCAGCGCCGTGATGGTGCGGTTCACCGCCCAGACCGAAGCGAAAGGCCCGTAATAGTCGCCAGGTCGCGTGCGCGCGCCGCGATGTTTCAGGATCTGCGGCGCAGGGTGATCGCGCGTGATGACGATATAGGGAAACGACTTGTCGTCGCGCATCAAGACGTTGAAACGCGGCCGCAGGCGCTTGATGAGATTGGCTTCGAGCAGCAGCGCCTCGGTCTCGGTTCGCGTGGTGACGAATTCGAGCGAGGCGGTGGCCGCGATCATGCGTGCGATGCGCGTGTCGTGGCCGGTCGGGCGGGCATAGGAGGCGACGCGCTTTTTGATGCTCTTGGCCTTGCCGACATAGAGCACGTCGCC
>NZ_DATMRX010000025.1:0-3543 GCF_035565855.1 Pseudorhodoplanes sp.
CATCCATCGGGCTGTCGATATCGGCAAGCTCGATGGCCGGCCCGATCGCCGCGATTGATTGGGCGACGTCCTCTTCGCTCGCTCCCGCCGGGATATCTCGCCCGATCTCGATTGCGATTTCGGGTTCGGCGACCGGCTTGGTCCAGCCCGCAAGGGACACCGTCGCGCCATCGGGCAGCACCGCGTGATCAAGGAGAAAGCCGATCAGGGGCTTGTCGATCCGCAACTTCTCCTTCGCCGCCGGAGCGCCGAAGCCGACCTTCCACCCGATCCGCCGCGCTCCCGAGCGCCTGCGCTCATCGAGCAAGGCGAATTGCCGGCGCATCCCCGCCTCGATGCGGGGATCGTGCAATGCTGACGTCATGCGTGGCTCGCCGGATCGACTTCATAGCCGGAGTCCTCGATCGACCCCGCGCCCATCCAGCCCCAGACCAGGACGACATCCTCATCGGACGTGTTGTTGAAGCCGTGCCAGCATCCGCGCGGCGAATACACCACGTCGCCCTCACCCGACGGCTTGTCGCCCTCGTCGGTATAGATGTGTCCCTTGCCCTTCAGCACGATGAAGAACTCATCGCAATTGTGATGGCGGTGGCTCTCGTGCCGGGCGCCCGGCTTCAGCACGGTCCACCCGACCACGTGATCGGCGCCCGCCGATTTCTTGTCGATCAGGAGCTGGACCTGCATCTCGACCCACCCGTCCTTGCGGGCGAGGCCCTCGACCTTGGGCACGTCCCGGATATTGGTGCGATACATTTTCGGCGCGGTCACTGTTGTCCTCCAAGGCGTCGATAGACCTGATGCGCGACCACGAAATCGTTCTGGTCGATGCCAAGACCGCGGCACGCATTCATCAATTCATTGGCGGCGGCCGCAAGCGGCACCGGGCTGCCGAGCTTTCGGCCCATGTCGAGCGCAAGGATCATGTCCTTCTGCTGCAGGGTCACATCGGCCAGCGGCACCGCAGGCATCTTGCCTTCGAGAATGAAGGGGCCGCGATAGCCAAGGACCGGCGACGCCGCGACGCTCTTGAGGATGGCATCGACCGCGACCTCGCGAGAGACGCCGCCCTTCTCCGCAAGCGCCACCGCCTCGCCAAAAGCGATCACCTCGACCATCAGCAGGAGATTGACCGCGATCTTCATCTTGACCGCAAGGCCGCTCTCGCCGATCCGCGTCACCTTCGGGCCGATCGCGAGCAAGACCGGTTTGACCTTCTCGAAGGCCGCCTCGTCGCCGCCGACCATCACCGAGGCATTGCCCTGGTTGAGCGTCACCGGCGAGCCGGAAATCGGCGCATCGAGCATGACGAGGCCCCTGGCCGCGAACGCATCCGCCACCTCGCGCGTGACTTCGGGCGCGATGGTGCTCATGTCGATATAGATGCCGCCGGGCTTCAGCCCCGAAATGATGCCGTCCGGTCCGAGCGCAACGTCCTTCACCGCCTTGCCATCGGTGACAACGGTGAAGACCACATCGGACACCTCGGCCACGGCGCGCGGCGTATCGGCCCAGGCCATCCCGGCATCAAGGAGCGGCTTTGCCTTGTCCTTCGTTCGATTCCAGCCGGTCACCTTGTATCCCGCGGCCTGCAGGCGCGGCACCATGCCAAGTCCCATCACGCCAAGGCCGACAAACCCAATTCTCACGCGCCTTCTCCTGCAACTTCCCTGATTTTTCGTGATGTCGTTCCGCGAAACGGCGCCGTCGATTGCCGGACCACCAGTTCGACCGGCAGCACCAGATGATGCGGCTCCGCGGCTTCGCCTTCGATCATGTCGATAAGAACGCCGGCCGCCTCGAATCCGGCCTTGTAGTGCTGCACGCGCACGGTGGTGAGCGCCGGCGAGAGCCGGTCGGCGAGCGGCATGTCGTTGAATCCCGTGACCGAGATATCGCCCGGACAGGACAGGCCATGACGGCGGAACGCGGAGATGGCGCCGATTGCGAGCCGGTCATTGGCACAGACCACCGCGCTGAACGGCCGGCTTGCCGCCAGCAGCTCCTCGGCACAGCGCTCTCCTTCCATTTCATTGAAGGCCTTGGCAAAGGCCGCGCGCATCGGCCTCGTCTGCAGACCGGCATGATCGCGGTGCCGCATGAAGGCATCGTAGCGGTTGAAACCCGTCGACACAGTCTGCGGTCCTGCGATGCAGGCAATGTCGCGATGGCCGAGCGAGACCAGATGCGTGACCAGCCGGCCGATTCCGTCATCCTCGTCATGCACCACCGAGGAAAACCGAACGTCGTCGGTGCGCCGGCTTACGGTGACCACAGGAATGTCAGCGGCGAGGCGCGACACCATCCGATCGCTCCGCAGCACGCTCGTCAGAACAAGCCCGTCGACCCCACGCGCGCGCATCGTTTCGAGAACCTTCACCTGGCGCCGCGTGTCGCCATCGGTGTTCGCCAGGATGGCGACATAGCCATACTGTGCGAGGCCGTCTTCGAGTCCGCGAATGATCGGCGGGAACACAGCGTCGGTGATGTCGGGCACAACCACGCCGATGGTCCGCGAGCGGCTGGTCTTCAGCGAATAGGCGGCGAAATTCTGCCTGTAACCGAGCCGGCGGCTCGCTTTCCGGATCTCCTCGACCAGTTCCGGAGCGACCGGATGGCTGCTGTCCGGGTTCAGCGCGCGCGAGACCGTCGAGACATGCACGCCGACTTCGCGCGCAAGGTCTTTCAGCCCCACTCGTGCCCGCTTCCGCGCCTTCACTTGCTTGTCCTCACGCCTTGCAGAAAGCGGACACCGGCCGCAAGCCGCCGGTGCCCGTATCCCTGATGAAAGTTTTTCGTCGGCATCGCTCTTATTTCTGAGCATCTGCGAAGGGAACGATCAGATCGCCGGCCTTGTATTCCTTCGGATAGACAACGATCTGCCGCGACCAATCGGTAAACTGGCTGAGGTCGCTACCGGTGATCCCCTTGAACTGGATGCAGATGATCCGCGGGGACTTCCACTCGCCGTCAGGTCCGAACGAGATCGGCCCGATCACGGTGTCGAAGGTGTTGGCTGCAATGTATTTCGCCAGCACGTCATCGCTCAAAGACTTCGTCTCGGTCACGGCCTTGGCGAGGATCTGGCCAGCCGCATAGGCGTATGGCGGATAGGTGTAGCCGAGCGGGTCGAGGCCGAGATCCTTGGCGCGCTTCTGGTATTCGGCCATCATCTCCCTGGTGCCTGCAAATTGCAGGCTCGGCGCCGGAATGTAGAATTCGTTGCTGATATAGCCGTTGATCATCGGGCCGAGCTGCTGCTTGATCCCGGTCACCAGAAGACCGAGCATGGCACCGCCGATGATCTTCGGCTTGAACTGGATTTCGTTCGCGGCGCGGATGATGCCGGCGGTGTCGATGGGGAGGGTCGCTGCGAAAACGACGTCCGGATTGGCCGCCTGGAGGGCCCGCACGGTCGAGCTGAATTCCGTGGTCGATGGCGGGTAGGTGCGATCGAATACGATCTCCATTCCGAGCTTCTTGGCATTCGACCGTGCGCCATCGAGCGCGTTACGCGAATATTCGACGTCGGCTCCGATCAGC
>NZ_DATMRX010000026.1:0-5306 GCF_035565855.1 Pseudorhodoplanes sp.
GCTTGGACGGCCGCGCGGCGATCCCCAGATCGCCCAGTTGCGCGTCGAGGCATTGCCCGATGTTGCTCTCGGCAAAGCGCACCAGCACCATCTCGCAGTTCTGCGACCGGCGTTGCCACACCGAGCGGCCGGGATTGATGACGGAAAACGTCTGTTTTGAAAGCGACAGCCGGCTCGACCCGTCGAGGACGACGTCGTTTCGTCCCGCCAGCGGCATCTGCACCATGAACTCCTCGACCTTCTCGATGTGCACGGTGACCTCCGACTGGAAGGCCAGTCGGCTGATCGAGACGCCGGCACCGCAAGGATGATGGTCGAGGCTGAAATGGAATTGCGACGCATCGGCAACGGACAATTCGAACCGCGGCTCGAAAAAACGGCCGATGACGTCTTCCGCCTCACGCGGATGGCGGCATTGAAATTGATAATGTAACGGCGTGTTGCCCGGGTGGGCGCCGGCTCTGCGTGGCAGACCTTGCGTGTCGGTTGTCACTTCCACCACCCGTTTCCTCAACCATGCGGCGGAACCCGCGGCAGTGGTTGAAAGCAATGCATTTTAGCATCGGAGCGAGAATCCCGGAAGCGCCCGCGGAACGCGCATTTTAAGCAAGTGCAATGCACGTCGTCGCGATTTGCCGGAATGGGTCGAATCTCGTGCAGTCTTCGGATAGCGATTGCAGCCACCGGATAGTCACGCCGGTTTGGCCGGCTTAGCGTCACCACCATGCTTTTCGCTGCTTGGAGATGGGCCCGCAGACGCTTGTCCGGCCTGTCCGGGGATGCGGCGAGCGGACTAGTAGAGCGTTTTGCGACAGGTGTATCGATGGCCGAACCAGCCGAACTTGCGGAAACGTCGACGTCGGTTCTCATCGTGGGAGGGGGGCCGATCGGTCTTGCTCTTGCGGCCGATCTTGGGCGGCGCGGCGTCGATACCCTTCTGATCGAGCGGCGGCCGGACAAGCTCGCCTCGGCCCGGATGCTGGAGGTCGGCGCCCGCACGATGGAGTTCTGCCGCCGGCTCGGGATCGCTGAGGAGGTGCGCAATTGGGGTTTTCCCGGCCACTATAATCTCGACACGGTGTTCGTGACCGGCCTCGAAGGTTACGAGATCGGCCGCGTCAGAAGCGGATCGCTGAACAGCCGCTTTTCCTCGGAATACAGCCCGGAGCGGGCGAGGCCGTGCCCGCAAACCTGGTTCGACCCGATCCTGCAGAAATGCGCGCGGTCGTTCGCCGTCAACCAGTTGCGATACGAGACGGAGCTGGAGACGTTCGTTCAGGATGCGGACGCCGTGCTTGCCACGGTGCGGTGCCGCAAGACGGGCAGGCGGCAGAAGATCCGCGCCGCCTATCTCGTCGGTTGCGACGGCAGCGACAGCACGACGCGGGAACTGCTCGGCATTCAACTGCGCGGCCGCAAGCAGGTCGATCTCACGGTGAACGTGTATCTGCGGATCCCCGACTTCCTGTCGTTGCACCACACCAAGCAGGCGCTTCGCTACGTCTTTGTCGGCCCCGAAGGAACCTGGTCGTTCCTGACGATGATCGACGGCAAGGATCTGTATCGGCTGCAGATCCTTGGTCTCGATCAGGACAGCGTGAACAAGATCGACGTCGATGCGATGGTGCGGCGGTGTTTCGGCCGCCCCGTGTTCTACATCCTCGAGGACAAGATTTCGTGGGTGCGGAAGATGACCATCGCCGACCGCTTCATGGACGGCCGGGTTTTCCTCGCCGGTGATGCCTGCCATGCGCATCCGCCGAACGGCGGGCTCGGAATGAACACCGGCCTGCAGGACTCGTTCGATTTGAGCTGGAAGCTTGCCGCGGTGCTGAAGGGCTGGGGCGGGCAAGCGCTGCTCGACAGCTACGAATGCGAGCGCCGGCCGGCCTCGAGCCGCGCCACCGAAGTTTCGTTGCTGAACTACGGCCGGTTGATGAATCGATCCAACCATCCCGATATCGAGGCGCCGACCGAAGCCGGTTACCAGGCGCGCCGCGAGGTCGGCGAACGCCTGGTGCGCGAAAACCTCAAGGCGTGGCAGCCGCCCGGCGTGCATCTCGGCTATATTTACGATCCCTCGCCGATCGTGGTTCCCGACGGCACGCCGCGTCCGGTGGATGATACTCACGGCTACAGGCCGACAACCTATCCCGGCGCGCGGGCGCCGCACTTCTGGCTGCGAACCGAACTCTCCACCATCGACTTGTTCGGTGGCGGCTTCGTGCTGGTGCGGTTCGAGGATGTCGATACCGGCCCGCTGGAGGAGGCGGCCAGGCTCCGGCGGGTGCCGCTCGAGATCCATCACATCGTCAACGAGAAGGTCGCGCAGCTCTACGAAAAGCCGCTCGTGCTCGTTCGTCCGGACGGACATGTCGCGTGGCGCGGCGATGCCTTGCCGGCGAATTGCCTGGAGCTGATCGACACGGTTCGCGGCGCCGGCTCGCGGATCATCGCTTGCCGCGGAAACACGCATTCGGCCCCCGAGGTGACGAGGCCCACCCTCGTCTCCACCACCGGCCGGGCCCGACACGCCTGACATTTTCAACCAAGGAGATCGCCGTTGCTCAAGATCGTGACCGTTTGCGGGAGCCTCAGGGCTGAATCGTACAATGCGATGGTGGCCCGGACCCTGCCGCTGCTCGCCCCGGAAGGGATGCAGATCAAGGCGTCGCCCCCGATCGAACCGATCCCTCACTACAACGCCGACGTTCAGGCGAGGAAGATCCCGGATGCGGCGACGGCGCTCGGCGACGCGATCCGCGCGGCCGACGGCGTCATCATCGTCACGCCCGAATACAATTATTCGGTTCCCGGCGTGCTGAAGAACGCCATCGACTGGGTGTCGCGCCTGCCGGACCAGCCGTTCAAGTCCAAGGCGGTGGCGCTGCAATCGGCGTCGCAGGGGATATTGGGCGGTGCGCGCGCGCAATATCACCTTCGGCAGACGCTGGTGTTCCTCGAGGCCTTCGTCTTCAACCGGCCCGAGATCATGATCGCCGCGGCGAAAGGCAAGTTCGACGAAACGCAGGGCCATCTGACGGACGAGGTGTCGCGCGGCCTGATCAAGCAACAGCTTGCCGCGTTCGCGTCGTTCATCCGGCAGGTCACGCCGGCCGCGTGAGGAGAGGCGCGCCATGACCGAACCAGCAAACGCGACGGCGAGTTATAACCGCCCGCATTACAGCCGCGAGGAATACAACCACATCCAGGACATGGCGAACCTGGATTTCCAGCCGGGGCTGCATGTCGGCGACATGGCGCCGGATGTCGTTGTCAGCGACCTGGAAGGGCGTCCCGTTCGTCTCAGCGATTTTCGCGGCAAGAAGAATGTCGTGTTCGAGTTCGGCTCGATCACCGCGCCGATTTTCATCAACGACATCGTCGATCTCAACCGGCTTCATGGCAAATTCCGCGATAACGACATCCAGTTCCTGATCATCTATGTGCGCGAGGGGCATCCGGCGGAGAACTATCCGGCGCATCGCAGCCTCGAGCAGAAGCTGTCGCATGCGCGCGATTTGCAGCGGCTGGAAAACGTCGCGTTTCCGGTTCTGGTCGATTCGCTCGAGGGTACCGCGCACCATCTCTATGGCCTGCGGCCGAGCCCCGTCTGGGTGATCAACAAGGAGGGGCTCGTCGTCCACAAGTCGTCCTGGCTGGTGGCCGACGAACTCGAGATGGTCCTCGATCATCTGTTGCGTGCCGAGAAGTGGCTCGCGGAAGGGCTTCGCACGCGGCGTGTCTATGCCGAAACCTGGCGCGAACTCTGGATCAACCGCAGCGTCCACCAGCGCGTGCTCGAGCGCGCCGGCCCCAGCGCGCGGGGAGAGGTGGTGCAGGCTTTCGGATTGGACCCGGTGACGCAGGGGCAGAAATGATCATGCACGCTTCGATTGGCGCCGAACGAGACTGCGGAGGCGCACGATGCCGCTGCTGCTGACCAACGACGAGGTCACGAGCCTGCTGTCGATGCCCGATTGCATGTCGGCGATGGAAAAGGCGTTCGTGGAGCTGGGTAACGGCGAGGCCATCACCCGCGTGCGTTCTGATCTCATCGTGCCGCAGCCGGAGCCCGACCGCCACTACCTGCTCAAGACTTGTGACGCGGCGCTGCCGGGCGTCGGCCTCGCGGCGGTTCGTGTGACCTCGAACATGATGCGGGAGTTCAGCGACGGCTCCGTGCGCCGCCTCGACCCGCTGCCGCTCGCCACTGGCGGCAACTACGTCGGCCTCGTTCTGCTGTTCGATATGCAGAAGCTCGATCTCGTGGGAATCATTCACGACTCGCGAATTCAGGTCATGCGGGCCGGCGCCGCGCACGGCATCGCGGCGAAGTATCTCGCGCGCGAGGAGGCCCGCGTCGTCGGCTTGCTCGGATCCGGCCAGCAGGCGCGCGAGCAATTGAGCGCCATCGCGCTCGTGCGTCGCTTGAATCTCGTCAAGGTGTTCAGCCCCACGCCGGCCAACCGCGAGCGGTTTGCCGCGGAAATGTCCAAGGAGCTCGATGTCGAGGTGGTTGCCTATGACAATCCGCGCGCGGTGGTCGAAGGCTCCGATATCGTTGCCGCGACGACGACGTCGCTGCAGCCGGTGTTCCCCGGCGAGTGGATGCAGCCCGGCCAGCATGTCAGCTCGGTGCGCGCGACGGAGATGGATGACGTCGCCCGCGAGCGGGCCTCGCTGATCATCCTGCAGTCGGGCGAATCGACGACGCTCCACGTCCCCGCCAAGCACCCGATGCACGGCCCGTGGTTCCAGAATCGCGACCGCAAGGTCAATCCGGCGCGTCTCGCCACGCTGCCGGACATCGTTGTCGGCCGTCATCCCGGCCGCACGTCGCCCGAGGACATCACCCTGTTGGGTGGCTATGCCTCCTTCGGGCCCGGCACCGGATATTCCGCTCTCGGCTCCGTCCTCCTTGAGCGGGCTCGCCAGAAAAAAGTCGGACGGGAGCTTCCAGCGGAGTGGTTTGTCCAAAGCGAATCGTCGTGAACGCGCGCCGGTCGGAGGGGGCCGAACGCGCTGTGGCGACGTCTCGATAACAGAAAGCGGGAGGGTTAAACGATGAAAGTCCGAGCGATCATTCGATCGATCCTGGCGCTGCTCGCCGTTGCCGCGATGTCGCAATCGGCGGCGGCGCAATATCCGTCGCATCCCATCAAGGTGATCGTATCGGCGTTGCCCGGCGCGGCCACCGATATCCTGGCGCGCGTCGTCGCCGAGGAACTCAGCCCGCGGCTGGGCCAGCCCATCGTCGTCGAGAATCGCTCCGGCGCCAGCAGCACGATTGCGGCCGGGCAGGT
>NZ_DATMRX010000027.1:0-16986 GCF_035565855.1 Pseudorhodoplanes sp.
CATCGGCGGCAATACCGTGCAGCGGCCGGGTGGCGACGCCGCGGTGGTGCGCGTCGAGGACGGTCCGAAGGGCCTTGCGATGACCTGCGATGTGACGCCGCGTTATTGCGAGGCCGATCCGTTCGAGGGCGGCAAGCAGGCAGTGGCGGAAGCCTATCGCAATCTCTCCGCGGTCGGAGCGACACCGCTCGCGATCACCGACAACCTGAATTTTGGCAATCCGGAGCGGCCCGAGATCATGGGCCAGTTTGTCGGCTGCGTGCGCGGCATCTCCGCGGCGTGCAAGGCGCTCGACTTCCCGGTCGTGTCCGGCAACGTGTCGCTCTACAACGAGACCAATGGCCGCGCGATCTTGCCGACGCCGACCATCGGCGGCGTTGGCGTCCTTTCCGACTTTACGAAGTCGGCGAGTCTTGCATTCAAGAGCGACGGCGACGCGATCGTGCTGATCGGCGCAACGGCGGGCTGGCTCGGCCAGTCGATCTATCTGCGTGAGATTTGCGGGCGCGAGGAGGGGGCGCCGCCGCCGGTCGATCTCGCGCTCGAACGGCGTCACGCCGAATTGGTGCGGAAGTTGATCGGCGAAGGGCGCGTGACCGCCGTGCACGATCTGTCCGATGGCGGTCTAGCCGTGGCGCTTGCCGAGATGGCCATGGCATCGGGACGGGGCGCGACGCTGGACAAGCCGGACGAGGTTCCGGCGCACGCCTTCTGGTTCGGTGAAGATCAGGCGCGCTATGTGGTCACGGTCCGGCCCGATCAGCTTGAGGCTGTGATCGAAGCCGCGGCCGTCGCCGGTGTTGCCGCAAGGCGGATCGGGACCGTCGGCGGCCAGGCGCTGACGCTTGGCGGCGAACCACCGGTCCCGGTAACCGATCTGACGCAGCGCTTCGAATCGTGGCTCCCGGCCTACATGGCCGGCGAGCTCTGATCCTACTGACTCAATTCTCCGGTCTGCAGCATTGCCTGGCGACAGCCGGGTGAGAGGGCGGCCGCATTATTGACAAGGCATTGCACCGCGCGGCCCTGACCGATCTGCACGCCCTTGCACAACACCTTGAAGTCGATGGTGCAGAAGCGGCGGATCAGAATGGCCTCGCCGAGCTTCGGCTGATGCGTGACCGGAGGCGGCGGAGCCGCCGTCACGGCGGCCGGAGCGGGCGCGGCGGCTGCCGGCGGAGCGGGGGGTGCAGCCTGCGGACGCGACGGCGCGGCAGCCTTGACCGGCTTGGCGGGCTTCTTGGCGGTCGGCGCGGTTGGCGCTGGCGTTGCAGGGGCTGAGGCGGACGGCGTGTGCGGCGCTGTCGGAGCCGTTGCCGCCGGCGCTGCAGCAGGCTCGGTCTTCGCCGGCGTGGCGGCCTTCGGCTCGGGCTTGGGTTCGGCCTTGGGCTCAGGCTTCGCAGCGGCCGGGGCCGAAATCACATTCAAGGCATTCTGACAGCCGCTCGACACCTTCGCCTTGTTCTGCATGAGGCATTCCAGCGCCTCGCGACCACCGGGCGTGACGCTCGAGCAATTGCGCATGAAATCGGACCGGCAGTTGCTGCGGAGGGCGTCCTGCTGCGCCTTGCTCGGCGTCTGTGCGTGAACCAGCGTTGACGCGAACAGCAGCGCGAAACCCGCCAGCATCGGACCATGCCAAGGTTTCATGTCTTCCGGACTCCATTGAAGCGCGGTCGCACGATGCGACCGCCGGAAAATTGATGATGCTAATGCGCGCCGCTTAACGCTTGGCCAATGCGGCCTTGCAGGTTTTCGTCAGCGAGCCGTGGTGGGACAACAGGCATTTCAGGACGCGGCTCTGGCCGAAGGCGACACCCTGGCAGAGCAAGGAATGATCTTCGCGGCAATTGCGATTGACCCAGCGCGCCTCCTGCGTCGGGCGCATCGCCGGCAGCTTCAGATCGGGGGCCGCGGATTCCTTGAGGCCCTCCGGCTGCGTGATCCGGTCGGTGGAGACAATACGGGGCGCACTGGCGGTACCAGCAGGCTCGCTCGGTTTCGCTTCGACGGCGACGCCCGAGGCCGGCGCGGCCACCGTCGCGGCTCTGGTCAGCGCCGCCTGACAGGGCGGGGTATGAACCGCAAAATTCGGCCGCAGGCATTGCACCGACTCGGCGCTGCCGGGAACGACGCCGGCACAGGTGGTCCGGATTTCAGCATGGCAGGCGGTGCGGACTTCCGGGAACGGAATGGCCGCGGTGCCGGGCGGGGGCGCCTTCTGCGTCGCCGGCTTCTGGGCGGGCGCGCTCGCCTTCTGCTGTTGTTGCTGGGCCGGAGGCTGGGTCCGGCGCACAGGGGCGGCCTGCTGCCTCGGCGGCTGGGCCGGGCGCGATTGCTGAGGCTGCGGCGCAGGCTGCGGCGCCTGCTGTTGTTGCTGGAAGAAGGGGAAAAACTGCGCCTCCGCTCTCGCGACGGTGAGTGACAGCGCAGCTGCGCAGATGACGCATGTCAGCAATTTGTTTCTGGACAGCACGTTCCGCATCCTTGTCCTGGGCCTCGTTCCTCGGGTCACAGAATAGACGTCCTCGCGGTTGGCGTCAGCCATGATGGCGTTCATGCCGGGATGTTTGTTACTCTCGGCAAATCACCATATTTCTATTCTATCCGCGCGGTCGACATGGCGTAAGCTGTCCGCCGCGAAATCGAGCCGCCGCGAAATCGAGGAGTTTGCCAAAATGCCGATGGATGCCGCCGAAATCGAGCGGCTGATCAAGGCCCATATCCCGGATGCCGAGGTTTCGATCCGCGACCTCGCCGGTGACGGGGATCATTACGCGGCGACGGTGCTTTCGGAGAGCTTCCGGGGCAAGTCGCGGGTTCAGCAGCACCAGCTGGTCTACCAGGCCCTGAAGGGGCAGATGGGCGGCGCGCTCCATGCGCTGGCGCTGCAGACGGGCGTACCAGAGCACTGACAAAGTCGGCCGGCGGCTGTTGCGGGCTCGGCCGCCCCACTATATTTGGAAAATCAGCCCGGCCGCGCATCCGTGCCGGCAACACGCTTCAAGGACCCGGATATCCCATGAGCATCAACCAGTTCATCGACAACGAGGTGAAGTCCAACGACGTGGTGCTCTTCATGAAGGGCACGCCGCAATTCCCGCAATGCGGGTTTTCCGGTCAGGTCGTGCAGATCCTCGATTACCTCCAGGTGCCCTACAAGGGTGTCAACGTGCTTGAATCCGGCGAATTGCGCGAAGGCATCAAGCAATATTCGCAATGGCCGACCATCCCGCAGCTCTACGTGAAGGGCGAGTTTGTCGGTGGCTGCGATATCGTGCGCGAGATGTTCCAGGCCGGCGAGCTGCAGAGCCTGATGCTCGAAAAGGGTCTCGCGGTTCAGGGCAAGGCGATCGCCTGACGCTTCCAGCGAGCCATTCCTTAATCAGGATTGCCGGAACGGCTCGCACGTCACCTTGCTTCCGGCGCGCTGATCGAAATCGAGCCTGCCGCCGGCCATCGGGATGGCGATCGGCTTCATTCCCTTGTGCAGAAATCGCTCAACGGTGATGGCGTTGTCGCGCGTCGAGCGCAGGCGCACCGGCTCGATGACCTTTTGCTTCTGCGCGCCGGCCGATTGGACAATAGAGAGGCCGTTCACCGTGCGGCCGAGGCCCAGTGTTTCGACATTGCGTTTCTGCAGCACCGATTGCGGAACGTAGATCTCCACCGCCGCATCCGCGCCCTGACACGCGAACACGCGGGTCATCGGCACGTCCAGAAAGACGCCACCGGCGGCTGCGGGAAGCGCCTGCATCGACAAGGCTGAGATGACAAAAGCTGCGCGGATCAGCTCACACTGCATTCGGCACCGGACGTCGTTCAATCGATCGGCCGCATGCTAAATGCGCGCGGCGGAACGCGCCACCTTGAGCGCCTTCACGCATGCGTGTGAGAAAAATGAAAAGGCCGCCCGTGAGGGCGGCCTTTGTTTCTTGCGATGAACGTGAAACGTCAGCGCGAATAGAATTCGACGACGAGATGCGGTTCCATCTGAACCGGGTAGGGCACCTCGGCGAGCGTCGGGATGCGCAGGAATTTCGCGGTCTTCTTGCCCTCGTCGACCTCGATATAGTCCGGAACGTCGCGCTCGGCGAGGGACTGGGCCTCGATCACCAGCGCCATTTCCTTGGACTTGTCCTTCACCTCGATGACGTCGCCGACCTTGACCTTGTAGCTCGGAATGTTGACCCGGCGGCCGTTCACCTTGATGTGGCCGTGGTTGACGAATTGCCGGGCCGCGAAGATCGTCGGCACGAACTTGGCGCGATAGACCACAGCGTCAAGGCGCCGCTCGAGGAGGCCGATCAGGTTCGCGCCGCTGTCGCCGCGCAGACGGATCGCCTCGGTATAGATCGCGCGGAATTGCTTCTCCGACACGTCGCCGTAATAGCCCTTGAGCTTCTGCTTGGCGCGCAGCTGCACGCCATAGTCGGACAGCTTGCCCTTGCGCCGCTGGCCATGCTGGCCGGGGCCATATTCACGCCGGTTGACCGGGCTCTTGGGCCGGCCCCAGACGTTCTCGCCCATACGGCGGTCGAGTTTGTACTTTGCTTCATTGCGCTTGGTCATCGCGTCCTCTTGAATTGACCGAAGTTGAGGAAACGCGCCCTCCTCTGTGCCGGGGAGGTCCCCGGAACCGACAGGTCCTTTCGGCCAAAGCGGATGGCCGGAACCACGGGTCGCGAAACGAGGAACGGGGGCCGTCAGGCCCCCGAACCGCGGCTGCCTTGTAGGGGGCGGTGCTCCCGAAGTCAATCAGAAACGGCTTGTTCCAACGCCGCACGAGACGAGGCCAGCAGCGCAAAGGCACCCGAAAGAACTGCCCGGTACATCTGATTGGCTCGTCTGCGTCGTCTGTGCGACGGTTCAGCATACCAACCGGAAGCTGACGAGGGCCTGTGCAAGCGGCGGGGGCGGCTCCCGGCCGGAGGTGAAGACGATGCGGCCCTGCGCCGGCGGGGCATCCGTTTGGCCGCGTCCGACCAGCTCGACCACGCGGCGCGCGATCGCGGCGGCTGGATCGATCAGGGAGATAGGCCAGGGCGCGAGCCGCGCGATCTGTGCATCGAGGAGAGGGTAATGCGTGCAGGCCAGCACCACGGTGTCGGTGCGCAGGCCGTCGCGCATGACGAAGCAGGGCGCGATCTCCTCGGCGATGTCGGCATCATGCACGACTTCACCGCGCAGATGATCCTCCGCCAGCACCGCGAGATAACGCGAGCCGACAAGGGTCACCTCGCAGCCCTGACCGAAATCGGCGATCAGTTTCTTGGTGTATTCACGGGCGACCGTCGCTTCGGTGCCGAGGACCGAAACGAGCCGGGTCTGCGACGCCGCGCAGGCCGGCTTGATCGCGGGAACGGTCCCGACAAAGGGCACCGTGAAGCGCGCGCGCAATTGTGCGAGAACGAGGGTCGAGGCGGTATTGCAGGCGATCACCACGATGTCCGGCTGGTGCGCGGCGATGAGCGATCCCATCAGGTCCACGACGCGCGCACTCAGTTCGTCTTCCGGCCGCCGGCCATAGGGAAAGCCGGCATCGTCCGCCACGTAGACGAAACGCGCATCCGGTCGCAGCGCCACGATCTCCCGGAAGACCGTAAGCCCACCGAGACCGGAATCGAACACAAGGATGGTTGGGACCCTGGACGTCAAGCACGCCTTCCCTGCAGTCAGGTCCCGACGCTGAGCGGTGCGCCCAGCTTGCGCAAGGCGGCGAGCACGGACAGCGCGACGATCCGGCCGGTCTTCGGATTGTCGGACGGCACGTTCTCGATCGACATGCGAAAGCGCGCGGAATCGGCTTCGACTTCGATATCGTGGCAGTTGCGCGTGACGGCGGGGTCCGCCCAGATATCGATCCGGGTTCGATCCGGACCGATCCCCGCGAGCGAGAGAGCGGCCGCCACGTTGACATTGGCCGGGAACCCGGCCGCGGCCTCGCGCGCCGATCCGGAAAACACGCGTTTGGCCTGCGTCAGCCCGTCGACCGAGATGTTGTTCTGCTCAAGATACGGCGCGCCCTTCAGCCCGGCTGGGGGTTTGCGCGTGGTCATTTGCACCGAGGTGATATTGCCCTCGGCCGCCGCGACGACCGCGTCGAGACCGAGCAGCGCTCCGGTCGGGACGATGATTTTTCCGCCTTTCTCCTTGGCGAGTTCCGGCAGATGCGGGCGCGGCAGGAGGGCGCCGCAACTCAGGACGACGACGGTTTTCCCGGCCTCCAGCATGGGCCGGCAAATGTCCTCGATGATGGCCGCCGGCGCACATTCGACGGCGATGTCGGCATGGGCCGGGAAATCCGACAGCGGAACGATCGGGCAGGTGATGCCTTCGGCATTGAGAAAGGCCTGCGCCTTGGCGCGGTCGCCGGCAGCGGCGCAGGCCAGTTTCAGCCCCGGCATGCCCGCATTCAGCTTGCGGGCGAGCATGCGCCCGATGGCGCCGAGCCCGGCAATGGCGACGCGAATGTCCGGCATCTGGTGTGGATCTCCCGTTCAGCTCGGGTGTTTACGTCCGCGCCACCCCGCCCACAAGCTTCGGCTTGACCCGGGCAAGGGGCATGGGCAAGTCTGCCGATAAAACAAGTCTGCCGATAAACAAGTCTGCCGATGAATCAGGGAGGACTGCATGCTCAAAAAAATCGTCTTGATGGCTGCCGCCGCGAGTCTTGCCTTCGCATCGGGCTCCGCATCGGCGCAGGACTATCCGTCACGTCCGATCACCATGATCATTCCGTTCGCGGCGGGTGGTCCGACGGACGTGCTGGGGCGGGTCCTCGCCGGCCGCATGAGCGAAATCCTCGGTCAGCAAGTGGTGGTTGAGAATGTCGGCGGCGCCGGCGGGCAGACCGGCTCCAAGCGGGTCGAGCAGGCCACACCCGACGGCTACACCATGGTTCTCGGCACCGTCGGCACCCACGCGCAGAGCCAGACGCTCGCAAAGAAGCCGCTCTACGATGCCGCGAACGATTTCACGCCGGTCGCGCTGATCGCGGAAGTGCCGATCGCGCTGATCGCGCGCAAGGATTTCCCGGCGAACAACCTCAAGGAGTTCATCGAATATTCCAGGGCCAACGCGAGCAAGATGACATACGGCTCGGCGGGCGCGGGATCGGCCACGCATCTCGGCTGCGTTGTCGCGAACATGGTGATGGGCACCGACATCACCCATGTCCCCTACAAGGGCACGGGTCCGGCGATGCAGGACCTGCAGGGCGGACGCATCGACTTCCTGTGCGAGATCATCTCGACCGCGAAGCCGCAGATCGATGGCGGGACCGTCAAGGCGATCGCGATCATGACCAAGGATCGATCGCCGGCGCTGCCGAACCTGGCGACCGCGGAAGAACAGGGCACCAAGGGCATGGAAGCCTATACCTGGAATGCGCTCTTCCTGCCGAAAGACACGCCGGCTCCGATCGTCAAGAAGCTCGCCGATGCCGCGAACCAGGCGATGGACACTCCGGCGGTGAAAGAGCGGCTCGCGACGCTTGGTGCGATGATCGTGACGCCCGACCGCCGCTCGCCGGAATATCTTGCCAAGTTCGTGAAAGAGGAAATCGCGAAGTGGAGTGAGCCGATCCTCAAGAGCGGCGCGCAGATGTAGCCCCGAGCGGGCGTAACGAATGGCGGCGGACGGTTCGTCCGCCGCAGTTGGGCCCGGTCCCGGTTGCGGGATCGGGCGAAGAATGGGAACCTTCGCACGCGACGTGCGGACGTTCGCAGACGCTGAGGCGAGGGGACATGAGTTCGGAACGGGTGCTCGTCGTTGAAGACGAGGTGTTGATCCGCATGCTTGCGGTCGACATGCTGCTCGATCTCGGACGCGAGGCGGACGAAGCGGGTACCGCTGCGGAAGCCCTGGAGCTGCTGCGTTCCGCAGACGAAGGTTACGCGCTGGTTCTTCTCGATCTTGGCCTGCCCGACAAGCGCGGCGACGATCTCGTCCGCGAGATCAGGCAGACGCACGCAGCCTTGCCGCTGATTGTTGCGAGCGGCGAGGATCAGGCCGAGGTGTCCGGGCGGCTCAAGGATTTCGGGCCCATCGGATTTCTGGGCAAGCCGTTCGATATCGATGGTCTGAAAGCGGCCATCGACAAGATGCTGCCGTGATCCGCTTCGTTCGCTAGGCGGCGAGAACGGCAACCACGACCATCGTCGCGCTCAGCAATGCGGCGGCGACGCACAGCGTCATCAGCTGCGCGGCGCGCTGGTCGAAGAGCGGTCGGGACAAAGGCAGCATAGCCGCTCCTTGCGGGTGCATTCGACAGATCGCCATGAATCGCGATTCTGCCTGCGGAGGGCGAGTCCTTTATCTGCGGACCGGCGCTTGACTCCCGCGACGCGACTCGGATGCGCAGCTGTGCATCCGCGCGGTAACCTCGCGGGTCACAGCTCTACCGCCGCGCATTCTCCGCGACCGTGAAGCCCAGCTCGCGCAGGCCTTCCTTGGCGTTCGGCGTCGCCTGACCCGAGATGCGCAAGGCAGGGCGTCCCAGCCGATTGGACCGGATCGCGCTCGCGGCGCTGGTCAGAGCGCGACTGGTGCCATCCGTCCACGACAGCGCATCGACCGGCCAGATGCCGACGACGGTGCCGTCGGCGGTCTGATTGAACGGAAACTCGGCGGCCGACACGAAGCTGACGATCGACCGGTTCTTGAGATGATAGTCCGCGACCATTTCGGTGTAGCGCCGGTTGAACACGGCGGCGTCACGGCGCTTGACGTTGACGGCGCGGCGCAGGAATTCGGCGCGTCCGGGGACCGGCACGACCTCGAGCGACGACACCATCGAGGTCATGTCGAGCGGGGTGTAGTTGCGATTCTGGAGGAGGGCGTCCGCGGTGCCGCGATCGAGCCCCATCGCCATCATTTTCTCGCGGTTCATATCCATGAGCTGCGCGGCGGTGCGATCGCGTAGCGAATCCTTGACCCGGCTCGATGTGCCGACATTCGACACCACGATGCCGACGGCGCCGGGGATCGCCATCATCGCGCCGGTCACCACGAGCCCGCCAGCTGCCGCTGCCTGCGACAGCTTCTGCAGGCGCGCCTGAAGCGGCTCGTAATCGGTATAGGGATCGACGCCGAGTTTCGCAGCGAGCTCACGCCGCTTCTGGTCGGCTCCGAAACCGCCGAACGCCTGGTCCTGCGACTTGCCGGCATTGTTGATGCCGGACCCGATCTGACCGATCTGGTTGCCGATGCCCGCGAAGGTATTGCCCAGCGCCTCGACCGGATTGACGAGGAGTTCGCCCGCGAACTTCACCGGCGCAAGCCCGGCCTGCGCGAGCGCGCTGTTGAATTCGTTCGACTCGGTGAGCTTGTCGAGTTCGGCGACGGCCGCGAGTTCGCGGATGCGCACCTGCATCATCGCGTCGCTGACCACGGTGAAATTGCCGTAAGGCGAACGCACGTTGTAGACGCGCAGGAAGCCGTCGCTGCGGACCGGATTGGTGATGGTGTAATTGGGGCCGACAGCCTTGATGCCCGGAATCTTGCCGGCATTGAACGAGGCCGGCGCTTCGGTTCCCGCTGCGTGTGCGCCGGACGACATCGAACCCGCCGCTGTCAGAACAGCAAGACCAAGACCCGCTGCAAGACACGCAGAATAACGCGCGCGCATAACCAACCCCCTCACTCTACAGGTAATCACCTGCCATTTGATCCGGAATGCCGGGCTGCTGCAAGGGTACCCGGATTGTGATTTACCCTGCGCTCGCGACGCCTGTCGCAGCGGCGATTTCCGCCTCGGACAGGCCCGCCTCGCGCAAGATCTCCGCGGTATGCTGCCCGAGATTGGGCGGCAGGCTGCGCACCGCGGGTTGTGATTCCGACCACGTGCCCGGCACATTCGTCATTCGCAGCCGGCCTTCGGTCGGATGATCGACGAAGCGGAAAAATCCGGTGTCCTTCAGATGCGGGTCATCGAACAGGCTTGCGATGTCGTGCAGCGGCGCGACCGGGATGTCGGCCGCATCGAGCGTCTTGACCCATTCGGCCGTGGTGCGCGTCTTCAGCGTGTCGGCGACGAAGGCATAGACCTCGTCGATATTGTCGGCGCGCCCGCCATGGGTGGAAAAGCGCGGGTCGGTGAGCAGGTCTTCGCGCCCGATCGCCTTGAAGAAATTCTTCCAGTGCGTGTCGGTGTAGACGAGTGCGCAGACATAGCCATCCTTGGTGGCGTAAGGCTTGCGGTGCGGCGACACCAGCCGCGGATAATATTGCGGCCCCTCGGGCGGATCGAAAGTCAGGCCGGAGAGGTGATCGCCGAGGAGATATTCGACGAACACCTCGAACATCGGGATTTCGATCGCCTGGCCCTGGCCTGTGCGCTCGCGATGAAACAAGGCGGCCGAGATCGCATTGGCGAGATAAAGCCCGGTGGTGCGGTCTGCGATGGCAATCGGCATGTAGCGCGGCTCGCCACCCCAGGCATCGGGCGCGATCGCGGCGATTCCCGACAGCCCCTGGATGAGATCGTCATAGGCGGGTTTTCCGGCATAGCGTCCGCCGGCGCCGAACCCGGTCGCACTCGCATAAATGACGCGGGGGTTGATCGCGCGGATGTCGTCATAGCCGAGCCCGAGGCGCGCCATGGCCGCGGGGCGGACATTGGTGACGAATACGTCGGCGGTTGTGGCGAGCGTGCGCAATGCATGCCGCGCGCCTTCCTGTTTCAGGTCGAGGGCGACCGAACGCTTGTTGCGATTGAGGTTGAGATAGATGTGCCCCATCGCCTTGTTCCGCATCGGGCCGACATGACGCATGATGTCGCCCGCGGGCGATTCCACCTTGATGACGTCGGCGCCGAAATCCGCAAGGATCTGCGTGGCGTAGGGGCCGAGAATGACGCTGGTCAGGTCGAGGATGCGAATACCGGACAACGGGCCGGTCGGGGGCGTGCGGTCGGTCATGCCGGAAGCTTTATCGCGCGCAGCGCGCGCCGTGCAACGGGGTCCTAGATGACCGCCTCGCGTACCGGCGCGCCGTGTGTCTGCGGGATCTTGTCGGCATAGGTCTTCACGAAATCCGACATCGGCGCATTGTGCCCGCCGGGCGGGTCCATGGCGTGGTCGGTGTATTCGCTCGCATGCGGGTCCGCATAGACGCGCTTGACGATCTTGCGATACTTGCGGACCAGCTTGATCCATTCGACGGCGACTTTGGTGAAGTCATAGGCCCGCCATGGATAGAAGATCAGCGGGTTGACGATCTTCATGCCGTGGCGGCGCTGGGTGCGGATCTTGCGCCGCACGAATCCGAATTGCAGGGGATGCACGCCCTCGATCCGCGAAGCGCCGGAGAACAGCGTGATCCCGTCGATCACCTTGGTCTTGTTGAGGCCGGTCGCGGCCGCGCGCCGCATGATGGTCTCGACATGCTCGTCGCTGTAATAGCGCGTCCATGCGCTGCGATAGACATCCTCCCAGGTCTCCTTCGACATGATCGGATGCGCGGTGCAGGCGTGTTCGAGATCGTATTTGTTGAGATCGGGATCCACCGGAATGCCCTTGACGTGGAGGTTCTTGTGATCCTCCGAACCCGGCAGCGGCGTCAGGTAGAAGAATTCGAGAATGTCGACCGGCAATTCCTTCTTGATGATCTCGATGTCGCGCGCGATCGAATCCGGCGTATCGGTCGGGAAGCCCAGAATGTAACCGGCGAAGGTCATCACCTTGGCCTTGCGCCAGGCGTGGAACATCTCCTGATATTCCCAGATCTTGTTTTGCCGCTTCTTGGCGCCGGCGAGCGATTGCGGATTGATGTTCTCAAGACCGATGAACACGGCGGTGCAGCCTGCGCGAGCCGCCTTCTCGATGAAGCCCGGAATCTTGTGGCAGAGCGTGTCCACCTGCAGGAGGAGGCGGATCTTGAACCCTTCCTGTTCGCGCAACTGGATCAACCGATCGAGGATCGGCTCCCAGTTGCGATTGCGGGCGTAATTGTCGTCGGTGATGAAGAACCGGGTGATGTTCTGCTTGGCATTGGCGCGCACGATGCCTTCGACGTCGTCGGCGGTGCGGTAGCGCGACTTGCGGCCCTGCACATTGATGATGGTGCAGAAGCTGCACTGGAACGGGCAGCCGCGGCCGGCGTCGAAACTCGCATAATGCCCGGCGACCCGCGTCACGACCTCGCGCGGCAGGATCGGGAAGGTCGCCGCTTCCATGCTGGGCGAGTCCTTCAGGTGATTGTAGATGCCCGTGGCCTGTCCGGACGCCATGTCACGCAGGAAGTCGGCCATGCGGCCTTCGGCCTCGCCGGCGTAAAGCACGACCCCCAGATCGAGCGCCTCGCGCAATTCCGGCGTGAGGTCGGGCAGCATGGAGATCACGCCGCTGACATGGAAGCCGCCGATGGCAACGCGGATGCCCTGCTTGCGGAATTGTCGCGCGAGGTCGAGCGCACGGGGATATTGATTTGACTGGACACCGACCAGCCCGACAAAGCCGCCGTCGGCGCCGCCGATATCGCGAACGATTCTTTTGACATCGACGACTGTGTTGCATTCGTCCATCGCCTCGATGTCGAGATCGACATCGTCCCCGAGCGTTCGCGCATCGGCGCATTCGCGCAAAAGGCCGTACACGCTCGCCAGACTGTTCGAGGGAATGGTGGAACGCCACCATTGGATGACATAGCCATCGGCGTCATAGTGAGACGGCTTGATCAGAACGATCCTGAACCGCCGTTTCGCCGCCGCCGCGATCGCGGAAGAAGCGGGCGCCACATTCATCGTGGCTGCATGGGTCGATGCCATGCGAGCCAGTGGACCTGCAATTTCAGGCCCGCGCAAGGCATAATTGTCGATAAATGACGCGGAAAGCCGGAACTCCGGTCAGAAGCCGGGGTGGAAAATATCGTCGAAATTCGTCCCGCTTTCGTCGTTCATCTCGGTCTGTATCTCGTTTTCGAGATTGATGCCTCCGGTATCGCGGCCGATATCGCCGACCCCCGGCAGGCCGCTCGGGCGCGGCGGCGCCACCATGTTGCGGTAGGTCTTCATCGCATTCTCGTCGCCGACAAAGGCGCATCGGCATGTCACCGGATCGGCATAGACATAGTAGCGCATGCCGTTTTTCCGGTGCGGTACGAACTTGAGCGGCGGAATCGAGCGCAGCCGCGCCATCTTCTCCGGTGTATTCGCCTCCCGCATCTTGAAGCCGGCGTCCTCCAGCTTCATGTCGCGGCCAAGGTTCGTTTGCGCTGCAACAGGCGCGATCAGAACAAGCCCGGCCACAAGACCGTAAATCGCGCTACGCAGCCTCATCGAATCGCTCCTTGCCGAAACCAGGCTTATGCGCCATCCGCCACCAGAGCCGCGCGCCAAACAGGATCAGCGCCAGACTCGAGATCGGCAGGAAACCGGTCATGCCGAGTACGACCGTCAGCGCCGGGGTGGCCCATACCGCAAGCATCAAGGCATAGTCGAGCGGCTCGTTGTCGGCACGGTCCATCAATTTGACGATCACCCAGCCGAACACCACCATATCGTAATTGAAGGCGTAGGGCGTGACCGTGAAGATCGCGGTCACGAACAGCGCCATCGACAGAGTTGGATCGCGCCGCCGCCAGAAGGTCCAGACCACCGCGGCGAGCGTGGCCGCCGCGATCACCGCCTGGACGGCGATACAGGCCGCCATCGGCAGCCCCGCGATCTTCGCATTCATGAACGGCGTCGGCATGTGCAGCATGAAATTCTGCACGCCCGAGAAGGTGTGGATGCGCTGGATCGGCAGCGCGTCGCGGACGTAAGTCGTCCAGACCTCCGCCCCGAATGCGATCGCGGTCGCGGCAACGAGCACCGCGATGGTCACGGCAGCGGACCCGATCACCCGCCAGCGCCCGGTGAGAAGCAACATCAGCGGGATCAGCAATCCGAGCTGCGGCTTGATGCTGAGCAATCCGAACAGGATGCCGGCGAGAACCGGCCGGCGATCCATTTGCGTCAGGGCGCCGATCAGCAGGACGGCGATCAGGAATCCGTTCTGGCCGCACCAGATGTTGACGGTTACAGCCGGCGCGATCACGAGGAGGACAAGATGCTCGGGTTTGCGCGAGCCGTCGCTCGCGACCGCCACGTAAAGGATCAGGCCGAGCACGCAATTGACGATATAGGCCGTCATGTAGGGCATCAGCCCAAGCGGCCAGGTGAGCAGCAGCAGATGCGGCGGGTAGGACCAGATATGGATCGGATAATTCGGTCCGAAATGCTCCGCCAGCAATCGCTGATAGGCGGTGTATTCGAAATACGGCGACGGGTCCCCGGACAGCGCGACCTTGGCGCCGAGCCATGCATTCACGAAGTCGCGGCCGATGACATAGCCGGCGGCATCGAAAGGCAACGGCGACTTGATGAGATAGCCGATTTCCAGCCCGGCAATCACAACGCCGAAGGCGAAGGCGAGCTTGAAGAACAAGTCCCGGTTTGCCTGCTGTGATGGCAGCGGCAGGGCCTGCAGCGACATGGGGCCGTCCCTGTGACTGTGAACACCGCGTTGGCAGGCGGATTATCGATTCCAGCGTTTTCGATTTGCTTAACCGCGATTTGCTTAACCCTATGAAAAATCCCGGCATTTGCCCCTGCCGATAAGCCGCGCCTTAACCTCCCTCTGCGATGGATGGCGCCGGGAGCCCGGTGTCCGATGTGCGCACGCCGGTGCCGATTTGGGACGGGCGTCAAAATGCACGGCAATGCAATGGCGGCAGGCGGCGGGGACGCGCTTGATCCTGCCTCCGATAGCGAACGGGATGCGGTCCGAAGGCTCGCGGAGCGATTGCCGCGGCCGGCGCGGTTCCTTGGCGTCGGCGGCCTCGGGCTGATCACCGATCTCGGCAGCTTCACGCTGGTCCTCAATCTCGGCATCCCCGGACTGATCGCACGGATCGTTTCGCTTGCGCTGGCGACGCTTGTGACGTGGCGCCTCAACCGCGCGCTGACCTTCGACCGCAGCGGACGCCGGCAGCATCGCGAGGCGGTGCGCTACGCCGCCGTCACGGCCGCGGCGCAGGGCACGAGCTACGCGATCTTCGCGATCCTCACCCTGACGCTGCTGTCGCGGCACCCGCAGGCCGCGATCGTTATCGGCGCCGCCTGCAGCGCGCTCATTTCCTACAACGGTCACCGGCTGTTCGCCTTCGCGCCGGTGATGCGGACCCACGATCGCAACATTCGCAGCGGCGAGCATTCATGACCCGAAACGTAGACGTTCTGGTGATCGGTGCAGGTCCCGCCGGTCTCACCGCCGCCTATTGCCTGACCAAGGAGATGCCATCGGTCCTCGTGATCGAGAAGGATCCGGTCTATGTCGGTGGCATCAGCCGGACCGTGCGCTACAAGGACTTCCTGTTCGACATCGGCGGCCACCGCTTCTTCTCCAAGGCGAAGGAAGTGGTCGACCTCTGGCGCGAAATCCTGCCCGACGATTTCATCGAGCGGCCGCGGCTGTCGCGCATCTATTACGGCGGCAAGTATTATTCCTATCCGCTGAGCGCCTTCGAGGCGTTGATCAATCTCGGCGTGATCCGCAGCGCCGCCTGCGTGCTGTCATACGGCTATGCGCGTATCAATCCGATCAAGGACCCGAAGACCTTCCATCAATGGGTCCGCAACCAGTTCGGCGAGAAGCTGTTCTCGATCTTCTTCAAGACCTACACCGAGAAGGTGTGGGGCATGTCGTGCGACGAGATTTCCGCCGATTGGGCGGCGCAGCGCATCAAGGGGCTCGATCTCGGCGTTGCGATCAAGAATGCGCTGATGCGCAGCCTGCCGGGGCGCAAGCCCGCAGGCGGCAAAGTGGTCAAGACCCTGATCGAGAGCTTCCAATATCCGCGCAAGGGTCCCGGCATGATGTGGGAGGCCGCGGCCCGCAAGATCCAGAAGCAGGGCGGGACGCTGCTCAAGGGCCGGGAGCTGAAGACACTGTCCTATGACGCGGGCCGTCGCCTCTGGACGGCGGAAGCGGTTCTGGCCGACGGCACGACCGAACGCTACACCGCCAGCCACGTCATCAGTTCGGCGCCCGTGCGCGAGCTTGTCGAAGCCCTGACACCACGGCCCATTTCACTCCTGCATGCGCGGGCGCTCCGCTATCGCGATTTTCTTACGGTCGCGCTGATGGTGCGCAAGGAAAACCTGTTCCCGGACAACTGGATCTATGTGCACGACCCGAAGGTTAAGGTCGGGCGGGTACAGAATTTCTCCTCCTGGTCGCCGGAAATGGTGCCGCCGGGGCTGAGCTGTCTCGGGCTCGAATATTTCTGCTTCGAGGGCGACCAGCTGTGGGATTCGAGCGATGCCGATCTCGTCGCGCTGGCAAAGCGCGAGATTGCGCAGATCGGACTTGTCGAAGAAAGCGACGTGGTCGATGCCTGCGTGGTGCGTCAGCCGAAAGCCTATCCGGTTTACGACGACGCCTATCGTCACAACATGGAGATGATCCGGCGCGATCTGGAAACGTCGTTCCCGACGCTGCATCTGATCGGCCGCAACGGCATGCACAAATACAACAACCAGGACCATGCCATGATGACGGCGATGCTCACCGCCCGGAACATCCTCGCGGGCGAGCGCCTCTATGACGTGTGGGACGTCAACGAGGATGCCGAATATCACGAGGCCGGCGTGTCGGGCGCGCAGGCGGCGCTGAGGAGCGAGCGTCTGGTGCCGCAGCGGTTGCGGGCGGCGTCGTAAAGCAAACTCTGTCATGCCTCGCGAAGGCGGGGCAACCAGGACGCCAATGCGCGTCTTGCGATCAGCACGGCGACGATCATCGCTGCGATGAAGCCGACCGGCAGCTTCACCACCGGGAAAATCAGGACGAGCAGAAGCGCTGTGCCGAGTGCGGCCATCTCGCCTGGCCGGGGACCGCTGACCTGCATCTCCCGGAACAGGAAGGCCATCGCGACCGCAAGTGTGACGACGTCGTACATGAAGAGATAGGGCGGGGCGAGCAGCACGCCGACGGCAAGCCCCGC